>LWDI01000070.1 GCA_002083475.1 Proteobacteria bacterium SG_bin5
CGCGCGCCAGGTCGCGCGCGATCAGCGCCGGCTGCTCGGCCCCGCAATCGCCCGGCTGGGGCAGAGCGGCGCGCTCTGGGTCCGCGCGGCGCTCGCCGGGGGCGATGCGCAACACCTCATGGCTGACGCGAACGCGCTGGTTCGCCCGCTCGCAGGGGGCGGCGCGGTTTCGGCGCGCCCGGTCGCGGGGCCGCCGACCGCGACGCCGGGGGCGGCGAGCATCGATCGCTATTTCGCGCTGCCGCGCGCCGCCGGCTTCAGCCTCGGCCAACGCGTGCTCGTCGAATTGCCGCTCAGGGGCGGCGGCGCCGAGGGCGCGCTGAGCGTGCCCGCGTCGGCGATCCTGACCGACATCAACGGCGGCGAATGGGTCTATGTCGAAACCGCCCCCAACGCCTTCGAGCGCCGCCGGGTGGAGGTGTCGCGGATCGCGGGCGACCGCGCGTCGCTCGCGCGCGGGCCGGCGCCGGGCGCGCGCGTCGTGACCGCGGGCGCCGCCGAATTGTTCGGCACCGAGTTCGGCACCAAATAGCCATGCTCGCCGCGCTCATCGGCTTTTCGCTGCGCCAGCGCGCGCTCGTCCTCGCCGCCGCGCTGGTGCTGACGCTGCTCGGGCTGCGCGCCGCGACGCAGGCCAAGTTCGACGTCTTCCCCGAATTCGCGCCGCCGATCGTGGAGGTGCAGACCGAGGCGCCGGGGCTCTCGACCGAAGAGGTCGAAGCGCTCGTCACCGTGCCGATCGAAACGGCGGTGAACGGCGTGCCCGGGCTGGCGACGCTGCGCTCCAAATCGGTGCTCGGGCTGTCGTCGGTCGTGCTGCTGATGAAGGAGGGCAGCGACCCGATCCGCGCGCGGCAATTGGTGCAGGAACGGCTCGCGACCGTTGCCCCCCGGCTGCCCGCCGCCGTGCGCCCGCCGGTGCTGCTGCCGCCGCTCTCGGCCACCAGCCGCGCGATGAAGATCGGGCTTTCATCGAACACGCTCGACCAGATGGCGATGACCGAGCTCGCGCGCTGGACGATCCGCCCGCGGCTGATGGCGGTGCCGGGCGTCGCCAATGTCGCCATGTGGGGCGCGCGCGATCGCCAGCTTCAGATACAGGTCGATCCCGCCAAGCTCGCCGCCGCCAACCTAACCCTCGCCGATGTCCAGCGCGCGGCGGGCGACGCGGTGGTGGTGGCGGGCGGCGGCTTCGTCGACACGCCCAATCAGCGGCTCGCGGTGCGCCATGTGGCCGGCATCGCCGCCGCGCCCGATCTCGCGCGCGCGGTGATCCGCTCGGTCGGCGGCGCGCCGATCCGCATCGGCGACGTCGCGCGCGTGACCGATGGCTTCGCCCAGCCGATCGGCGACGCGATCATCGACGGGCGACCGGGTCTGTTGCTGATCGTCGAAAAGCAACAGGGCGCCAACACGCTTGAGTTGACGCGCGGCGTCGACCAGGCGCTCGCCGAGCTGCGACCGGCGCTCAAGGGCATCACCGTCGATGGCACCATCTTCCGCCCGGCGAGCTTCATCGAACGCGCGCTCGCCAATTTGCGCGAGGCTTTGTGGATCGGCTGCCTGCTCGTCGCGGCGATCCTGATCCTGTTCACGCGCGATTGGCGCGCGGCCGTCATCAGCCTGGCGGCGATCCCGCTCTCGCTGGTCGGCGCCGCGCTGGCGCTCGCCTGGTTCGGCATCGGCATCAACACGATGGTGATCGCGGGGCTGGTGATCGCGCTCGGCGAGATCGTCGACGATGCGATCATCGATGTCGAAAATATCGGCCGTCGCCTGCGGCTGGAGGCCGCCGAGCCCGCGCCGCGCCCGCCGCTCGCGGTGGTGCTGGCGGCGAGCCTCGAGGTGCGCAGCGCGGTCGTTTTCGCCAGCCTGATCGTGATGCTGGTGTTCCTGCCGGTGTTCTTCCTGGGCGGGGTGGCGGGCAGTTTCTTCCGCCCGCTCGCGCTCGCTTATATCGTCGCGATCGCCGCCTCGCTTTTGGTCGCGCTGACCGTCACGCCGGCGATGGCGCTGTGGCTGCTGCCGCGATCGGCGGCGCGGCGCGAGCCCGGCTGGGTGGTGGGCCTGCGCGCGCGTTATGCCCGGCTGCTCGACCCGATCCTGCCGCGCGGACGGCTGGCGGCGGGGGCGGTGGCGCTGGGGCTCGGCGTCTCGGCGCTGGGCTTTCTGACGCTGCGCCAGGAATTCCTGCCCGCCTTTCGCGAGACCGATTTTCTGATGCACTTCGTCGAAAAGCCGGGCACCTCGATCGCGGCGATGGACCGCATCACGATCCGCGCCGCCAAGGAGCTGACCGCGATCCCGGGCGTGCGCAATTTCGGCAGCCATATCGGCCGCGCCGAGCAGGGCGACGAGGTGTACGGCCCCAATTTCACCGAACTCTGGATCAGCCTCGACGAGCGCACGCCCTATGACGCGAGCGTGCGCCGCATCGAAGCCGCGATCGCGGGCTATCCCGGCCTCCAGCGCGACGTGCTCACTTATCTGCGCGAGCGGATCAAGGAAGTGCTGACCGGCGCTGGCGCGACCGTCGTCGTCCGCCTCTACGGCCCCGAGCTTGGCGAGCTGCGGTCGCTCGCCCAGCAGGTGAAGGGGCGCGTCGCCGATGTGCCCGGCGTCAAGGATTTGAAGGTCGAACAACAAAGCCTGATCCCGCAAATCCAGATCGAGCCGCGCCCCGAGATGCTCGCGCTCGCCGGGCTGACGGCGGGCGAGCTGCGCCGCACCGCCGCCACGTTCATCGGCGGCACGCGCGTCGGCGAAATTTACCGCGACCAGAAAAGCTTCGAGGTCGCGCTGTGGAGCCCGCCCGAAGCGCGCGCGAGCCTTGCCGCCTTGCGCGCGCTGCCGATCGCGGCGCCGGGGACGGTGCCGGGCCAGGCGGGGGCGACGCTGCGATTGGGCGATCTCGCCCGCGTGACGGTCCAGCCCGCCGCGAACGAGATCAAGCGCGAGAAAGGTTCGCGGCGCATCGACGTGACGATGAACATCGCCGCCGGCGCCGATCTCGCACGCGTCGCGGGAGCCGTTGAGGCGCGGGTGCGCGGCTTGCCGATGCCGGCGGGCTATTACCCGCAATTCCTGGGCGAGTGGCAGGCGCTCCAGCAATCGCGCCAGCAGCTCGGCCTGCTCGCGCTCGCGTGCTTGGCCGGCATCTTGTTCCTCGTTTGGCTCGAATTCCGCGCGGCGCGCATCGTCGCGCTGGTCGCGCTCAGCCTGCCCTTCGCGCTGGTCGGCGGCGTCGCGGCGGTGGCCGTGGGAGGTGGCGCGCTGTCGCTCGGCGCGCTGGTCGGGTTCGTGACCGTGCTGGGCATCGCCGCGCGCAACGGCATCATGCTGCTCAGCCATTATCGCCAGCTCGAAATCGAGGAAGGCGTGTCCTTCGGCCCGGCGCTGGCGCGGCGCGGCGCCGAGGAGCGGCTGGTGCCGATCCTGATGACGGCGGGGTGCGCCGCGCTGGCGCTGCTGCCGCTCGTCGTGCGCGGCGACGTGCCGGGGCAGGAGATCGAGCATCCGATGGCGCTGGTGATCCTGGGCGGTCTGATCAGCTCGACCGCGCTCAACCTGTTGCTGATGCCAGCACTTTATCTGCGCTTCGGACGGGGGCGCGGCGCATGAGGCGGGCGCTGATCCTCGCGCTGGTGCTCGCTGGCTGCGCGACGCCCAACGCGCCCTCGGTCGCGCCGACGCCGCCCACAGCCGCGATGGGGCCGTTCGCCGAGGCGGGCGCCGCCGCGCCGCTGCCCGACGATTGGTGGCGCTTGTTCGACGACGCCACGCTCGACGCCCACGTCGCCCGCGCGCTCGCCGCCAATCGCGATCTGCGCGTCGCCGCCGCGAATTTGGCAGCCGCCCGCGCGAACAGCCGGCTCGCCAACGCCAACCGCACGCCCGATCTCGTCCTCGAAAGCGGCGCGAGCCCGACGACTTTGGGGGTCAATCAGCCGACCACCACCTCGGTGCCCAAATCGAGCTTCGAGCTTGGCGGCGAGGTCGCTTTGGAGGTCGATCTGTTCGGGCGCCTGCGCAACCAGGCGGCGGCGGCTGGCGCCGATGCCGAGGCGGTCGCGGCGGTGCGCGACGGGGTGCGGGTGGCGGTGGTCGCCGATACCGTCGGCGCCTATCTCGATCTCTGTTCGGCGGGCGTGCTGGCGGGGGTCGTTCGGCGCCAGATCGCGCTGCAAAGCCGCCAGGTCGCGGCGGTCGCCGAGCAGCTCCGCGCCGGCGAGGTATCGCCGCTCGAACTCGCCCAGGCACGCCAGTTGCGCGCGCGGCTGGAGGCGACGCTGCCCCCGATCGCCGCCGAGGCGAAGCGCGCGCGCTATTTGCTCGCGAACCTGGAGGGGCTGCCCCCCGCCGAGGCCGTCGTGATCGACTGCCCGCGCCCGCCGGCGATCCGCGCGCCGCTCCCGCTGGGGGACGGCGCGGCGCTGCTCGCCCGCCGGCCCGATCTGCGCGAGGCCGAACGTCGCCTCGCCGCCGCCGCCGCGCGCGTGAAGGTGGCGACGGCCGAAATCTATCCGCGCGTCTCGCTCGGCGCCTCGGCGGGGCTGATCGCGGGCGGGGTCGATGCGTTCGTCACCCCGCTCATCAGCTGGGCGTTCGTCAACCCCGCGCGCGTGAAAGCGCGGATCGCGTTCCAGCGCGCCAATCAAGACGCCGCGCTCGCCCAGTTCGACGCGCTATGGCTCCGCGCGCTACGCGAGACCGAGACCGCGCTCGCCGACCTGAATGCCGAGGTCGCGCGCGGCGCGGCGCTACGAGCCGCCCAAACCGACGCCGACGCCGCGGCGCGCCGCGCCGAGGCGCGCGTACGGATCGGCGACGCGAACCCGCTGATCGCGCTCGACGCCCGCCGCACCGCCTTCGAAACCGAACTGCTCCGCGCCCAATCGGCGCAGCGCATTGCCCGGTTGCAGGTGGTACTGTTTCGGGCCTTGGGCGGGGGATGGCGGTGACGTTGGCGGCCATGCCTGACAATGGGCCGAGGCGTCCGTGACCCGCCGGTTTGATTGTCGTGCTTCGCCACGGGCACGAGCGCGTCGGGCATAACGCCTCCTTGTTGGAGGAACGCCCGGCGCGCTTTCGGCGACGCTGGCTCCAAAATCCAATCGAACCGGGGGCTCAGGCCGGTCACGGCGCTTCCAAGGCGAGCAGGGCAAAGGTCGCGAGCCAATGCTCGCCCATATAATCGTCGGCGAGATGGGGTAGGGCGGCGGCCAGATGCGCCTCGGCGATCGCGTATCCCGCCCCCGGATCGGGCAGCGCGTCCGCCAGCCGGCGCCAGCACCAGGCGCGGCTGAGATTGACGCCGTCGAGATGCGCGAGCCGGCCGTCGCGCCGATCGCTCACGGCGGCGGGCGCGCGCAGGCAGGCGGTGGCATCGCCCAGCGGATCGGGCCAGAAGCCGGCGAACCAGCGGGCGAAATCGCTCGGTTCCAGCACCGCGCGCATCAACACCGCTTCGCATAGGCTGGCCGAGAGGAAATCCTCGCCGCTCGGCTCCCAGGGGCGGCAGTCGCGGTCGAGCGCGTACCAGTTCCGCGCTCGACCCTCGATCAGGGCGGCGAGCGCGGGGTCGTGATCGCGCGCCCAGTCGAGCGCCAGGATCAGCGCGAAGGCGGTGTTGGCATGGGTGCCCGCGCGCACGGGATAGCCGAGCTTGGGCAGATAGACCGCGAAGCGCGCGGCGAAGGCGCGCGCCAGCGGCTCGAGCGCCGCGCCCCAGGGGCGATCCGCGCGCCGCGCCACTTCGCCGTGCAGCGCGAGCAGCCACCCCCAGCCATAGGGTCGTTCGAACCCGCCGGTCAGCGGTCGGTCGAGGAACGCGCGCTCGCCCGCCGCGCGTTCGGGGGTGAGTCTCTCGTCGGCCAGCGCTTCGATCGCGGGCGTTTCGGGCAGATCGGGAAAGAGCCGGGCCAGCCGCATCACCTGCCACCAGCCATGGACGCAGCTGTGCCAATCGAAGCTGCCGTGGAAGATCGGGTGCAACGCGCGCGGCAAGGCGAGGTCGTCGGGGCCGGTGAGCACGTGATCGAGCTTATAGGGCCATTCGCGCGTCAAATGCGCGCGCGTCAGCTTGGCGAAGCGCGCGGCGGTGGCATGGTCGAGCGTCATCGGAACCCCAGAAAATAGAGCAGCATGATGTTCGCCGCGAGCAGCGGCAGCGCGGTCGGGATTTGCGCGCGGATGACGGCGCTTTTGTCCTTCAGGTCGAGCAATGCGGCGGGCACCAGGTTGAAATTCGCCGCCATCGGCGTCATCAGCGTTCCGCAAAATCCCGCGAGCATCCCGATCGCCGCGATCACCGCCGGATCGCCATGATAATGGCGGATCAGCACCGGCATGCCGATGCCCGCGAACATCACCGGAAAAGCGGCGAAGGCATTGCCCATCACCATCGTGAACGCCGCCATGCCGAGCGCATAGACCGCGACCGCCGCGATCAGGCTGCCCTCGGGAATCGCCAGTCGCGCGATGCCGCCGACCACATCGCCGACCTGGGCGAGGAGGAACACCGCGCCCAGGCTCGCAAGCATCTGCGGCAACACCGCCGCCCAGCCGACGCCATCCATCAGCCGCAACCCTTCCGCGAAGGGCGTCAGCGGGCGCGGGCGCAGCCAGGCATAGCCGATCGCCAGCGCGATCAGCACGCCCAGCGCCAGCGCGACCAAGGTCGCCTGCTTGGGATCGACCAGCAGCGCGGCGCCACGGCCGAGCGCCGTCTGCTTGATCGGCGGCAGAAAGGCCAGGCTGCCGAGCAGCGCGACGACGGGGATGATCAGCGCGGGCACGAACAGCCGGTCGCCGCGCCGCCGCGCTTCGGCCGCGCGCTCGCTGGTGCTCGTCGTCGCGCGCGCGCCGCGCCCCATCGATCCCGTCCCGGCGATCGCGACCAGGCCGAGCACCAGCACGCCATTGCCGAGATCGCCGAGCCGATCCCCGGCGAGAAAGCTGAGCGCGATCAGCGCGTAAAAACCGGCATTGCCCCAGCGCTTGGCATTGCCCCGGTCGGCCGCGCCGAGCAGCGCGAAGGCGGCGAACATCGCCCCGGCAAGCGCATAGAGAAAGCCATGGCCGATCATCGGCGCGCCAGCCGGCGATCGAGCCGCCACAAGCGAAAGCCGTGGATCAGATAGGCCGCGATCGCGGTCGGGATCGCCCAAAGCGACAGATCGAGCGGCGCGACCACCAGGCCATAGGTTTCGAGCACGCCCTTCATCAGCAGGATCGATCCGATCGCGAGGAAAATATCCTCGCCGAAGAACAGCCCGACATTGTCGGTCGCCGCCGCGAGCGCGGGGATCGCGTCACCGCCCGCCGGCTCGCCCTGTTTTTCGGCCGCCGCCACCGCCATCGGTGCAACGAGCGGCCGCACGCTTTGCGCGGGGCCGGCGATCGAGGTGAGGCCCATCGCCGCCGTCAGCTGGCGGAAGAGCAAGTAGAGGAGCAGCAACCGCCCGACGGTCGCGCCGCGGATCGAGCCGATCAGCGCCCGCGCGCGCTCCTGCAAGCCGTGGCGCTCGAGCAGGCCGATCACCGGCAGCACGATATAGATGAGGGTGATGAAGCGATTGGCGTTGAACGCCTTGCCGAAGGCGGCGAGGATCTCGGCCGGCGCATGGCCCGATGCCCAGCCCGTCGCCAGCGCCGACGCCATGATCACCAGCAACGGATTGATCCGCAACACGAAGCCGATGACGATCACGGCGATGCCGATCAGAACGAGCATCACCCGGCCCCGAAGCCGCCGCCGCCGGGCGTTTCGATGACGAACACGTCGCCCGCGCGCATCTCGGCGCGGGCGGTCGACCCGAGCATTTCGGTGGTGCCGTCGACGCGCTCGACGCTCGATCGGCCGGGCGCGCCCGGTTCGCCGCCCGCCAGCCCGAATGGCGGCACCACGCGGCGATTGGCGAGGATGCACGCGGTCATCGGCTCCAGAAAGCGGATGCGGCGGGTGCCGCCGTCGCCGCCGCGCCGCGCGCCCGCGCCGCCCGATCCGCGCCGGATCGAGAATTCCTCCAGCAGCACCGGGAAGCGCGTTTCCAATATCTCGGGGTCGGTCAGCCGGCTGTTGGTCATGTGCGTTTGGATCACCGGCGTGCCATCGAAATCGCGCCCCGCGCCCGATCCCCCGGCGATCGTCTCATAATATTGGTAGCGATCATTGCCGAAGGTGAAGTTGTTCATCGTCCCCTGGCTCGCCGCCACCGCGCCGAGCGCGCCGAACAGCGCGTCGGTGATCACCTGGCTCGTCTCGACATTGCCGGCGACGACGGCGGCGGGATAGCGCGGGTTGAGCATCGATCCTTCGGGGATATGGATCGAAACGCTGCGCAGGCAGCCGTCGTTCAGTGGGAAGGGCTCGTCGATCAGCGTGCGCACGACATAAAGCACGGCGGCGCGGGTGATCGAGGCCGGCGCGTTGAAATTGTTGGGGCGCTGGTCGCTGGTGCCGGTGAAATCGACCGCCATCGTCCGCCCGGCGCGATCGATGCGGATCGCGACGCGCACCACCGCGCCATCGTCCAGCGCATAGGCGAAGTCGCCGTCGCGAAGCGTCGCGATCAGCCGTTTGACGGCCGCGTCGGCATTGGCCTGGGCATGCTCCATATAGGCGCTGACGACATCGGCGCCGTAATCGTCCGCCGCGCGGCCCAGGCAGGCGGCGCCCCGCGCGCAGGCGGCGAGCTGCGCGGTGAGATCGGCGATATTCTGGTCGATGTTGCGCGCCGGGTAGCGGCCGGTCGCCAACAAGGCGCGCAGTTCGGCGTCGCGGAACCGCCCTTCGTCGACGATCAGCACATCGTCGAGCAGCACGCCCTCGTCTTCGATCGATCGGCTGTCGGGCGGCATCGATCCGGGAGTGATTCCGCCGATATCGGCATGATGTCCGCGCGCCGCGACGAACCAGGCGGGGGCGTCGCCCGCGGGCGTGAACAAGGGCATGATCACCGTGATGTCGGGCAAATGCGTGCCACCGCGATAGGGGGCGTTGAGTGCATAGGCATCGCCCCGGCGCAAGCCGCGCCCGTCCGCCCCGCCGCCGCGCCGGGCGATCACGGTGCGGATGCTCTCCCCCATCGATCCCAGATGCACCGGCATATGCGGGGCGTTGGCGACGAGATTCCCTTGCGCATCGAACAGCGCGCAGCTGAAATCGAGCCGCTCGCGGATATTGACCGACGCCGCCGATCGCTGCAGCGCCGCCCCCATTTCCTCGGCGATGCTCATGAACAGCCCCGCGAAAATCGCGAGCCGCACCGGATCGGCCTGGGTACCGATCGCGGCATGGGCGCGCGGGGCAGTGCGATCGAGGATCAGATTGCCGATCGCGTCGACCCGCGCGCGCCAGCCGGGCTCGACCATCGTCGTCGATACCGCATCGACGATGATCGCCGGGCCATCGATCGCAAAGCCGGCGGGAAGCGCGTCGCGGCGCAGCACGGGCGTGGCGCGCCAGGTGCTCTCCAGATAGACGGGCACGGTGGCGATCGCTTCGGGCGGTTCGGTGGGCAGCGTCGCGACCAGCGCGTCGACCGGCGCGCTTGCCGCCACGGCTTCGACGGTGATCCGGTCGACGACCAGCGGCGCGGTGGCGATAAAGCCGAATTGCGCCCGATGCGCCGCGTCGAACGCCGCGCGCATCTCAGGCGGCGCGGCGAGGGCGACTTCGATGGCGTGATCGCTCTGCCCCCGGCGCAAATGCAGCCGGCGCTCGACGGTGATCGTCGCGGGGTCGATGCCCTGCGCGACCAGGGCGGCGCGCGCCTCCTCCGCCAGCCTTTCGGTCGCGGCCTCGATCGCGCCCTGGTCGTCGAAGGCGAGGGCGGGCGTCGCCTCGCGCAGCACGCGGCGGTCCGCCAGACCCATGCCATAGGCCGAGAGCACTCCGGCGAGCGGGTGGATCATCACCCGCGCCATCCCAAGCGCGTCGGCGACGAGGCAGGCATGTTGACCGCCCGCGCCGCCGAAACAGGCGAGCGTATAGCGCGTCACGTCATGCCCGCGCTCGACCGAAATCTTGCGGATGGCGTTCGCCATATTGGCGACCGCGACCGCGACGAAGCCTTGCGCGGCTTCGAGCGGATCGAGCGGGAAGTCGGCGAAACGCGCGGCGGTGGCGGCGGGATCGAGCGGTTCGTCGCCGCCCGGCCCGAACAGCGCGGGGAACAGCTCGGGCCGCAGCTTGCCGAGCATCAGGTTGCAATCGGTCACCGTCAGCGGCCCGCCGCGCCGATAACAGGCGGGGCCGGGCACCGCGCCCGCCGATTCCGGCCCGACGAGCAGGCGCTGTCCATCGAACCGGCAGATCGATCCGCCCCCCGCCGCGACCGTGTGAATCCGCAGCATCGGCGCGCGGATGCGGGCGCCGGCGACGATCGTCTCGCTGTCGCGCTCATAATGGCCGGCGAAGTGCGACACGTCGGTCGAGGTGCCGCCCATGTCGAACCCGATCACGCGGTCGAACCCCGCTTGCCGCGCGGTCGCCGCCATGCCGACGATGCCGCCGGCGGGGCCGGACAGGATCGCGTCCTTGCCGCGAAACAGCGCGCCATCGACCAGGCCGCCCGAGGATTGCATGAACAAGGCGCCTTGCCCCAGCGCCGCGCTCAGCGAGGCGACATAGCGAGCGAGCACGGGCGAGAGATAGGCATCGACCAGCGTGGTATCGCCGCGCCCGATCAGCTTGATGAGCGGCGCGACGCGGTGGCTGACCGAAATCTGGGTAAAGCCGATGTCGGCGGCGATCGCGGCGAGCGCGGCCTCGTGCGCGGTGAAGCGATAGCCGTGGAGCAGCACGATCGCGATCGCGCGCAGCCCCGCGTCGAACGCGGCTCGCAGCGCCGCGCGCGCGGCCGCGGGATCGAGCGGGCGATGGACGATGCCATCGGCGCCGATCCGTTCGTCGATCTCCACCACCCGCGCGAACAGCGGCGGCGGCCGGCCGACGTCGCGCGCGAACAGCGCGGCGCGTTCCTGATGGCCGATCACCAGGGCGTCGCCAAAGCCGCGCGTGATCGCGAGGCAGGTCGGCGCGCCCTTGCGCTCGAGCAAGGCGTTGGTCGCGACGGTGGTGCCGATCCGCAGCTCGAACGGCACATCGGCGCCGCCGGTCAGCCGCCGGATCGCCTCGATCGCCGCATCGGCATAATGGCCCGGCGCCTCCGACAGCAATTTGGTCGCGGCGATCGTGCCATCGGGCCGACGCGCGACGACATCGGTGAAGGTGCCGCCGCGATCGATCCAGAATTGCCACTCGGCCATCATCGACCTTCACTCAGCGTCGCGGCGGCCGCCGCGCGACCAGCGCGCCCGCGCCCGATCAAGCGCCGTCCTCGGCTTCCTCCTCTTCCGCCTCCTCGTCATCATCGTCGTCGTCCGCCGCCGGGTCGCTCGGCGGGAGCGGCTTGCGTTCGACCCGGGGCAGCCCGGCCCGCGCCAGCGCGGCGTTGAGCGGGGGCAGGTCGGCCGTCAGCACCGCGTCGAGCGCGGCCAGGCGCTGGTCGAGCTGGCCGGAGAGTTCGGCGAAAGTGGCGCGCGTCTGATCGGTCGGCGCGGCCTCGGCGCTTTCCACCACCCCGATCAGCCCGGCGAGCTTGTCGTTGAGCATGATCGGATAGTTGAGCGGGTCTTGCCGGCTGCGGTTCTTGACCTGATAGATTCGGCCCTCGATCGCGCTCATGCGCTCGTCCAACCGCGCGATCGCCGTCGCCACGGCGGGCGGCGGCGCGGGCGTTCGCTTCGTCAGCGCGTCGGTTTGCTGGCGGATGCCGCGCACCAGCAGGATGGCCTCGTTCGCCTGTCCCACCTTGGCGCTGATCGCCTGGGCGAGGTCGAAGCGCTGGCGGATCGCCTCGGCCGAGACGCCCGCGAGCCTGGGGTCCAGCTGGATCTCGAACGGCTGGGTCCGCGCCTGCCCGTCGACCGTCAACCGCGCGCTATAGCGGCCCGGCAGCGCCAGCACGCCCCGGTTGCGGCTGGTCCACAGGATCATCTTGTCGAACTGGGTGAAGCCCGGATAGCGCATCGACCAGGTGAAGCGGTTGAGCCCCGCCTTCATCGCGGGCTTGGCGGGCGGCTTCGGCGCGCCGCCCGTTTCCTCCTCGCCCTCCTTCTTCTTCTTTGGCGCTTCGGCCGCGCCGGCGAAGCTCTGGACGAGCTTGCCGTCGCCATCGAGAATGTCGAGCGTCAGGCGCTTGGGCGCCGTTGGCAGGAAATAGTCGATGGCGACGCCCTGATCGATGCCGCGGATCGACGGTGCGGGCGCGAACAGGCGGACCTTGTCGGCGGCGCGGTCCTCAGGCCCGATCTGGCGGAGCACGTCGATCTTGTCCATCACCCAGAAGGACCGGCCATGGGTGGCGATCACCAGATCATGCCCCGCGACCGCCAGGTCGGACACCTGGACGGCGGGCAGATTGCGCTGGAGCTTGTGCCAGCGGCCGCCATCGTCGAACGACACCCACACCCCGCGCTCGGTGCCGAGATAGAGCAGGCCGGGCTTCACCGTGTCCTCGCGGATCGAGCGGGCGATCTCGTCGGCGGGAAGGCCCTGGGCGATCTCGGTCCAGCTCCGGCCATAGTCGGTCGTCTTGAAGACATGGGGCCGGAAATCGTCGAGCAGGAAGCGGTGGCCGGTGAGATAAGCGGTGCCGGGCTCGTGCGGCGACTCCTCGATCGTGGTGATCTTCAGATATTTGGGCAGCGCCGGGGGCGTCACGTTCGTCCAGGTCGCGCCGCCGTCGCGGGTCACATGGACGAGGCCGTCGTCGGACCCCGCCCAGATCACGCCCGCCTCGCGCCGCGAGGGGGCGAGCGCGAAAATGGTGGCATAGGTCTCGACGCCCGTCTGATCGCGCGTGATCGGCCCGCCCGAGGGCCCGAGCGTCGCGGGATCATGGAGCGTCAGGTCGGGGCTGATCCGCTCCCAGCTCTGCCCTTCGTTGCGCGTCCGCCAGACGTGCTGCGAGGCAACGTAGAGCGTCTTGGGGTCCTTGGGATCGAAGACGATCGGATAGGTCCATTGGAAGCGCTCGCGGATGTCGGACGCCGAATAGCCCATCGGATTGTCCGGCAGCACGTTGATCGTGCGGCCCTGGCCGGTCGCGTAATCGAACCGCTCCAAATTGCCGCCGTAACTGCCCGCGTAGAAGATGTTGGGATTGGCCGGATCGTTCGCCACATAGCCGCTCTCGCCGCCGCCGACCGCGAAGCCATATTGGCCGCCGAGCACGTTCACGTGCTTCCAGTCCTTGGACGGCACGCAGATGGTGCTATTGTCTTGCTGCCCGCCGCAAGCGAAATAGGGCTGGTGGCTGCTGATCGCCAGGCGATAGATTTGCGCGGTGGGGAAAGTCTGACGGGTCCAGCTCTTGCCCGCGTTCACCGAGACGTTCGCGCCGCCGTCATTCGCCTGGATCATCCGTAGATTGTCATTTGGGGCGATCCATAGGTCGTGATTGTCGCCATGCGGCACCTTGATCTTGGCGAAGCTCTTGCCGCCATCTTCCGAGCGCCAGAAATCGACGTTCAGAACATAGACGCGGTCCTTCAGCTTCGGATCGGCGGTGAGGCGCGTGTAATAGAAAGCACGCTGGCGGAGATCGCGGCTGTCGTTGACGCGCGTCCAATGCTGGCCCGCATCGTCCGAGCGGAACAGGCCGCCGTCCTGATGCTCGATCATCGCATAGACGCGATTGGGATCGGCGGGCGAGACGGCGACGCCGATCTTGCCGACCAGGCCGGTCGCGGGAAGGCCCGGCGCGCGCGTCAGCTCGGTCCAATGCTCGCCGCCGTCGGTGCTCTTGAACAAGCCGCTGCCCGGCCCGCCCGAGCTCATCCCCCAGGGCTTGCGCCAGGCTTCCCAGAGGGCGGCATAGACGGTGTTGGGGTTGGTGGGGTCGATCGCGATGTCGACCGCGCCGCTGCGCGGGTCGCGGTAAAGCAGCTTGCGCCAGGTCGCGCCGCCGTCGGTGGTCTTGTAGACGCCGCGATCGGCATTCTCCGCGCCATAATGGCCGAACCCGCCGACGAACGCCGTGTCGCAATTCTTGGGGTCGATCCGCACGCGCGAAAAATTCTGGACTTGCGCCAGGCCGATCTTCTTCCAGCTCTTGCCCGCGTCCACCGACTTATAGACGCCGTTGCCGGGCAGGATGTTGCCGCGCAGCTCGGTCTCGCCGGTGGTGAGGTAGACGATGTCGGGGTTCGCCTCGCACACCGCGACGCCGCCCACCGCCGCCGTATCGATCTTGCCATCGGTGACCGGCGACCAGCTCGTGCCGCCATCGGTGGTCTTCCACAGCCCGCCGCCGGTCGCCGCGAAGAAATATTCATTGGGTCGCGCCGCGCTGCCCGCCGCCGCGATCGAGCGGCCGCCGCGATTGGGGCCGATGTTGCGCCAGCTCAGCCCGGTGAAGAACGCCTCTTCGCCCTGGGCGGGCGGGGGCGGGGCGGGGCGCTCCTCCTGCGCGGCGGCGCCGCCCGCGGCGCCGACCGCCAAAAGAACCGCCACGAATTTCGAGCGATGCGCCATTCCCCACCCCATCCGTCATCGTGATTTTGACGCGAGCTTAGCAGCGCGGCGACGCGGGACAACGGCAAAGCAAGCGTGACTTTCGGACCGAATGACGACGACCGCCGCGCCGCCTGGCCGGGGCCGCGTCGCCGCAACGTGGCGCTTGCGCTCGCCGCCCGATCGCGCTTCATTGCCCTGAACAAGCCGGAGTTTTTCATGCGCCCTATCGCTCTGCTCCTCGCCTGCGCCACGCTCGTCCTGCCCGCCTTCGACGCGCCCGCCACCGCCCAGCAGCAGGCCAATGCCGCGCCCGCCGATGGCCCGACGCGCAAATTCACCGGCGCCGATTTGTTCGGCCTGTCGATCGCCGCCGATCCGCAGATCAGTCCCGACGGGCGCACGATCGTCTATGTGCGGCGCAGCGGCGACATCATGACCGATCGGATGCAATCGTCGCTCTGGTTGATCGACGTGGCGAGCGGCCGGCAATCGCCTTTCGCCGCCAATGGCGCCAGCCCGCGCTGGTCGCCCGATGGCACGCGCATCGCTTATGTCGCGAGCGATGGCGAGCGCGCGCAGCTGTTCGTCCGCTGGCTCGACAGCGGCGCGAGCGCGCGGGTGACCAACCTGCCCGGCGATCCCAACAGCCTCGCCTGGTCGCCCGACGGCACGCGCCTTGCCTATATCGCGACGGTCGCCGGCGAGCCGAGCACGCTCGGCAAGGCGCCCGCCAAGCCCGAAGGCGCGAAATGGGCCGAGCCGCTCGAAGTGATCGAGCGCGTCACCTATCGCAACGACGGCCCCGGCTATCGCAAGCCGGGCTATGACCATTTGTTCGTGGTGTCGGCAACCGGCGGCGCCGCGCAACAACTCACGTTCGGCAAGTTCGACGATGGCGGCCCGCTTTCGTGGAGCGCGGATGGCCGCACGATCCTCTTCTCCGCGATTCGCGGCCCCGACGCCGAGCGGCAGGTGCTGAACTCCGAAGTCATCGCCGTCGATGTCGCCTCGGGCGCGCTGCGGACGCTCACCAGCCGCGATGGCCCCGACGAGGCGCCGCGCTTCTCCAGCGACGGCAATCGCATCGCCTGGATCGGCTTCGACGACAAGCGCCGGGCGTACACCAATGCCGAGCTCTACGTCGGCGATGCGCGCGCCGCCGATCCGCGCTCGCTCACCGCTTCGCTCGATCGCTCGATCGAGGATGCGCAATGGGCGGCGGACGGCCGGGCGCTTTATGCGACTTATGACGACAAGGGCCGGCGCAAGCTGGCGCGCATCGGCCTGGACGGGCGCGCGACCGTGCTCGCGGAGAATCTCGCCGGGGGCGGGCTCGACCGGCCCTATACCGGCGGCGACTTTTCGGTCTCGCGCACCGGCACGATCGCTTACACCGGCGGCGACGGCGCCGCGCCCGCCGATGTGTGGGTGACGAGCGGCGGCACGCCGCGCCGCTTGACCGATCTCAACCAGGTGATGACCGCGTCCAAGACGCTCGCGCCGGTGCGCAAGATCGCCGTCACCGCGCCCGACGGCCGGCCGATCGACGCCTGGCTCGCGACGCCCCCGGGCTGGCAGCCGGGGACGCGCGTGCCGCTGATCCTCGAGATTCACGGCGGCCCGCACTCGGCCTATGGCCCGACCTTCTCGACCGACGTGCAGCTCTACGCCGCCGGCGGCTATGCGGTGCTGTGGACCAACCCGCGCGGCTCGACCTCCTATGGCGCCGAATTCGCCAATCTGATCGACAAAAATTATCCGAGCCAGGATTATGACGATCTGATGGGCGCGGTCGACGCGACGATCAAGGAAGGCGTCGCCGATCCGAACAATCTGTTCGTCACCGGCGGATCGGGCGGCGGGGTGCTGACGGCTTGGATCGTCGGCAAGACCAACCGCTTCAAGGCGGCGGCGACGCAGAAGCCGGTGATCAACTGGATCAGCGAGGCGCTGACGATGGACAATACGCTGTTCACGTCGCGCTATTGGTTCTCGAAACTGCCCTGGGAAGATCCCCTCAGCTATTGGAACCGATCGCCGCTGAGCCTGGTCGGCAACGTCAAGACGCCGACCTTGGTCGTGGTCGGCAGCCAGGATTATCGCACCCCGGTGAGCGAGAGCGAGCAATATTATGCCGCGCTCCAGATCGCCGGCGTGCCGACGGCCTTGGTCAAGGTGCCCGGCGCGAGCCATGGCGGCTTCACCAGCCGCCCCTCGCAATCGGCGGCCAAGGCCAGCGCGATCCTCGCCTGGTTCGATCGCTATCGCGGCACTGCGGCGCCGGCCAATTAGTGGGTGAGAGCGTGGCCCCTTGGCGCGTGACCGGCAAGCGCGTCGAGACGATGACGGTCTTTTCGGACGCGCTCGACATCCACCATATCTTCCCGCGCGCTTGGTGCGAGAAACGGGGCATCCCGCCCCAGCGCTACAACAGCATCATCAACAAGACCGCGCTCTCGAAGGGCACCAACATCGCGATCGGCGGCAGCGCGCCGAGCCAATATCTCGCGCGGATCGAGGAGCGGCACGGCCTGTCGCCCGCCGCGCTCGACGATATTCTGCGGTCGCATCTGATCGAGCCGGCGTTGCTGCGCGCGGACGATTTCGAGGGGTTTTGGCAAGCGCGCAAGCTGGCGCTCGCCGAACTCGCCGCGGCCGCCTAGGGCAAGCCGGTGCCCCTCGACGAGCAGGCACCCGCCGAGGGCTATGCCGATGACGACGGGCTGACGCTCGACGAGGAAGAGGTGATCGAGGAAGCCGCTTGAGGGCTGGGGAACCGATGCGCGGCATGTGCCTGCGTCGGCAGCTCACGAGTCGCGGCCGCGCGTTAAACCTCGTCCGCCGCTAGCGCCGCCACCAGCGCGTCGCGCACCGCGCGGATGTCGGGGCGGCTGTGCTGCTTGGCTTCGGCGGCGAGCAGCGCCTGGACGCCGCGGATCGTATAGCCCTCATGATGGAGCAACGCCTGGATGCGGCGCACCAGTGCCGCGTCTTCGGGGCTGTAATAGCGCCGCCCGCCCGCGCGGGTCAGCGGCCGCAGCTGTGGGAAGCGGCTTTCCCAATAGCGCAAGATGTGGCGCGCGATGCCCGTTTCCTGCGCCAATTCGCCGATCGTGCGATAGGCGCTCGCGGCTTTTTCGCTCGCGCGTTCCCTTGGACGTTCGCTGGGCCGCTCGGCCATGTCAGCTGGCGCTGACGATCCGGTCGCGCATCATCTGGCTCGCGCGGAACGTGAGCACGCGGCGCGGGGCGATCGGCACTTCGACCCCGGTCTTGGGATTGCGCCCGATCCGCTCGCCCTTGTGGCGCAGCACGAACGTGCCGAAGCCCGAAATCTTCACATTCTCGCCATTGGCGAGCGCGGTGCACATATGCTCGAGGATCTGCTCGACCAGCCGCGCCGAATCGAGCCGCGATAGGCCCACCGCGCGGTGCAGCGCTTCGGCGAGATCGGCTCTCGTGAGTGTGCCTGCGGACGCCATGCCCGATTCCCCCCTGATTTTCCCGACACTTTCCTAACACAGGTCAAAGGGGGCACAATAGTAAGTAACGCAGGCGTTACGAAGATTCAGTACCGAATCAGGGCGGCGCCCCAGGTGAAACCGCCGCCCATCGCCTCGAGCACGATCAGATCGCCGCGCTTGATCCGCCCGTCGCGCACCGCCGTGTCGAGCGCGAGCGGGACCGAGGCGGCCGAGGTGTTGGCGTGGATGTCGACCGTCACCACCACGCGCTCGGGCGGCAGGCCGAGCTTCTTGGCGGTCGCGTCGAGGATGCGGGCGTTGGCCTGGTGCGGCACCACCCAATCGACATCGGCCGGGGTGAAGCCCGCGCCCGCGAGCACTTCCTCCATCACCGCGGCGAGATTGACGACCGCGTGGCGGAACACCTCGCGCCCCTTCATCCGCAGCTTGCCGACGGTGCCCGTGGTCGAGGGGCCGCCATCGACATAGAGGAGATCGTTGTAGCGCCCGTCGGCGTGGAGCTTGCTCGCGAGCACGCCGCGCTCGCCCTCTTCCGCCTCGAGCAGGATCGCCCCGGCGCCGTCGCCGAACAACACGCAGGTCGCGCGGTCCTCCCAATCGAGGATGCGGCTGAAGGTCTCGGCGCCGATCACCAGCGCGCATTTGGCCGATCCCGCGCGCACCATGTTTTCAGCGACCTGCAGCGCGTAGAGAAAGCCCGAGCAAACCGCGCCCACGTCGAACGCGACGCAATCGGCGATGCCGAGCGCGTGCTGCACCTTGGTCGCCGCCGCCGGAAAGGTTTGGTCGGGGGTGGCGGTCGCGAGCACGATCAGATCGACCGCCGCCGCGTCGCGCCCGGCGGCTTCCAGCGCGCGGCGCGCAGCCTCGGCGGCAAGGCTCGACGTCGTCTCGCCTTCGCCCGCGATATGGCGCGCGCGGATGCCGGTGCGCTCGACGATCCATTCGTCGGAGGTATCGACTCGCTCGGCGAGCTCGGCATTGGTCACCCGCCGGGCCGGGAGCGCCGAACCCGTGCCGGTGATCACTGCGCGAAGCGTCATGCTGCTTTGGCCTCGAAATTACCCAGATCGTCGCTGATCCGCCGGATCAGATCGTCGCGCACCAGCTTGGCGGCGAGCGCGATGGCATGCGCTACCCCCAGTTCGTTCGCGCCGCCATGGCTTTTCACGACGACGCCGTTCAACCCCAGAAAAACGGCGCCATTATGGTTGTTGGGGTCGAGATGATCGCGCAGCAGCTGGGTCGCGGGGCGCGAGATGAGAAAGCCGAGCTTCGAGCGCAGCGACGAGCGGAACGCGCGCTTCAACAGATCGGCGACGAATTTGGCGGTGCCCTCGGCGGTCTTGAGCGCGATATTGCCCGAAAAACCGTCGCACACGATCACGTCCAGATCGCCGTGCGACAGGCGGTTGCCCTCGACGAAGCCGCGGAAATCGAGCGGCAGCGTCGCGGCCTTGAGCGCGGCGGCGGCCTCGCGAATGATGTCGGTGCCCTTCATGTCCTCGGTGCCGATGTTGAGCAACGCGACACGCGGCGCGGCGAGATCGAAGCTGGTGCGCGCATAAGCCGCGCCCATCACCGCGAATTGGACGAGATTGGCGGCGTCGCACTCGGTGTTGGCGCCCAGATCGAGCATCACCACGTCATTCTCGCCCAGCGTCGGCATGGTCGCGGCGAGCGCGGGGCGGTCGATGCCGGGCAGGGTGCGCAGCGCGACCTTGGCGATCGCCATCAGCGCGCCGGTATTGCCCGAGGAAACGGCGGCATGCGCCTCGCCGCGCTTCACCAGCTCGATCGCGACGCCCATCGAGGTGGTCTTGGCGCGACGCAGCGCGGCGCTCGGGCGTTCGCTCGAGGAAATGACGTCGGGCGCGTGGACGACGCGCGCGCGCTCGGCGAGGCCGGGATGGGCGGGGAGGGCGGCGGCGATCGCGGCTTCGTCACCCACCAGCAGGAAGCGCGCCTCGGGCGCCTTGACGCACGCGCGCGCGGCGCCGGCGAGCATCACCGCCAGCCCCTCGTCTCCGCCCATCGCATCGATCGCGATCAGCTGCGCCACCCAGTCCCCCTTAGCCGGTGGATTTAGCCGCCGATCGAGACGATCTCGCGACCGTTGTAAAAACCACAGGCGTGGCACACCACGTGCGGGCGCTTCAACTCGCCGCAATTGGGGCATTCCTGGAATGCCTGCGGGGTGAGCGCGTCATGCGAGCGGCGCATGCCGCGCTTGGAGGGCGTGGTCTTTCGCTTCGGAACGGCCATTTCGGCACCTTGACTGTTTAAGTTGAACCTGAAGTCGATGGTCGACCGAATCCAAGCGCGCGGCGGATCGGCCGCCACAGCCCGGGTGCGGCCAAGCGCATCGCGAAGCGCGCGCCTATACCCGTTCGGCGCCAAAATGCAAGCGGCGCGCAAGGGGGCGTCGCCGCCGTTGCTCGCGCGCGCGGGGCTTGGCATGAGGGGCGGGAAGGGGAGAAACATGTCGATCATCTTGCCGATCACGCTCACCACCGCCGGGGCGGCGGCGCTCATCAATTGCTGGCTGGCGATTCGCGCGGGCCAGTCGCGCTCGGCGATCGGCGGCGGGCTGGGCGATGGCGGCAACGCGCGCGTGCTCGCGCGCAGCCGGGCGCACGCCAATTTCGCCGAATATACGCCGTTCGTGCTGATTCTGATCGGCTTGATCGAGCTCACCGAGGGATCGAGCCTGTGGCTCTGGGCGGTGAGCGCGGTCTATTTCGCGGCGCGGCTCGCGCATCCCTTCGGCACCGACGGCAGCTTCAAACAGGGGCGGTTCATCAGCACGATCGTGTCGCTGCTCGTGCTGCTGGGATTGGGGCTTTATGCGATCAGCCTGCCGTACCGCATGAAGCCGCTGCCCGAGGGCGTCGAGGCGCCGCTGCCGCGCGGGTAATCGCAAATCCTCCCCGTTCACGGGGAGGTGGCACGCCGAAGGCGTGACGGAGGGGGCGGGCTTCTCGGCGCGTTATTCACCCTTTGCCCGCCCCCTCCACCATTTGCCTTACGGCAAATGGTCCCCCTCCCCGTAAACGGGGAGGATTGAGTGCCGCGCGTCTCGCCCACCGCGCCCGATAGTCGGCCCGAGCAAATAAAGCGGAACACGCCCGCTTCTCGCGCGCTTTCTCCCCCGTAGCAGCAAGGGAGAGGACCGGTGGCGGAAACGCTCGACCAGCGGCGCGATGACGCGCCGCTCGGCGCCGCGCGGCATGCGGACGAGGCGGCGGCGCGCAAGCAAGGCGTGCCCGGCGCGCATGGCGATCAAGTGATCGGCCGATCGGTGACGATCAACCGCCGCCCGCGCGAACTCTATGCCTTTTGGCGCGATTTCCAGAATCTCGCGACCTTCATGGAAAATGTCGAACGCATCGACATCATCGACGACAAGCAATCGCATTGGGTGGTGAAGGCGCCCGGCGGCGGCCGCGTCGAATGGAAAGCCGTCGTCACCCAGGAATGCGACGGCGCGTTCATCTGCTGGACCTCGGCGCCGGGCGCCGACGTGCCCAATAGCGGGCGTGTCGATTTCCACGACGCGGGCGCGCGTGGCACGGTGGTGAGCGTCACGCTCACCTATGATCCCCCCGGCGGCTTCATCGGCCGCGCGATCGCCAAATTCTTCCAGCGCGAGCCCGCGATCCAGGCGCGCCGCGATCTGCGCCGGTTCAAGCAATTGATGGAAACCGGCGAGATCGCGACCGGCGCGCGCAACCGCCGCCTGCACGAGGAACGATCGGCATGAAGGCGCTCACCTGGCACGGCAAGCATGACGTGCGCGTCGATAATGTCGACGATCCCGAAATTCTGAACCCGCGCGACGCGATCATCCGCGTGACGTCGACGGCGATCTGCGGGTCGGACCTGCATCTCTACGATGGCTATATCCCGACGATGCAGAAGGGCGACATTCTCGGCCATGAATTCATGGGCGAAGTCGTCGAAACCGGCCCCAAATCGACGCTAAAAAAGGGGCAGCGCGTGGTGGTGCCCTTCACCATTTCGTGCGGCAGCTGCTATCACTGCGGCCACAAGCAATTCTCCGCCTGCGAAAACGGTCTGCCGGCCGACAACCAAGACATCGCCGCGACCGCTTACGGCCAGCCGATGGCCGGGCTGTTCGGCTATAGCCATATGACCGGCGGCTATTCGGGCGGGCAGGCCGAATATGTGCGCGTGCCGTTCAGCGATGTCGGCCCGATCGTCATCCCCGATGGCGTCGATGACGACAAGGTGCTGTTCTTGAGCGACATTCTGCCGACCGGCTGGATGGCGGCCGAAAATGCCGAGATCGAGCCCGGTGACATCGTCGCGGTATGGGGCTGTGGTCCGGTCGGGCTGTTCGCGGTGCAATCGGCATTCATCATGGGCGCGTCGCGGGTGATCGCGATCGACCATTTCCCGACCCGGCTCGCGCTCGCCAAGCGCTTCGGCGCCGAGGTGATCGATTTCGAACAGACCAATGTCTACGAAGCGCTGCAGGACATGACCGGGGGCATCGGCCCCGATGCGGTGATCGACGCGGTGGGGCTGGAGGCGCATGGGCTGAGCTTCGACAACATCGTCGATCAGATCAAAGTCTCGACCTTCATGGATACCGATCGCACCCATGCGATCCGCCAGGCGATCTTCGCCTGCCGCAAGGGCGGGCGCGTTTCGATGCCGGCGGTTTACGGCGGCTATGTCGATAAATTCCCCTTGGGCGCGCTGATGGAAAAGGGGCTGACGCTCAAGACCGGGCAGACGCACGTCCAGCGCTATCTCGAGCCGCTGCTCGCCGCCGTGATCGAGGACAAGATCGATACCACGTTCCTCATCAGCCACCGCCTGCCGCTCGATCAGGCCGCCGAAGGGTATAAGATGTTCCACGACCAGCAGAATGAATGCACCAAGATCGTGCTGAAGCCCGGCATGGAGGCGCCACGTGGCTGAGAAGCTCGCGATCGTCACCGGCGCGTCGAGCGGGATCGGGCTGGAACTCGCGCGCTGCGCCGCCGAGGATGGCTATGATCTGATCATCGCCGCCAACGAACCGATGAACGAGGCGCTCGCCGAACTCAGCCGCGAGGGCGTGGAGGTGACGCCGGTGGTGTGCGACCTCGCGACTTTCGAGGGCGTCGACGAACTGCTCGCCGCGTGCGGCGATCGCGTCCCCGATATGGTCTGCGCCAATGCCGGCAACGCGATGGGCGGCGCGTTTCTCGACGTCGATGTCGGCGATTGGACTTATGCGGTGAACACCAACATCACCGGCACGCTTTACCTGCTGCAAAACGTGCTGCGCCCGATGGTCAAGCGCCAGCGCGGGCAGGTGTTGGTGACGGGCTCGATCGCGGGGTACATCCCGGGGCCGTTCAACGCGGTCTATAACGCGACCAAGGCGTTCATCGACAATTTCTCCGACGCGCTTCGCAACGAGCTGAAGGATAGCGGCGTCACGCTCACGCTGCTGATGCCGGGCGCGACCGACACCGAATTCTTCAAGCGCGCCGATATGGAAGATACCGGCCTCGCCAAGGGCGCGACCGCCGACCCGGCCGATGTCGCGCGCGATGGCTGGAAAGCCGCGCTTTCGGGCCGCGACCGGATCGTCTCCGGCCTGTTCAACAAGGCGCAGGTCGCCGCAGCCGGCGTCACCCCGCCCTCGGTGATGGCCGAGGTTCACCGTCACATGGCTCAACCCAAGGAGTAGTCCGATGTCCGTTGTCGATAAAGTGATCGGGGCGCTCACTCCCCCGGAGACCGAGGAACAGCGCCTGGAAGCGCATGACCGCGCGCGCGCCGCGGCGACTCCCGGCGATTGGCTCTCGATGGCGCTCGACCATCACGAGCAGATTTACGCCGCGTTCGAGGAGGTGAAGCACGCCGGCTCGCCCGACGAGGCGCGCCAGGCGCAAAAGCGGCTGATGGCGGTGTTCACCGGCCATGGCACCGCCGAGGAAACGGTGCTCTATCCCAGCCTCGCCAAGGATGGGCAAAAGGGCCATGCGACCCAGGCCTATACCGAACAGGCGACCGCCAAGATGCAGTTCGCCGAACTCGAACGGCTCGCGCCCTTGAGCCAGGAATATATGGAAAAGCTCGGCCATATCGAAGGCGCGGTGAAGCATCATATTTATGAAGAGGAATCGATGTGGTTCCTCGACATGAAGGAAAACGCGCCGAGCGACTTGCAGCAGATGGCCACCGCGCGCTTCCGCGAAGAATTTGAGCGCTACATGGGCGGCGCCGAGCAGAGCGGCGTCGGCGGCTTGGGCAGCCGCAACATGAGCGGCACGGGCGGTTCGGGCTCGGGCTCGGGCACGTTCGGCAGCGATCTGGGCGACCGCGCCGGCGGCGCGGGGACGCGCGAGGCGCAGGGCTCGCTCGGCGGATCGATGGCGGGCACCGGCGGCACCGGATCGGGCCTCAGCCCCGATTATGATCGGGAGACCGGCGACGCCGGCGCGCGGGGCGATCTCGGCCCCGACGGCCGCCCGACCACCCAGCAGGGCGGCGCCGGCCAGCTCGCCGACAAAATGGCGCGCGAGCAAGGCGTCAGCGGCGGAAGCGGCTTCGGCGGCCAGGGCAGCACCGGCGGCACGACGCAGGACAAGGGCTCGCTCTAGATCTTTTGATTTGCCGCAATTTCCGAGTCGGCAGGTGATTCCACCTGCCTGGAAATCGCTCTACGCAAATCGCCGGTCCCGCGCCTCGGCCGGGACCGGCGGCTTGAACAATGCACCCGACACACCTTGATACCCCGGCTCAAGTCCGGGCCGCCGCCTATCCCCGCCGCCCGCGTCACCCCGCCGCCCGCGTCTCCACCCGCAGCATCGCGAGCGCGGCGAGCAGCATCACCACCGCGCCGAACGCCATGGTATAGATCGGCGCCCCGGGGAAGAACGCCTTCATCACCGAACCCATCAGCGTCGATACCAGCAATTGCGGCACGACGATGAACACGTTGAACAACCCCATGAAGACACCGAGCTTGCCCTGCGGCAGCGACGACGCCAGGATCGCATAGGGCATCGCCAGAATCGACGCCCAAGCGATGCCGATCCCGATTTCCGCCCAAAGCAGCTGATATTGATCGGTGATCAGGAAGAAGCTCGCGAACCCCGCCGCGCCGCAGAGCAGCCCCACGACATGGGTGCGCGCCGCGCCGATCCGCCGCGCGAGCCAGGGGAGCAAAGTGAGCGCCGCCACCGCCGCGACGCCATTATAGGTCGCGAACAGCACGTCGACCCAATTGCCCGCCGCCTGAAAGCCGGGGCTCGCCGGATCGCTCGCCCGGAACACGCGCGCGGCGACCACCGGCGTCGTGTAAATCCACATGATGAACAGCGCCGACCAGCTGAAGAACTGGACCAGCGCGAGCCGCTTCATCACCAGCGGCATGCCCGAGAAATCGCCGACGATATGGCCGAGCAGCCTTGGCGCTCGCCCGGCGCGCGCGCCGGTGATCGCGACGATGCTCGCGAGGCCATAGACGATCAGCAGCGCGCCGAGCAGATACATTTCGCGCTGCAGATCGAACCCGCGCACCGCGGCGATCACCCCCGCGCCCAGCGCCACCCACGCCAGGCTGCGCGCCGGCGAGCGTTCGGCGAGCAGCCGCACCGTCTCCGCGCCATCCTCGCCGCCGCCCGCGCCGAAGCGGCGCATCTCCTCCGGGCTATATTCGCGCGTCGAGAGCACCGTCCACAGCACCGCCAGGAACAGCGCCGCGCCGCCGAACCAAAAGGCATAGCGCACGGTATCGGGTACCACGCCGGGCGCGGCGGTGTTCGCCACGCCCCACCATTCGAGCAATTTGGGAAAGATCGAGCCGACCACCGCGCCCGCGCCGATGAACGCGGTCTGCACCGCATAGCCCGCCGCATGTTGTTCCTTGGGCAGCATATCGCCGATGAAGGCGCGGAACGGCTCCATCGACACGTTGAGCGCGCCATCGAGCAGCCACAGCATCAGCGCCGAGAAGAAAAGGGCTTGCCCGAGCGCGAGGCTCGCCGGGATCAGCGCCGGGCCGATCAGCGGCGCGAGCGGCATCACCAGCAGCGCGAGCGCGGCGAGCACCGCGCCCGCCAGGAAATAAGGCCGCCGCCGCCCGAACCGGCCGAGCCAGGTGCGGTCCGAATAATGGCCGATGATCGGCTGGATCAGCAAGCCGGTGAGCGGCGCGGCGACCCACAGCCCCGGCAGGCTTTCGGCGCTGCTGCCGAGCGTCTGGAAGATGCGGCTCATATTCGCGTTTTGCAGCGCGAAGCCGATCTGGATGCCGAAAAAGCCGAAGCTGATGTTCCACAGGCCCCAGGCCGATTGGCGCGGCCGGCTGCTGGCGATGTCTCTCACGCTCACTCTCCCGCGCGCGAGGGTGACAGGCACGGGGGCGGGGGGCAATCGGTTTTTGCTGGGGGTTTTTGGCGGGGAGCGGCCCCTCCACCCCGCCCTGCGGGCGCGGTCCCCCTCCCCGGCGCTGCGCGCCAGGGAGGATCTGCTCGCGCGCCAGATCCTCCCCAGCTCCGCTGGGGAGGGGGACCGTTCGCGCAGCGAATGGTGGAGGGGCGGCCCCGAGCGCTCCCTATGCTCACCCCCGCGTCGAGCGCCGCACCACTAGCTTGCCCGGCAGCGTCACGCTCGCCACCGCCTCGCCATGAATCAGCCGGAGCAAGGTATCGACCAAGGTTTCGCCGGCGAGTTGATAATTTTGCGCGATCGTCGTCAACGGCGGATGGGTGAGGCTCGCCGCTGGAATATCGTCGAACCCGATCATCGCGACGTCGCCGGGCACCGTCAGCCCCAATTCCTCGAGCGCGGCGAGCGCGCCGATCGCCAGCGTGTCGCTCGCGCAGAACAAGGCGTCGAGATCGACCCGGCGCCGCACCAGCTCGTGGACCGCCGCATGCCCTGCCGCCTGGGTGTTGAGCGCATCGACCTGGAGCGCCGGGTCGGGCATCAGCCCGGCGGCGCGCTGCGCTTGGCAGGCGCCGCGATAGCGATCGCAAAATTCGGGATAATGGCTGTTCGCCTGGCCGATGAAACCGATCCGCCGCCGCCCCAGCGCGATCAGATGTTCGGCCGCCGCCGCGCCGCTGCCGATATTGTCGCAGCCGATCACCGTGCCCGCCGCGCCCGGCTGCGGCGAGCCCCAGCGCACGAAATGCGTGCCCTGCGCGACCAATTGATCGAGCCGCGTGCGATATTCCTCGAAATCGCCATAGCCGAGCAGGATGATGCCATCGGCGCGGCGACTATCCTCGTAATCGACGTGCCAATCGCTCGACAATTGCTGGAACGACGTGAGCAGATCATAGCCGCGCAACGCGCAGGTGCGCGTCAGCGAGCCGAGCATCGACAGGAAGAAGGGGTTGATCATCGATTGATCCGGGGTCGGATCTTCGAAGAAGAGCAGCGCGAGCGTCTTGGTTTCGCGGCGACGGAGCGACGAGGCGTTCTTGTCGACCGTGTAATTGAGCTGGCGGGCGATCGCCTCGATCCGCTTGCGTGTCGCCTCGCTCACCGAGGGATTGCCCGACAGCGCCCGGCTGACCGTGGGTTGCGACACCCCGGCGAGCTGCGCGATGTCGAAGGAAGTTGGGCGATCCTTGCCCGGCTCTCGGCTCATGCCCCTCGTCGCGCCCGGCGCGCGCTTCACGTTACGCAACATCGTCGATCATCCGCCTCCGCCACCTTCCTAGCCTGCTTTGCTGCGCAGCAAAAGCGCCTCTGTGAATACGTATGTGTTATTATTCACAAGGCCCACGCGAAGGCGGAGAAGCGATGATCTAGAAAAGGGGTGGGCGCCGAACGGCGCCCGGGTTTTCGCATTCGTACCCCCGATCCATGGCGCCAGCCGCGGACGGGACTTTGGGAGGGGTTGATGATCGGTATTTCTCGTCGCCGCGGGCTGACGCTCGGCGCCAGCAGTGTCGCACTCGGCATCGCGCTGCTGGGGGGCGGCGCGGCTTTCGCGCAAACCACCAACGCGGCCGCCGCCGCCGCGCCGCAAGGGGTGGACGCCGCGCAGGAAACGACGAACGGCGAGGATCAGAGCGGCGACATCATCGTGATGGGCTATCGCAACGCGCTGCAAACTGCGGTCGGGGCGAAGAAGAATCGCGATCAGATCATCGAATCGGTCTCCGCCGAAGACATCGGCCGCTTGCCCGACGCCTCGATCGGTGAATCGATCGCGCGCTTGCCGGGCCTCGCCGCGCAGCGCATCTCGGGCCGCGCCGCCTCGATCTCGATCCGCGGTCTGTCGCCCGACTTCTCGACCACCTTGCTCAACGGTCGCGAGCAGACCTCGACGGGCGACAATCGCGCGGTCGAATTCGATCAATATCCGTCGGAAATCATCAACCAGGTGCTCGTCTACAAGACGCCGCAGGCGTCGATCGTCGGCCAGGGCCTGTCGGGCACGGTCGATCTACGCACGATTCGCCCGCTGGAAAGCGGCAAGCGCATCATCGCGATCGGCGCGCGCGGCACTTATGTCGATAGCGGCAAGCTCAACACCAATACCGACGAGTTCGGCTACCGCGTGAACGGCGCCTATGTCGATCAGTTCTTCGACAACACGCTCGGTATCGTGCTGTCGGCCGCGTACAATAACGAGCCCTATCAGAACCGCGAGTTCAACGCCTGGGGCTATGCCGGGCGGCCGCAGGGTAGTGTGATCGGCGGTTCGAAGTCGTACAACACCTCGGGCACACTCGAGCGGCTGGGTGTCCAGGGAACGGTGCAGTGGCGCCCGATCCCCGAGCTGACCGCGACGATCGACGGCTTCTATTCGGACTTCAAGGAGCTGCAGATCAAGCGCGGCGTCGAACTGCCGCTCGGGTTCGCGGTCGGTACTGGCCCCAACGACGTGCGGCTGCAGGTTGGCACCACCCAGGGCGGGGTGATCACCAGCGGCACCTTCTCCAACGTGAAGGGCGTCGTGCGCAACGATCCCTTCCAGCGCCGCGCCAAGCTCTATGCCTTCGGCTACAACCTGAAGTACGAGGGCAAGGACGGCTGGACCGCCACCCTCGACATCAGCTATTCGCGCACCGATCGTAACGAGCTGGTGCTGGAAACCTATTCGGGCACCGGCCGCGGCCTTGGTAACGGCGCGACCGACACGATCGGCTTCATCAGCACGACGACGGGCACGACCTTCCGCCCGACGCTCAACTATGGCGATTACAACACGATCCTGCTCACCAGCCCGCAGGGTTGGGGCGGCAACCAGATCGCGGTGACCGGCCAGCAGATCCTGGGCGGGCAGGACGGTTACTACAACAACCGCATCATCAAGGATCAGCTCGGCCAATACCGGGTGGAAGTCGCCAAGGAGCTGGACACCAACTTCATCAGCAGCGTCATCGTCGGCCTGAACTATACCGATCGCAGCAAGAACCTGCAGCCGGATGAGTCGTTCCTTGGGCTGACGGCGAACACCAACGGCCAGACCAGCATCCAGGTGCCCGCCCAGTTCCGCAAGGGCGTCAGCAACCTGCAGTTCGGGCTCGGGCCGGTGATCAGCTATGATCCGCTGGAGCTGCTCAATGCCGGCATCTATACCCGCGTGCCGAACCCCTTTGGCGACGTCGTCGTCAAGGCGTTCAACGTGCAGGAAAAGCTGCTGACCGGCTATATCCAGGCGAACATCAAGTCGCAGCTGGGGATCGGCACGCTGACCGGTAATATCGGCGGCCAGCTGATCGTCACCGATCAGAATTCGACCGGGGCGACCGCGATCTTCCTGGGCACCAATGCCAATGGGTCGCCCAATATCGGGGCGCGCTTCCGCAACGCCAGCAGCGACTATGTCGACTTCCTGCCGAGCCTCAACCTCTCGCTCCGCCTGCCGAGCGACTGGGTGATCCGCGTGGGCGCGGCGCGCGAAATCATCCGGCCGCGACTCGACGATCTGCGCGCGACCTTGTCGTTCGGCGTCGATAACAACTCGCGGGTCGTCTCGGGCAGTTCGGGCAACCCCAATCTGCGTCCGTGGCGTGCCAACGCCGTCGATGTGACGGTTGAAAAATATTTCGGCACCAAGGGCTATGTCGCGGTTCAGGGTTTCTACAAGGACCTGAAGAGCTATATCTACAACGCCGACATCCCGTTCGATTTCACCGGCTTCCCGGTACCGCAGAACTTGCCCTTCACCCCGATCTTCCAGGGTTTCGTCAATGCGCCGATCAACGGCCAGGGCGGCAACATCTATGGCGTCGAACTCGCGGGCACGGTGCCGTTCGAGGTGATTTGGTCGGGCCTCTCGGGCTTCGGCATCACCGGCGGCGGTTCTTACACCGAAACCAGCATCCGCCCGACCCCGGGCGCGCCGGCGGAAGACTTGCCGGGCTTCTCGAAGGTGGTGGGCAACGGCTCGGTGTTCTTCGAGAAATGGGGCTTTAACGCTCGCGGCAGCATTCGCTATCGCTCGAGCTTCGTGGGCGAACTCTCGGGCTTCGGCGCGGCGCGCACGCGGCGCCGGGTGCTCGGCGAAACGCTCTACGACGCGCAGATCGGCTATGACTTCAACGACGGTTTCCTGAAGGGCCTGTCCTTCTACATCCAGGGCCAGAACTTGGCGGACACCCCGCTGCGCACCCAGGATGCCGGGCTGCCGTTCAACGTGATCGACTTCCAAACCTATGGCCGGCGCTTCCTGGCCGGCTTCACCTGGCGCTATTGATCCCGTCCCGCCCGCCCGGCGCCGTCCGGGCGGGCATTTCGTCGTAAGTGAGTAACCCATGCCCGAGGCGCCCCTCCGCGAGATCGTGATCATCGGCGGCGGCACGGCGGGCTGGATGGCCGCCGCCGCGCTCGCGCGCTTCCTGGGGGCGCAAGCGCGGGTGACGCTGATCGAATCCGAGGCGATCGGCACGGTCGGCGTCGGCGAGGCGACGATCCCGCAGATCAAGCTTTTCAACCAGGGCCTCGGCATCGCCGAGCCCGATTTCGTCCGCCAGACCCAGGCGAGCTTCAAGCTCGGCATTCAATTCGTCGGCTGGGGCGCGCCCGACGCGCGCTACATCCATGCGTTCGGCGCGGTCGGCTGGCCGCTCGGGCTGTTGCCCTTCCACCATTATTGGCTGCGTGATCGCGCCCAGGGCGGGACGAGCGATCTGTGGGATTATAGCGCGGGTGCGCGAGCGGCGGCGCGCAACGCTTTTCAGCCGCCCGCCGACCGGCCGGGTCAGCCGCCCGCCGGCTATGATTACGCCTTCCATTTCGACGCCGGGCTCTACGCGGCCTTCCTGCGCCGCCATGCCGAAGCCGCCGGGGTCAATCGGATCGAGGGGCGGATCGGCGCGGTGCGGCTGCGCGACGACGGCTTCGTCGCCGGGGTGACGCTCGACGATGGCCGCGCGGTCGAGGGCGAGCTGTTCATCGACTGCTCGGGCTTTCGCGGGCTGGTGATCGAGGAAGCGCTCCACGCCGGCTATGAGGATTGGACGCATTGGCTGCCGTGCGACCGCGCGCTCGCGGTGCCCTGCGCTCGCGTCGCGCCGCTCACCCCTTTCACGCGGGCGAGCGCCAAGGCGGCGGGGTGGCAATGGCGCATCCCGCTCCAGCACCGAATCGGCAACGGCATCGTCTATTCGAGCGCGCATCTGAGCGACGACCAGGCCGCCGACATCCTCCTCGCCGGGCTCGACGGCGCCCCGCTCGGCGAACCGCGCCCCTTGCGCTTCACCACCGGCAAAAGGCGCGCGATGTGGGTGAAGAATTGCGTCGCGCTGGGCCTCGCGGCGGGGTTCATGGAGCCGCTCGAATCGACCAGCATCCATCTGATCCAGGCGGGCATCGCGCGGCTGCTGAGCCTGTTCCCGCGCGCCGGGTTCGACGCCGCCGACATCGCCGAGTTCAACCGCCAGTCGGATTTCGAATGGCGCGCGATCCGCGATTTCCTGATCCTCCATTATCACGCCAATGGCCGAAGCGAGCCCTTTTGGGCCGATTGCCGCGCGATGGCGCTGCCCGACAGCCTCGCGCACAAGCTCGCGCTGTTCCGCGCGAACGGGCGGATCACCCGCGAGCATGAGGAATTGTTCACCGAACTCGGCTGGTTGCAGGTGTTGATCGGGCAGGGGGTGATGCCGGTGGGCTATTCGCCGCTCGCCGATGCGCTGCCGACGCGCGATCTCGCGCGTTTCCTGGCCGATGCGCGCGGCCATGCCGAGCGGGTGGCCGCCGCGCTGCCGCCCCATGCCGATTTCATCGCGCGCCACTGCGCCGCGCCGCCCTTGGAGACCGTCGCCGCATGATCCGTTCGTTGATGCTCGCCGCGGCCTGTCTCGCCGCCGGCCCGGCGCTCGCCCAGGACGCGGCGAGCGCGGATTATCGCCAGCGCCCGCCCGAGGACGAGATCGTCTATTTCTTGCTCCCCGATCGCTTCGACAATGCCGATCCGGCGAACGATCGCGGCGGGCTGAGCGGCGATCGGCTGAAGACGGGTTTCGATCCCGCCGGCAAGGGTTTTTTCCACGGCGGCGATCTGCAAGGCGTGATCCGCCGGCTCGATTATATCAAGGGGCTGGGCGCGACCGCGATCTGGCTGACCCCGGTGATGAAGAACAAGCCGGTGCAGGGCGCGGGCGGCCAGGAATCGGCGGGTTATCATGGTTATTGGATCACCGATTTCACCCATGTCGACCCGCATCTGGGCAGCGACGCCGATTACAAGGCGCTGGTCGACGCGGCGCACGCGCGGGGGATGAAAGTCTATTTCGACATCGTCATCAACCACACCGCCGATGTGATCCAATATCGCGAATGCGGTGATTGCGCCTATCGATCGATCGCCGATTATCCCTATCAGCGGCGGGGCGGCGTGAGCGGCGCCGCGATCAATCCGGGCTTTGCCGGCGACGCGGTGCAGACGGCGGAGAATTTCGCCAAGCTCACCGATATGAGCTTCGCTTACACCCCTTATCTTGCCAAAGGCGACGAGCGGGCGAAGGCGCCGGCCTGGCTCAACGACATCAAAAACTATCACAATCGCGGCAATTCGACCTTCGAGGGCGAAAGCTCGACCTATGGCGATTTCGTCGGGCTCGACGATGTCGCGACCGAGCGGCCCGAGGTGGTGCGGGGCTTCATCGCGGCCTATGGCGATTGGATCGATCGCTATGGGATCGATGGCTTCCGCATCGATACCTCCAAGCACGTCAACCGCGAATTTTGGCAGGCTTTCGTGCCGGCGATGATGGCGCGGGCGAAGGCGCGCGGCATCCCCAATTTCCATATCTTCGGCGAAGTGATGGTCGGCGAGCCCGATAGCGCCACGCTCGCGCGCTACAACGCGACCGACGTCTATCAGCCGCTCGACTTCGCGTTCACCTGGACGATGGTCGGCGCGCTTTCGGCGGAGAAGGGTACCGATAGCCTAACGCGCCTGTTCGCCGACGATGTGCTCTATCGGGGCGGGGCGCTCGCCGCGCGGCGTCTGCCGACCTTTCTGGGCAATCACGACAATGGCCGCTTCGCGACGCTGCTGCGCCAGCGCCGGCGCGACATGAGCGACGCCGAATTGCTCGGCCGTGTCCGGCTGGGCCATGCGCTGCTGCTCACGCTGCGCGGCGTGCCGGTGCTTTATTATGGCGACGAACAAGGCTTTAACGGCGATGGCGGCGATCAGGACGCGCGCGAGGATATGTTCGGGAGCCAAGTGGCGAGCTTCAACGACAACCGGCTGCTCGGCACGCAAGCGACCACCGCGACGCCGCGCTTCGAGACCGGCCACCCGCTTTATGCCGAAATCGCGGCGCTCGCGAAGCTGCGCCAGGCGCACCCCGCTTTGCGCCATGGGCTGACGGTGGTGAACGCCGACAGCAAGGCGCCGGGGCTGTTCGCGGTCACCCGGCGCGATCCGGCGAGCGGCGAGGCGATTTTCCTCGCTTTCAACACCTCGCAATCGCCGGTCGACGCGCTGGTCGCGATCGACCCGGCGACCACCGGCTTCAGCGCGTTGCACGGCCGTTGCGCCGCGCCCAGCGCGCCCGGCAGCGTGCGCGTCGTGCTCGCCCCGCTCGATTATCTGATCTGCGTCGCGGAGACCAAATGAACCAGTTGATGCCGCCTCCCATTGCGCCCCGGCTCGCGCGCGCCTGGTGGCGCGGGGCGGTGATATACCAAATCTATCCCCGCAGCTTCGCCGATTCGAACGGCGACGGCATCGGCGATCTGCCCGGAATCACCGCGCGGCTCGATCATATCGCCTCGCTCGGCGTGGATGCGATTTGGCTGTCGCCCTTCTTCCCCTCGCCGATGAAGGACTTCGGTTATGACGTGAGCGATTATCGCGGCGTCGATCCGATTTTCGGCACGCTCGACGATTTCGACGCGCTGGTCGCGCGCGCGCATGCGCTGGGGCTGAAAGTGATCATCGATCAAGTCTATGCCCATACCAGCGACGCGCATGCCTGGTTCGAGGAAAGCCGCGCGCGCCGCGATAATCCCAAGGCCGATTGGTATGTTTGGGCCGATGCCAAGCCCGATGGATCGCCGCCCAACAACTGGCAATCGGTGTTCGGCGGCCCGGCCTGGACCTGGGACGCGCGGCGCTGCCAATATTATATGCACAATTTCCTGAGCAGCCAGCCGCAGCTCAATTGCCATAACGAAGCGGTGCAACAGGCGTTGCTCGACGTCGCGCGTTTTTGGCTCGATCGCGGGGTGGATGGCTTTCGCGTCGATGCGATCAACTTCGCGATGCACGACCCCGAATTGCGCGACAACCCGCCCGCGCCGCCGAGCAACCGCGCGCCCACCCGCCCGTTCGATTTTCAGCTGCACGTCTATAATCAAAGCCATGAAGCCATTCCGGCGTTCATCCGCCGGCTGCGCGCGCTGCTCGATACTTATGGTGCGACCTTCACCGTCGCCGAAGTGGGCGGGGTGGATAGCGATGGCGAAATGAAGGCGTTCACCGCCGATGATCGCCATTTCAACTCGGCGTACAGCTTCGATTATCTCTACGCGCCGCAGCTGACCCCGGCGCTGGTGCGCGAAACCGCCGAGCGCTGGCCCGATGCGCCGGGGCTCGGCTGGCCGAGCTGGGCCTTTTCGAACCACGACGCCCCCCGCGCCATCTCGCGCTGGGCCTCGGCCGAGGCGCGCCCGGCGTTCGCGCGGCTGGCGATGCTGGTGCTGCTGTGCCTGCGCGGCGACGTGTTCATCTATCAGGGCGACGAATTGGGGCTGACACAGGTCGAGATCGGCTATGACGATCTGCAAGACCCCGAGGCGATCGCCAATTGGCCGCTGACCTTGGGCCGCGACGGCGCGCGCACCCCGCTGCCCTGGGATGGGAGCGCGCCTTATTGCGGCTTTTCCTCGGCCAAGCCCTGGTTGCCGCTCGGCGCCGATCACGCCGCGCTCGCGGTGGCGGCGCAGGAGGCGGACCCGGAGTCGATGCTGAACCTCACCCGCCGCTTGGTCGCGCTGCGCCAGGCGAGCGACGCGCTGTTGCTCGGCGAGCTGCGCGTGATCGAGGCGCAGGGCGCGCTGCTCGCGTTCGAGCGGGTGGTGCCCGGCGAGCGGCTGCTCTGCGTCTTCAACCTGGGGGCCGCACCGATCGATTGGCGGCCCGAGGGGGCTTGGGCGGTGATCGAAAGCGTGGGCGAGGGCGGGCTCGATCGGCTCGGCCCCTATGCCGGCTATGTCGCGCGGGCGTGTTGAAGGGACAGGAAATGCTCAAGAAGTTCGTCGCCCCCGCGCTTTGCGCCGCGATCCTCGCCGCCGCGCCGGCCAAGGCGCAAGACAAGCCGGTCGCCGAGGCGAGCTCGCCCGGCGGGGTGGTGAAGGTCGCGCTGTTCCTCGATAATGACGGGCGCGTGAGCTACACCGTCGAACGGCGCGGCAAGAAGATCGTCGCGCCCTCGCGGCTCGGCTTCCTCTTCACCGATGCGCGCAAGATCGAGCGCGGCATCGGCTTCGTTTCGGCGGAGCAGCGCGATTTCGACGAGACCTGGGAACAGCCCTGGGGCGAATGGCGGCGCATCCGCAACCATTATCGCGAGTTGAAAGTCCATTTCCGCGAGACGACCGCGCTCGCGCGGGTGATGGACGTCACTTTCCGCCTTTATGACGACGGCGTCGGCTTTCGCTACGAATTTCCCGATCAGCCCAATTTGAAGGCGGCGAATATCGCCGACGAGCTGACCGAATTCGCGTTCGCGCAAGACGGCACCGCCTGGTGGAAGCCGGCCTTCCTGTGGAACCGCGAGGAATATCTCTACAACAAGACGCCGCTCTCGGCGGTCGGCACCGCCGATACGCCGGTGACGATCAAATTCGCCGACGGCAGCTATGCCGCGCTCCACGAAGCGGCGCTGGTCGATTATGCGGGGATGGCGGTCGCGCGGACCGAGGGCAATAGGCTGCGCGCCGCGCTCACCCCGGGGGCGGGGCGGCCGAAGGTCATCAAGTCCGGCGCTTGGTCGACCCCCTGGCGTACCCTCATCCTCGCCGACGACGCGCCCGGCGTTTACATGAGCCACCTGATGCTCAACCTCAACGAGCCCAACAAGCTCGGCGATATGAGCTGGTTCAAGCCGGGCAAATTCGTCGGCGTCTGGTGGAACATGATCAAGGGCGATTGGACCTGGGCGCGCGGCCCCAAGCACGGCGCGACCAACGCCAACGTCCGCCGCTACATCGATTTCGCCGCCGCCAACAAAATCCCCAACGTCCTGGTCGAAGGCTGGAACATCGGCTGGGACGGCGACTGGTTCGGCAATGGCAACGACATGAACTTCGCCCAGCCGACCGAGGATTTCGACGCCGCCGCGCTCGCCGCCTATGCCAAATCGAAAGGCGTGCGGCTGATCGGCCATCACGAAACCGGTGGTGCTGCCAGCCATTATGAAAATCAATTCGACGCCGCGTTCCGGTTCGCCGCCGATCATGGCGAGATGGTGGTCAAGACCGGCTATGTGACCGACGCCGGCCAAATCGAGCGCGTCGACGCGGACGGCACGCGCCTGCGCGAATGGCACGAAGGGCAGTGGATGAGCAATCACCACGTCCGCGTGCTGCAGGCCGCCGCCAAATATCGCGTCGCGATCGACAGTCATGAGCCGATCAAGGGCACGGGCCTCCAGCGCACTTATCCCAATTGGGTCGCGCGCGAGGGATCGCGGGGGATGGAGTATAACGCCTGGGGCGGCAAGAACCCGCCCGAGCATGAGACGAACCTCGTCTTCACCCGGATGCTCGAAGGGCCGATGGACTTCACCCCCGGCGTGCTGAGCCTGACCGGGCAGAATGGCAGCGCGATCCTTTCGACCGAGGCCAAGCAACTGGCGCTCTACGTGGTGCTCTATTCGCCGGTGGTGATGGCGGCGGATACGCCCGAAAATTATGCCAAGCATTTGAACGCGTTTCAGTTCATCAAGGACGTGCCGACTGATTGGGAGGAAACGCGGATGCTGAACGGCGAGCCCGGCGATTACGTGACGATCGCGCGCAAGGAGCGCGGCGGCGAGGCCTGGTATCTAGGCGCGATCGGCGACGAACAGGCGCGCAGCCTGGACGTGGCGCTCGATTTCCTCACCCCCGGGAAAACCTATCTCGCCCAAATCTACCGCGACGGCGACGACGCGACTTATGAAACCGAGAAGCGCCATTCGATCGCGATCGAGACGCGGCGGGTGACGAGCAGCGATCGGCTGACGCTGAAGCTCGCGCCCGGCGGCGGCCAGGCGATCCGCTTCGTGCCGATGGGCAAGAAGTGACGCGCGCGCTGCTCCTGCTGCTCGCGCTGCTGCTCGGCGCGGGGGCCGCGCGGGCGGCGCCGGCGCGGGGGAGCTTCGTCGACCTGCCCAAGCTCGTCACCAAGAATTTGCCCGAGCCCGTTCATGTCACGATCTGGCTGCCGCCGGGTTACGCGCGCGGCAAGGCGCGCTACCCCGTTATCTACATGCACGACGGGCAGAATCTCTTCTTCCCCAAACTCTCGGGCTACAACAAGGTTTGGGCCGCCGACAAAGCGATGCTCGCGCTGATCGCCGAGGGCGAAACCAAGGGCGCGATCATCGTCGGCGTGTGGCATCAGCGCGCGCGGGCGGCGCAATATTTTCCGCGCCCGATTTACGACGCGCTGCCCGCCGCCTTGCGCGCCGAGGCCGATCGCTTCGCCGGGCGCCCGGTCTATTCGGACGGCTATTTGCGCTTTCTGGTCGAGGAGCTGAAACCGCTGATCGACCGCCGCTATCGCACGCTCGAGGACCGCGGCCACACGATCGTCGCCGGATCGAGCATGGGCGGGCTGATCTCGCTCGCGGCGATCGCGCGCTACCCCCAGGTCTTCGGCGCGGCGGCGTGCGTCTCCACCCATTGGCCGCTCGTCGCGCCCGATCGCGCCGGGCAGGCGACCCCCGAACTCGGCGCGATTTGGGACCAATTCTTCACCGACAAGCTCGGCGCGCCCGCCGGCCGGCGGATCTGGTTCGATCATGGCGACCAGACGCTCGATCAATATTACGGCCCCTGGCAGAGCCGCGTCGACGCGCGGTTGATCGGCATCGGTTGGCGCCCGGGCGAGGATTTCGAGACCAAAGCCTATCCCGGCACGGGCCATGAGGAAAATGCCTGGGCGGCGCGGCTGCCCGAGATTTTCGCCTGGCTGCTCAGGGCGCCCGAATGATGCGGATCGTCGTGCTCGGCGGCGGGACGGCGGGGTGGATGGCGGCCAATTTGTTCGCCGCCGCCTGGCCCCACGCACGGGTGAGCGTGATCGAAAGCCCCGAGATCGGCATCATCGGCGTGGGCGAGGGCTCCACGCCGCAGCTCAAGGACTTTTTCGACCGGCTGGGGCTCGCCGAGCGCGATTGGATGCCGCGCGCCAACGCGACCTACAAGACGGGGATCGCCTTTCACGGCTGGTCCGAGCGGGCGGGGTGCGAAAGCTATTTCCACCCTTTCCCCAGCGATCTCGACGTCCACACCAACGATGCTTTCTTCACCCACTGCGCGGCGCGGCGCGGGGGCGTCGACTTCGCGGCGCATCCCGATCTCTTCTATCTGCCCGCCCGCCTTGCCGCCGAGGCGCGCGGGCCGCACCCGGCCGAGGATTTCCCGTTCGAGACTTCCTATGGCTATCATTTCGACGCCTTTCTGGTCGGCGCGGTGCTGCGCGATCACGCGGTGGCGAAGGGCGTCGCGCATCTGCCGCTGAAGGTGACCGAGGTGCGCGTGAGCCCCGAGGGGCAGGTGACGGCGCTCGTCACCGAGGACGGCCAGGCGATCGCGGCCGATCTGTTCGTCGATTCGAGCGGCTTTCGCTCGGTGATCGCGCAGGAAGCGCTGGGCGTGAAGTTCCTGCCCTTCGCCGATAATTTGTTCAACGATAGCGCGGTGGTGATGCCCACCCCCCGCGCTGGCCAGGCGATCGCGCCGCAAACCCGCGCGACCGCGCTTTCGGCGGGCTGGTGCTGGGCGATCCCGCTCCAGAACCGCACCGGCAATGGCTATGTCTATTCCTCGCGCTATCTGAGCGCCGAGGCCGCCGAGGCCGAACTGCGCGCGCATCTGGGGCTGGGGCCGGACGATCCGCCGGCGCGCCACCTGAAAATGAAGGTCGGCCGCGTCGAGAATAGCTGGACCGCCAATTGCCTGACGGTCGGCCTATCGCAGGGCTTCATCGAACCGCTGGAGGCGACCGCGCTGCATATCGTGCAGGCGACCGTCGAGGGGTTCATCGCGGCCTATGAAGCCGGCGGCTTCACCCCCCAGCATCGCGACGATTTCAACCGCCGGATCAACGCGCGTTACGAAGGTATCCGGGACTATATCGTCTGCCACTATCGGGTGAACCGCCGCACCGACAGCGATTATTGGCGCGACAATGCGCGCAATCAGGCGCTGTCGGACACGCTGCGCCGGCTGCTGCACATTTGGTATTCGGGCGGTGATTTGGTCGCCGAGGTCGATCGGCTCGGCATCAGCGGCTATTATTCGGCGATCAGCTGGCATTGCCTGCTCGCGGGCTATGGCATTTTCCCCGAACGGATCGAGCCGCGCGGCCGGGGGCATGACATGGCGCGGATCGCGACGCTGCTCGCCAAATCCGCGCGCCACTTCGCGCCGCATCACGAACAACTCGCCGCTTTGCAAGGATAAGCCATGGCCCTCAGCCCCGCCGCCGCGCCGACCGATCAAGACCAGGGCGTCAATGCCCCCGATCTGCAATTCTTCGTCTTCGCGTTGTTCTTCATCTTCGGCGGTATCACCAGCCTGAACGACATCATCATTCCCAAGTTGAAAGATTTGTTCACGCTGAGCTACGCGCAAGCGTTGCTGGTGCAATCGGCCTATTTCATGGCTTATCTGGTGTTCTCGCTCCCCGCCGCCGCCGTCGTCGCGCGCTTTGGTTATATGCGTACCGCGAGCTTCGGTTTGCTCGCGATGATGGCGGGGTGCCTGATGTTCGTGCCGGCGAGCGCCTCGGGGCTGTTCCCGGTGTTCCTCGTCGCGCTGTTCGTGCTGGCGGCGGGGGTGACGATGGTGCAGGTGGTCGCCAATCCGCTCATCTCGCTGCTGGGGCCGCCGCGCACCGCGCATAGCCGGTTGACCTTCGCGCAAGCGTTCAACTCGATCGGGACGACGATTTTCCCGATCGTCGGCTCGGCGCTGATCCTGGGGAGCCTGAGCACGGTCGATCCCAGCACGCTGACCGGCGCCGCGCTCAGCGACTATCGCACCGCCGAGACGCAGACGGTGGTGCGGACCTATCTCGGCCTCGCTGCCGCGCTGCTGGTGGTGGCGGCGGTGGTGTGGACGCGCCGCAACCGCCTGCCCGAAGGCGCGGGGACGGACGCCAAGGCGCGGCTGTTCGGCGGCTTCGATCTGCTGCGCCGCCCGCGCTTCGGCTTCGGCGCCGCGTGTATTTTCCTCTATGTCGGCGCCGAGGTCGCGATCGGATCGCTGATCGTCAATTATCTCGAACAATCGAGCGTGATGGGGCTGTCGCAGCGCGCCGCGGGCGATCATGTCGCTTATTATTGGGGCGGGGCGATGGTGGGGCGCATCATCGGCGCGGGGCTGTTGCGGCTGGTCGCCCCGGGCAAGGTGCTCGCGGGCGTGGCGCTGGGAGCGATCGCGCTGCTGTTCGTCTCCACCCATAGCTCGGGCGCGGTCTCGGGCTGGAGCCTGCTCGCGATCGGCCTGGTGAATTCGGTGATGTTCCCGACGATCTTCAGCCTGGCGAGCGAAGGGCTGGGCAAGCGCGCGGCCGAAGGATCGGGCCTGATCGCCACCGCGATCGTCGGCGGCGCGGTGATCCCGCCGCTCACCGGCTGGCTGGCGGATCAATCGAATTTGCGCGTGGCGATGGCGCTGCCGGCTTTGTGCTACGCGCTGATCGCGGCCTATGGCTGGTACGCGCGGCGGCCGGCGGTTTAGGCCAGGCTGGGATTACGCAGCTTCGCTCCTCCCCTGAAAGGGGAGTTCCGGGTCGGATCGTCCCCCGGACGATCCTAAACCGTGCGGGGCACGGTTTACCCGGAACTGGCAGCCGCGCGAGCGGCTGACGGAGGGGTGTCCCCGGCAGTTCGAGGGCGATACCCCTCCACCATTCGCTACGCGAATGGTCCCCAGTTCAGGGTCGGATCGTCCCCCGGACGATCCTTGACCGTGCGGGGCACGGTCAACCCTGAACTCCTTTCAGGGGAGGAGCTTTTTCGCTTGAACCGCTGAACCGGTTTGGTTCCGAACCGCTCTAGGCAACCTCTTTCCTGCCGTCGCCCCGGCGAAGGCCGGGGCCTTTTCGAGCGATAGCGCGCCATTGGCCCGGGGCCCCAGCCTTCGCTGGGGCGACGGCTCAAGGTTAGGCGGGCGCCGCCGCCAGCGCCGCCAGCCCATGCTCGTCGACCACGCCGCGCTCGGTGATGTACGCCGTCACCAGTCGCGCGGGCGTCACGTCGAACGCCGGGTTGGCCGCGCTCGAAAGCGTCAGCCGCGCCGGCCCGTCCTCGGCGGGGGCGAACACCACTTCGTCTCCCGAGCGTTCCTCGATCGGCACGTCGCGGCCCGTTTCGGTCGCGGGATCGAACGTGGTGTAGGGCAAGGCGACATAGAAAGGCACGCCATTGTCGGCCGCCGCCAGCGCCTTCAAATAAGTGCCGATCTTGTTGCAGACGTCGCCATTGGCGGTCACCCGATCGGTGCCGACCAGCACAGCGTCGACTTGGCCGCGCATCATCAAATGGCCGCCGGCATTATCGGTGATGACGGTGTGCGGCACGCCGTGGCCGGCGAGTTCGAACGCGGTGAGCAGCGCGCCCTGGTTGCGCGGGCGCGTCTCGTCGACCCACACATGCACCGGCAGACCCTCGTCATGCGCCAAGTAAATGGGCGCGGTCGCGGTGCCGTAATCGACCGTCGCCAGCCAGCCGGGGTTGCAGTGCATCAGCAGGTTCACCGGCCGATCGGGCGCCTTGGCATGGAGCGCGCGCAGCAGATCGAGCCCGTGCCGCCCGATCGCCTGGTTGAGCGCGACGTCCTCCTCGGCGATGGCGTCGGCGCGCGCGAAGGCGGCGCGGGGGCGATCGTCATAGGGCAAGTTCCGCACCGCCTCGATCACGCGGTCGAGCGCCCATTTCAGGTTCACCGCCGTCGGCCGCGCGGCGAGCAGCTTGGCATAGGCCGCGTCGAGCTCGTCCCCGGCGGCGAGCGCCATCGCCAGGCCATAGGCCGCCGTCGCGCCGATCAGCGGCGCGCCGCGCGTCCACATTTCGCGGATCGCCGCTTCGGCGGCCGCCGCCGAGCGCAGCTCGACCCATTCGACCGTCCAGGGCAGCTTGCGCTGATCGAGGATCCGCACGCCCGCGCCGTCCGCGGTGCGCGCGATCGAGCGGTGCCATTCGCCGTTGAGTTTCATGCGCCGCCTCTAGCGGGGGCGGGGGACGGGAGCGAGCGGAAATCCTCCCCGTTCACGGGGGGCGCGGCAATTGCTCTAGGCGTCGCCCCGGCGAAAGCTGGGGCCTCGATGAACCGGAGCGCGCCAGTCGCTCGAGGCCCCAGCCTTCGCTGGGGCGACGGAGCTGCTTCAATCGGCGCGCGCGAGATAGGCATCCACCGCGTCGAAATTCGCGACATCCCCGGCGCCGCCCTCGCGGTCGACGCGAAGCGCGCGCATCCCGGCCTCGCGCGCGGCGCCCACTTCCTCGGGCGTGTCGGAGAGGAACAGCACCGCTTCCGGCGCGGCGCCGATCGCCGCCGCGATCGCGCGGTACGATCGGGCCTCGCGCTTCGGCCCGGTCTTGGTGTCGAAATAGCCGCTGAACAACGGCGTCAGATCGCCCGCCTCGCTATGCCCGAACAGCAATTTCTGCGCCGCGACCGAGCCCGAGGAGAAGACATGGAGCGCGAGACCAGCCGCGTGCCAGCGACGCAAGCCCGCGACCGCATCGGCATAGACATGGCCGCGAAACGCCCCGCTCGCATAGCCATCCGCCCAGATCAGCCCTTGCAGCTCCTTGAGCGGGGTTGCCTTGCGGTCTTCATCGATCCAGCGGCGCAGCGTCGCGATCGGATCGCCGGGCTCGGCCGCCGCGACCTCGGCGAGGATCGGCGCCACTTGCTCCGCATGCGCCGCGCAATAGTCCGCCAGCCGCTCGCGGGCATAGGGGAAGAGCGTGCGCGCGACGAAATCGATGCTCGAGGTCGTCCCCTCGATATCGGTCAGGATCGCGCGGATCACGCCGGTTCGTGGCGCGGGAAGCGGCTCGCGATCGCGTCGCCGGTGAAGCGCGCGATCCAGCCGTCGGGGTTCAGGAACAAGCGGATCGCGGTGAAGCGCGGGGCGGGGCCCATATCGAACCAATGTTTCATGCCGGCGGGCACCGCGATCAAATCGCCCGCGGTGCACAGCATCGCATGGACGCGCCCCTCGGCGTGCAAAGTGAACAGCCCTTCGCCCTCGACGAAGAAGCGCACCTCGTCCTCGCCATGCGTGTGTTCGTCGAGGAATTTGGTGCGCAGTTCGGCCCGCGCGGGATGATCGGGGCGCATCGCGACGGTATCGACCGAGAGATAGCCGCCCTCGGTCTTCAGCCGCTCGATCTCGGGCGCGTAAGCGACCAGCGGGTCCTCGCCCTCGGCCAGATCGCGCAAAGGCCAGCGCTCGAAACGCACGCCGATGCGGTCGAGCGCCTCGGCGATGACCGCGCCCTCCTCGGTGTCGAGCAGCACCGCCTCGGGCGCGTCCTCCGCATAGACCCGCAGCCGGCTCATTTCAGCCCCAGATGCCGCGCGAATTGCAGCTGCGCAAGCTCGGTCGAAATCATCCATTCGATCGCTTCGATCACGCCTTCGGCCTCCGCCAGATCGGCGCCCCAACCGTAAAGGCCGTGCGCGCGGATGAGATAGGCGGGCGTCGTGCCGGGCGCCAGTCGCGGCATGATCGCCTCGGCGAGCGCGGCCATGTCCTGGCTATTGTCGATGATCGGCAGCACCGCCTCGGCCTCGTGCGTCGAAATGCCGGGGAGCACTTTGAGCATTTCATGCCCCGCGAGCCGATAATGATCGGCGGCGAGCGCGCGGCTCAAGCCCACCGCGTGCGGCGAGTGGCTGTGGAGCACCGCGTTCACCTCGGGGAATTGGCGGTAGAGCGCGCAGTGGAGCACGGTTTCGGCCGAGGGTTTCTTCGCGTCGAGCGGGTTGCCGTCCAGATCGACGGTCATCACGTCGGCCTCGGTCAGCCGGCCCTTGTGACGGCCGGATACCGTGATCGCGATCCGCCCGTCGCCCAGGCGCAGCGAATAATTGCCGGCGGTGGCCGGCGCCCAGCCCTTGCCGTCGAGCCAACGGCCGACCTGCACGATCGCCGCGCGCGCTTCGACCAGCGTCATCCCTGCCATGAACGCAACCCCAAATCGTTAACGCAAAGCCTGGGGCCTAGAGCGCCCTCCGCCCCAAGGCAACCGCCGAATGAACCGGATTGGCCGGGTTGGCGGTGGAGCGGGTAACGGGACTCGAACCCGTATATTCAGCTTGGAAGGCTGCTGCACTACCCTTGTGCTATACCCGCATCGGAAGGCGCGGAGATACCGGGGCGGGGGCGGCGAGGCAAGCCGCTTGATCGGCGCGACCGGCGAGAGCGTTGACGCCTTGCTTACCAATGGCGGCTAGGAAGGGGCATGATGCTGCACGATCCCGCTCTCGCGCGCACGACGCACGCGGCTCGCCCGCGCTCGGCGGTTTCCGCCGGGGTTGGGCTGGCGGGGCTTGCCGGCCTGTTGCTGTGGATCGGCATCGCGCGCTGGTTCGGGATGGACGGGCCTTATTCGGCGCTGATGAACCTGGTGTTCTGCGGCGTGCCGATGGTCGCCTGGTCGCTCTTGGTCGACAAGGTCCACCGCAACCCCTCGACCGGGATCGATTGGTCGCTGAAGCGCGATTGGCGCGAGACGTTCGACGTGAGCCTCACCAAGATCGCCGGGCTATGGGTCACTTGGGTGGGCATCGCGATCGTCTATGGCACGCTGCGCTTTTACTGGCAGGGTAACTACGCTTTCTCGATGATGGTGCTCGGCTATGCCGCGCCGTTCGTCTTCTTGGGCGCCATCCCCTATATCTTCTGGATCGATCGCAAGCTGATCGAGCCCAAGGACGGCGCCTATGCGCTCGGCGCCTGGCTGATGAACGCCGCGCCCGCCGACGCCCCTGCGATCGCCGGCCATTTGCGCGCCTGGGCGGTGAAGGGGTTTTTCCTCGCCTTCATGCTCGCGATCGTGCCGCCGGGCTTTGGCGAGTTCATCCGCGCCGATTGGCGCGCGGTGCTGGGCGATCCGGTCAAGCTCGCCAATTGGCTGATCACTTTCATGTTCGTGATCGACGTGGCGTTCGCGACGGTAGGCTATGTGCTGACGCTGCGCCCGCTCGATTCGCACATCCGCAGCGCCAATCCCTATGCGGCCGGGTGGACGGCGGCGCTCATTTGCTACCCGCCGTTCGTGCTGATGGGGCCGGGGGCGCCGCTCGATTATCATCCGGGCACCGCCGATTGGACGCATTGGCTCGCCGGCCAGCCGGTGCTGCTCGCGCTCGACGGCGCGTTGCTCGTCGCGCTGACGGCGATTTATGCTTGGGCGACGGTGGCGTTCGGCTTGCGCTTTTCGAACCTCACCCATCGCGGCATTTTGACGCACGGGCCTTATGCCTGGTCGCGCCACCCGGCTTACCTTTCGAAAAATCTATTCTGGTGGTTCTCGACCCTGCCGTTCCTCTCGACCGGCAGCCTGGTCGACGCCGCGCGCGCGACGATCCTGATGGGCGTCGTCGCGGGCATTTATTATTGGCGCGCCAAGACGGAGGAAGCGCATCTCGGGCAAGACCCCGCCTATCAGGCCTATAGCGCCTGGATGCGCGCGCATGGGCCGGTGCCGCGCTTCTTCGCTTGGGTAAGCGGGCGATCGGATCAGGCGCGCGCGGCGCGATAGGCGCGGGGGCTGAGCCCGGTGATCCGGCGAAAGCTGGTCGTGAAGCCGGCGGCGCTGGTGAAGCCGCACGCCGCCGCCACTTGGTTCACCGGCAGCCTTTGCTCGGCGAGCAGATCGCGGGCGAGCGCGATCCGGCGCTCGATCACGAAGCGATAGAGCGTCTGCCCCGTGGTCGCGCGAAAGGCGCGCGCGAAGCTGGTGGCGGGCATTCCTGCGATCGCCGCGACTTCGGCGACGGTCACCGCGTCACCGAGCCGCGCGACGAGATAGTCGCACACCCGCGCGACGGTCCGTGGATCGAGCCGGGGCGCCTCCGCGGGCGGCGGCGGCGCGTGATCGAGCGCCGCCAGACCAAGGGCGATCGCCCGAAGCAAGCTGTCGATCAGCAGCGCCGATCCCGGCCCGGGCGCGCGCATCTCGCGTTCGAGCAACGTTCCCAACCAGGCCAGCCGGGGATGGCGCGACGACAGCAGCGGCGGCAACCCCGCGCCGCTCAGCAGATCGAGCGTGCCGCGCGGCAGATAAACGGTGGTCGCGCGCGTCGAGTGCGGCATCTCCCAAAAACTGTCGAGCCCGTTGGGGATATAGGCGACCATGTCGCGCAGCGCGGCTTTATGGGCGACGAACCGGCCATCGGCGCGCACTTCGACCTGGCCTTGGCCGCCGCGATTGAACACCAGCGCATCGAGCCGGTGATCATGGAAGGTCGCGGTCGCGACATGGGTGCCGGGCAAATTGATGCCACGCATCACCGCCATTTGCGCCGAAACGCCGGCGACGGCGAAGCCTTGGACGCGGGGCGGCCCGCTCCAATCGATCTCGTCGAACGCGCTGGCGCTTCGGCTGCGAAACCGCTCGGCCATGGCCCTTTCTCCAGCTGTCGCGCGGCATGATAGCGCGAAGCCGGGCCAGGACCGAGGAGAAAGTCGCGCCGCGATTACCCAAAACGCGGCGCGCGCGTGCCTCAGCCGGCGTCCTGATACTCGATCACGCGCAGATAATTGGCGAGGCGATTGGCCTCGAGCGTGGCGAGCAGCTTGTTCTGGTGGAACGGCACGACCAGATCGGCGAGCGCCGCGCTCCAGGGCGCGTCGAACGCGAACAGGATGCCGAGCCCGAACACACCGGGCACTTCACAAAAGCCGAGTTCGCGCCCGGACGCATGTTCCTCGGCCAGGAAATCCTCGACCGCGGTCAACACGCCGTTGCGCGGGCCGCCCTCGTGCAGCGCGAGCGCGAACTGGCCCATGCCGCGAAAGCCGCGATGCGGGCGCAACGCGTCCATGCCGGGCAACGCGCCGCCGTCGAAACTATGCGGCTGGCGGAATTCGGCGGGGATGCGATCCGGCGCGTAATACATGTCGCGCCGGCCGCCGGGCCAGTGAATGTCGTGCAAAAAGGCGAGCAGCGGCTTGTCGTCGCGCTTGCAGAGCGCGTCGATCGCGCGCAGCTCGTGGTAGACGGTGTACCAATTATGGTCGCCATCGACCAGCCAAGCGTCGATGTTCGACAGCGTCGGGATCGCCTCGAGGCTGGGCAGCGGCAGATGGGTGACGTGCGGACGCTCGCCGAGCCAGGCCGCGAATTCGGGCTTGGGCGCGGGATCGATCGAGATCAGCCGCCCGCCCCGCGCGGCGACGTGATCGGCGAGCAAGGCGCTCATCCCGCCATATTCGGCGCCGATCTCGGCGATCGTCGCGGCTTCGGCCAGATCGAGCGCGCCGAGGATGATCTCGGCGAATTCCGACATCGAATGGATCAGCAATTCGGGCATCACGCCACCTCCTTCACGGCATGGGCCGCCGCCGCCTTCGCCCGGCGAACGATCGGGCGGTAGGTGAGCGTCAGCAGCATCGGCTTGTCGCCCGGCCCTTGCTCGGCGGGCGGCACGAAAATGATGGCGTTGGGGCCGAGCCGGTAAAGCCCCTCGGCGAGCTTCTCCATGCCGTCATAGAGCGGCGTCGCGATGCGCGGCGCGCGTTCGCTCGCGCTGACGAATTCATCGACGCCCTCGATCGCGACCGTGCCGATCTGCGCGACCTCGGCGATCGCGCCGAGCTGCAGCCCGATCGCATAAGCGCCGGGGTTGATCGGCATGCTGAGCCGGTAATGGCCGTCATGCGTCGGCACGGCTTCCGCGCTCATCATCAGTTGCGCGCGCGCGTCGGCGATCATCACCGGCACGGTTTCCGCCCCCGATTGGAAGTCGGACTGACGGAAATCGAGCCCGAGCGTGCCGATCGCCGCGAAGCTGAGCGCGAGCGGCAGGCCATGTTCCTGGATTTCGCCGGCTGGATACATGCGCTCCATCCCGCTCAAATAAGTGAGCCCGCGCGCTTGCAGGCCACGCCGCGCGGCGGCGCGGTCGATCAGCTTGGTCGTGTAATTGGTGCCGAGATTGACGTCATGGTCGAACGCCTCGATCAGCGCGACCTCTTCCGCGCGCGGAAGCAGCAGGAGCCGCGCCAGCACGCTCGCGACCATACGCCGTTCGCTATCTTCATCGTCCGACCCCGCCGGTCGCGCCTTGCCGGCGGCGTGGTTCGCGGCGAAGCGCAGGCAGCCTGCTTGCGCCGCTTCGCGCGTCAGGCTCTGGCGGCCCTTGATGTCGGCGGCTTTGCGGATCGGCTTGCCGTTCGCATGATAATCGACCACCGAGCCTTGCGCGATCGTCACCAATTGCTCGATCACCGAGATTTGGCGGATCATCGCGCCGAGCACGCGCCCGTCGAAATGACGCGGGTCGAGCAGGCCGCGCTTGTCGAACGGGGTCGGCTCGAGTTCGCGCAGCAGCAGATAGCGCCCGCTGATCCCGATCTTCAGCCGCGCCGAAAGCACGGGCTCGATCATGTCCTGCACCGTGCCCTGATAGCCCAGATCGACGAGCATCAGCTGTTCGCCTGCGACGATCCCGGTTTCACGCTCGATATGTTTGGCGAGCCGTTCGGCGAATTGCCGGCTGCGGCTGATGATCTTGCGCACCCATTGCGGCTCGAGGATCTTCGCGCGAAACGCCTTCGGGTGCGGCGGCAGGCGCTGCATCTCATCGTCGTCGATCAGCAGCTGGCGGCCGATCACCTTGACGAGCGGGGTCGCCTCGCGCGCGAGATAGCCGCGGATCGCCGCTTCGTCGGTGAAGCTCGCCCGGCGCGCGGTGAAGCGGCTGAGTTCGATCGAGGCGGCCGCGCCATGCCCCGCCGCCTCATAAGCACGCGCGGGCAGATAGCCGTCGCGCAGCACGAACACGGGGCGCACGCGGCGCCCGGTTCGCGCGGCGAGCGTCTCGGCCTCGCGGCGCACCCAATTGGCGAAGCCGTGGAGAATGGGGCCGAGCACGTCATGCCCCAGCCGCGTCGCGGCATCGGCCTCGTCGATCCCGAGCGACAGCGCCGGGCGGTGCGGCTGGAAGGCGGGCAGGGTGACGCGGGTGCGCGGCTCGATCAGCGTCGCCGCCGCCGCTTCCAAGCGCAATTGCTGCTGCACGCCCGCCGGGAACTGCTGGAAATGCACGCCGTGAATGCCGAGCTTCACCGGCGCCTGCGCGTCGGCGACCGGATTGTCGCCCAGGTGCAGGATCGTCTCGGGCGCGACGCCGAGCGCTTCGAGCACCGGCTCGAACAGCCCTTGCGCCTTGGCGAGGCCATATTCGCTCGAACAGAAAATGCGCTCGATCGCCTCGGCGACACTCTGCCCGGCGACGCGCGCGATCAGCCCGCGCAGCTGCGGCTCGGCGAGATAAGTGTCGGAGACGATGATCACGCGCAGGCCCCGCGCGCGCGCCGCCTCGATCAGCGCGACCGTGGGGGCGAAGGGATAGCAGTGCCGCGCCTCGGCCTCGAGCTCGGCTTCGACCGAGGCGGCGCGCTCGGCTTCGTGCGGCTGGAGCGCGGCGTGGATCGCCTCGATCGAGACTTCGTCAAAGCCATCGGTCACCTTGCGCAGCCGCCGCGCCAAGCGTTCGGCGCGCACGCGCGGCTCGATGCCGCCACCCGCGACCGGCAGATCGGCGAACACGTCGATCGGCGCGTTGACGTTGCGCCAAATGAGCGTGTCGAAACAGTCGAGCGAAAGGATGCGGATTTCGGGCGGCGCCCGATCGAGCAAAGTGGCGATGTCGTGCGCGCGGATGACGGTCATGTCGTGCCCCCCAGTTGCGCGCATCAGTTGACGAAAATGGTAAAGGCGGCGTTAAAAACCGTAAAAACGCGGGCGCGTCGGACCCAAATCGTGCCCGGCACCCCCAAAAATCGCTAAAGCTTCGCCCGCGCCGGTCGTTGATCCTGGCAAGGGAAGGGCGCGATGGACAATAGCACGACGAGCAGCACGAGCGCACGCACCAGCAGCACGTCGCAAATCCTGAGCTCGCTCGGCGCGGGCTCGGGGATCGATTATGCCGCGCTGGTGAGCGGGCTGGTCGACGCGCAATTCGCCGCCAAGAACCAGCAGCTCACCGCCAAGAGCGACGCGCTCACCGCCCAAATTTCCTCGACCGGCAATTTGAAAAGCGTGATCGGCCAGTTCGCCGGCTCGCTCAAATCGCTCACCAAGGGCGGCACGCTGGCGACCCAGCCGAGCAGCGCCAACGCCAATGTCGTGCGCGCGAGCGCCCTACCGTTCGCGCGGCTCGCGGGCTTTTCGGCGCAGGTCGAGGTGCGCGCGGTGGCGAGCGCGCAGGCGAGCGCGAGCCCGCTCATCGCCGATCGCGCCGCCCCGCTCGGCACCGGCACGCTGACGCTCACGCTCGGCACCGCCACCACGGCGAACGGCGCGATGACCGGCTTCACCGCCAATGCTGGCGCCACCCCGGTGACCATCACCATCGACGCGACCAACAACAGCCTCGACGGCATCGCGAAGGCGATCAACGCCGCCAACGCCGGGGTCACCGCCAATGTCGTCCCCGATGGCAACGGCTTCCGCCTCGCGCTGAAAGGGCGGACCGGCGAAACCCAGGCGTTTCAGCTGAGTTCGACCGATGCCGGGCTCGATCAGCTCGCGGTGGGCGTCGGCAGCCCGGCGACGCTCGGCACCGCCGCGCGCGACGCCGAAGTCGTGGTCGACGGGCTCGCCTTCAAACGCTCGACCAACACGATCAGCGACTTGATCGCCGGGGTGCGGCTCGATCTGGTGAGCGCGGCGCCCGGCAGCCCGGTCACGCTCGGCAACACCCCGCCGACGAGCGCGCTGCGCCAGGCGGTGCTCGATTTCGTCGACACCTATAATCAGGTGATCGGCCAGATCCGCGAGCAGACCGATCCCCAGACCGGCCCGCTCAAGGCCGATTATGCCGCGCGCGATTTGCAGCGCGCGCTCGGCGCGCTCACCCAGGTGCCGCTGTGGACGAGCAGCACCACCGGCGCGCCGACCACGCTCGCCGAAATCGGCGTCGCCACCAATCGCGACGGCACGCTCACGGTCAAGACCGAGCAGCTCGACCGCGCCTTGCGCGATCAGCCGCAAGCGGTGGAGGCGATGTTCCAGGACGGCGCGACCTCGACGCGGGGCGGGCTCGCGGCGGCGTCCCAGGCGATCGCCGATCGCGCGACGAGCACCGTCGGCGGGCTCGGTGCGAGCCAGGCGCGCTACACCGCGAGCAAGACGACTCTCGACAAGCAACAGCAAAAGGCGCGCGACGAAGCCGAGACGATGCGCACGCGCCTCACCCGGCAGTTCGCCGGCACCGACGCGCGCATTTCCGCTTATCGATCGGCGCAAAGCTTCCTGTCGCAGCAGATCGACGCATGGAATGGTGGTAATCGATGAGCGGCTATGCCCCCCGCCTCGGCCGCAACCCGGAGGCGACGTATCGCCAGGTCGATCTCGCCGGCCGCACCGCCGGCGCCGACGCGCATGGCTTGGTCGATCTGCTTTACGAAGAACTCGGCCGCGCGCTCGCGGCGACGGCGGCGGCGATCCGCGCCGGCAATTTGGCGGTGAAGAGCGAGAAGATCGCGCGCGCGGTGGCGATTTTGTTCGCGCTCGAAGCAGGGCTCGATTTCGAGCGCGGCGGGCCGATCGCCAAGACGCTCGCGGGCGTCTATCGCGGCGCGCGCAAGGAAATTCTCGACGCGAGCTTGAAGCTCGATCCGCAGCCGTTCCTGGATGTCGCGGCGAACATGGCCGAGATCGCCGGCGCCTGGCGCCAAGTGCGCGGCGCGGCGTGAGCCTCGCTCGGCCTTAGAGCTGTTCGCATTCAAACCGGTTCGCTCCTGCCCTGTAAGGGGAGGAGCTTGCGCGCGGCCGCCGCACCAACCGTCCGCTACCCGAGCATCGCCCTTGCCGCATTGCGCCCCGGGCGTCCGGTGACGCCGCCCCCCGGATGCGCGCCCGCGCCGCAGAGCCAAAAGCCCTTCACCGGCATCCGGTAGCTCCCCAGCCCATAAACCGGCCGCGCCGCCCAGAGCTGATCGAGCGACATCCGCCCATGGAAGATGTCGCCCCCCACCAGGCCGAAGCGCGCGTGGAGATCGGCCGGGCTGAGCGCCATCTGCCCCACGATCGACGCGCGAAAGCCGGGGGCGAAACGCTCGACCGTAGCGAGCACCGCGTCGGCGGCGGCGGCGCGCGCGGCGTCGGTCCAATCGAGCGCGGGGTCGAACTGCTGCGCGAACAGGCTCGCGACATGGTGGCCGGGGGGCGCGAGGCCGTCGTCGACCAGGCTCGGGATCAACATCTCGACGATCGGCGCGCGCGACCAGCCGTGCGCGCGCGCATCGTCGAAGGCGCGGTCCATATAATCGAGGCTGGGGGCGAGGATGATGCCGCTTTGCAGATGCTCACCCGGCTCGGGCAAGGCGGCGAAGCGCGGCAGCGCGTTCAGCGCGACGTTCATGCGAAACGTCCCCGAGCCGCTCGCATGCCGCGCGAGCCGCGCGCGCAAGCCGGGCTCGAGCAGCCCGGGCTCGAGCATGTCGAGCAACAAGGTGCGCGGATGGACGTTCGCCGCGACCGCGCGCGCCGCGATGCGCTCGCCGTCCGCGAGTTCGACCCCGCTCACCCGGTCGCCCTCCGCCAACACCCGCGCGACGGGCGCGTTCAAGCGGATCGTCACCCCCGCCGCTTCGCACGCGCGCGCCATCGCCTGGGTCACCGCGCCCATGCCGCCGATGGCATGGCCCCAAGCGCCCTTCACCCCGTTCACTTCGCCGAACACATGGTGGAGCAGCACATAGGCGCTCCCCGGGGTCGAGGGCCCGGCATAATGTCCGACGATCGAATCGAAGCCGAACACCGCCTGCACCGGGGCGCTTTCGAAAAACCCCTCCAGAAACTCGCGCGCGCTGCGGGTGAAGAGATCGATCGCGTCGCGCTTGGCCTCGGCGCCCAAGCCCAGCAGCCGCCGCCCCTGATCGAGCGCGCGCCATAGCCCCGCCGGATCGGCGGCGGGCGGGGCGCGATCGGCGAGCAGCCGCAACACTTCGGCCACCGCGCCCAGCCGGCGTTCGTAATCGGGGAGCGCCGCCGCGTCGCGCGCCGAAAAGGCCGCGACCGCCGCCGCGCTTTGCCCGCCGCCCATCAGCAAATACCGGCCGTCCTCGGTCGGCAGGAAATTGCTGAACGGCCGGCTTACGACGCGCAAGCCGTGGCGCGCGAGCGCCATGTCGCCGCCGATCGCGGGATCGAGCAGGCCGAGCGTGTAGCTCGCGGTCGAATTGCGAAAGCCGGGGGCGAATTCCTCGGTCACCGCCGCGCCGCCGACCACGCCGCGCCGCTCCAGCACCAACACCCGCCGCCCGGCGCGCGCGAGATACCAGGCGCAGACCAGCCCATTGTGCCCGCCGCCGATGATGATCGCATCCCACCGCATTGCGGCCTCGCGTTACCCGCTTTGGGCGGCGCGGCCAATGGCTTGGCCCTGGGTTAACCCGATCGTGACGCTCTTGGCCATAAAGGGTGAAGTGAGGAACCCGAATGACCGACGCGCCGACCCATTCGCAGCACAGCATCCTGGCGGTGGACGATAGTCGCACCCAATTGGGCGTGCTCGGGCGGCGGCTGAGCGCGCTCGGCTATCTCGTCGCGCTGAGCGATAACGGCCCCGAAGCGCTCGATCTGATCGCCGCGCGCGGCTTTGATCTGGTGCTGATCGACATGGTGATGCCGGGGATGGGCGGGATCGAGTTGCTCGGCGAAATTCGCGCCAATCGCGCGACCGCCGATCTGCCCGCGATCATGATGACCGCGCGCGGCGAAAGCGAAGCCGCGGTCGAGGCGCTCGGCGCGGGCGCCGACGATCATATCGCCAAGCCCTTCGCCTTCATCGAACTCGCCGCGCGGATCGAGCGGGTGATCGCGCGCGGGCGCCGCATCGCCGAACTCAAGCGCGCCAACGCCGCGCTCGACGCGCGCATCGCGACGCGCGCGATCGAACTCGGCGAGGCGCGCGCGCAACTGGCGGCGACCCGCGCCGAGGAACGCCGCCTGCTCGCCTCGCTCGCCCAGGCGCAGGCGCGGCTGGCGGCGCCGGGGCTGCAGGCTTGACTCGAAAACAATAGGGAAGGCCGGCGGTGGTGGAGCTAGGGGGATTCGAACCCCCGACCTCTGCAGTGCGATTGCAGCGCTCTCCCAACTGAGCTACAGCCCCACATCGCCGGAGCGCGCCCCTTAGCGAGGGTCGCGGCGCGATGCAACGGTCTTTGCGCGTATCTTTCGCCAGCCCGATCGGAACGCGGACGGCCAAATGGCCGAGCGCTGCGACGGGCGCGGCCCGGCGGCGCGGAACGCGCCGGTTCATCCACCGTTCACTCCTTCAGTAAGGCGCCGGCCGCCTGCGCCGGGCAGACGGCGCGCCTTGCGCCATTTTTCCCGAAAGGAACGGCGATGGGCGACAACCGCTATAATCCCAATCAGGAACGCACCGGCAGCTATCTCACCCCCGATGGCCAGCGTGGCGGCGGCAGCGGCGGCGAGGCGCGCGAGACCTCGAGCGCGCGCGACTATGGCGCCAGCCGCCAGGGCCGCGAGGATTGGCCGGGCAGCCAGGGCGGGCAGGGCGGCCAGGGCGGGTTCGGCCAAGAGCGCGGCTATGGCGACCATGGCGGGCGCGGCTATCAGGGCGGCGATGCCTATCGCGGCCAGGGCGATCGCGACCAGGACCGCTATGCGGGCGATCGCGGCCATGGTCGCGGCAATTTCGGCGGCGCGGGCAATTATGGCGGGCAGGGCCAGCGCTTCAGCCAGCAGCAGCATCACGAAGGCAGCGGCTATGGCCCCTATGGCGAGCGCGGCCAGGTCCAGTCGCAGGGCGCGTATGGCCACGACCCGCGCGGCGGCGACACCAGCCATCGCGGCGGCCAGCAGGGCGGCTATGGCTATCAGGCGAGCGATTACGATTATAACGAGCGTGGCTTCGTGAGCCGCGCCGGCGACGAGGTGCGCAGCTGGTTCGGCGACGACCGCGCCCAGCGCCGCCGCGAGCTCGACCAGCGCTATGACGAGCGCGAAGGCGGCGGCCAATATCGCGGCGGGGGCGAGCGCCAGGCGCGCGGCGGCCATCATCATGACGCCCATCATCATGACGATAGCGAGGCGCGCTATCCGGGCGGGGTGGGCGGCTATTCGACCCAGCGCGGCCCCAGCTTCCAGGATGGCGAGTGGATCGGCACCGGCTCGGGCTGGACGCGCGGCTCGGACGAGGATGATTACGGCAACTGGCGCCGCCGCCAGATCGAAGCGCTCGACCGCGATTATGACGAATATCGCCAGGAAAACCGCCAGCGCTTCCACAGCGAGTTCGAGACTTGGCGCACCGAGCGCCAGGGTCAACGCTCGTCGCTGCGCCAGGTGCGCGAGCATATGGAAGTCGTGGGCTCCGACGGCGAGCATGTCGGCACGGTCGACCATATCCAGGGCGACCGCATCCTGCTCACCAAGAGCGACACCAACGCCGGCGGCAAGCACCATTCGATCCCGTCGCGCTGGATTCAGACGGTCGACGAGAAGGTGACCATCCGCAAGACCGCGCAGGAAGCGATGGCGGCCTGGCGCGAGGAGCAAGACGAGCGCTGATCGCGGCGTTTACGGCTCGAGGCGAGCCCCGTGCCCCCAAGGGCGCGGGGCTTTCGTTTGCTCGAAGGCCGGCCGTCACCCCGCGCTCGGCCCGGGGCCACGGGCGCGATGGGCGCCGTGACCAACGGCATCCCGGCGGGGCGAGCCGTTGCGCGGCAAGAAATTCGCATTAGTGTCACCCGCGAAGCGAGTTTCAGGAGAAGCAAATGGCCCAGGCATGGACGCTCAAATCGCGCCCGATCGGCACCCCGACCCCCGATAATTTCGAGCTGGTCGAGCTGCTCGGCGGGCCGCTCGAGCCCGGCCAGGTGCGCATCGCCAATCGCTGGCTTTCGGTCGATCCCTATATGCGCGGGCGGATGAACGACGTGAAAAGCTACACGCCGCCCTTCCAACTCGGCCAGCCGATGCAGGGCGGGGCGGTCGGCGAGGTGGTCGAAAGCGCCGATCCGAACGTGCCCCAAGGCACGCTGGTGCTCCATATGGACGGCTGGCGCGACGAGGCGGTGCTGCCCGGCGCGCATGTCCAGAAGCTGCCCGATCTCCCGGTCGAGCCGCAAGCCTATCTCGGCCAATTGGGGATGCCGGGGATGACGGCTTATTTCGGCCTGCTCGAAGTGGCGGGCGCGAAGAGCGGCGACACGGTGTTCGTCTCGGCCGCCGCCGGCGCGGTCGGCTCGACGGTGGTGCAGATCGCCAAGGCCAAGGGGATGCGCGTGATCGGCTCGGCGGGCGGCGCCGAGAAATGCGCCTGGGTCAAGTCGCTCGGCGCCGACGCGGTGATCGATTACAAACAGGGATCGCTGGTGAAAGCGCTCGCCGCCGCCGCGCCCGAGGGGATCGACGTTTATTTCGACAATGTCGGCGCCGAACATCTCGATGCCGCGCTCGCGGTGGCGAAGGAACGCGCGCGCTTCGCGATTTGCGGGATGATCGACATCTATAACGACGGCAAGCCGACCGAACTCCGCTATCTGGCGCGCGTGATCGGCGCGCGGCTGACGATCAAGGGCTTCATCGTCAGCGATTTCATGGGCCGCGCGGGCGAATTCTACCGCGACATGGCGGGCTGGCTGCAAGCGGGGCAGCTGACGCGCGAGGAGACGGTGGTCGAAGGCCTGGCGCGCATGCCCGAGGCGTTCCTGGGGCTGTTCAGCGGGGAGAATAAGGGGAAGATGTTGGTGCGGGTTTGAGGGGGGTCGGTTGGGGTTGCCGGCGCTGCGCATCGGAGACCGAAACGACAAGTCGGGCTGGTCTTTAGAGACTTGAGAAGCTCCAGGGTGGATGGCGAAGATTTGGCCGCTTGTGGACTGCGGCTTGCTGCTAACCATTTGCGGGAAGCGGACGCCCGCTCATAAACTTGAGCGAGTTGAGACGACCCAAAAGCGGTCGTTCGCCGCCGGACACCGCTCCCCGGACGCGGACGCCCATTCACACGAGTCCGAGCGGCCGGGCTGGACCAGCTGCGGCCGTCTTTTCGTTTCCAGGCAAAGCGCCCTCGGAGGAGCCTGAGCTAGCGTCGTTGGCGGTGACCACGGCCCTGGTTGCGCTCCACAGCCTTAGCGATGTCAGCCTCGCTGAAGGGTGGCGGGCGCGTCTCCGCATCCGAGAACAACTTCAAGTGTCCGGGGACAGCGCGATCGAGTATTGAAGTGGCAAAGAGGATCGCGAGGATCATGTACCGCTTCTCATGGGCGGTCTCCACGCCGGTGCCGCGGTCGTGTTCGAAAAGCCGGAAGAATGACACCGGTCCTGTGTGGGTATGCTGGGAAAAAAACCTGTAAGCGAGGCGGAATTGGTCCTTGTTCACGCCCATCCGTTCGAGCACGTCGTCCTGCACGAACGGAGTCTTGTGACCGCGCATCGCCTCGCGTCGCGTCTTGGGATCGAACGTGCGAAGCCATGGGTTCTCATCGAAGCGGCGTTCGAAGTCGGTGATTACCTCGCTATCGTCCCCGTCGGGCGAGAAGAGCCGTCCGCGCGAACCGTAATCATGACAGTAGAGCAAGACGAACCGACCCTGCCGGATGTCGGGATCAATCTCGTCCTCGCAGAGCCAAAAATACCAAAGGTAGGCCTCTGCGAGATTGCGGGTGAGCGACGCCACGGCGCTGAAGTCCCAATGCTCCCGAGGCGCACAATCTGGCAGGAGTCGCTCGATGCTCTTGGCGGTGACGACTATCCTTGTGAACAGAACCGAGGCGTAGGCCAGCCGGTTGCCCTCTACCCAGACATGCGCACTCCCCATTGAAACGCGCTTGCTCCGGGTCACTAGGTTCCTGAATTCCCTACGGCACCGCAGGTACTCGGCGGTGAGCTCCGACGGTGTCAGTTCGGCAAGCAAGGAGTTGGCTCCGTCGCCGGGATGCTTGTCTTCGGGGCTATCGTCGAGCGTAGTCACATCGCAGCCTCATTTACCACTGCCGTTGCGGGAACGGCAGGTTCTATGTGTTAACGAATGCTTAGCTCGTTAAGCAATGGCAGCTGCTGTGGCAGTGGGATTATCGAACGAATGACCGATATTGAGGCATAATGCCGCCCCGCGATCGAGCAACCCAAACGCAGCCGCAGAATTGAGGAGGCAGTAAGTCCCCCCTACTCCGGCACCAACTCAATAACATCCAGGAGTGACTCAAACCGCGGATGAGGCAGCACCACGCGCCACCTCTTCTCGCCCACCCGCTCGACGAAACCGGCCAGGTCGCGCTTCGCGTCGGTGCCATAATCCATCGGGCGTTGTTCCATGCCCAACTCCAGCGCGCCCAGGAACACCGCGCGCGCCGGGTCGCGGGCGTAGAACATGCCCGCCGGGCGTTGCTCGCCGTCGAGTTTGGCGAAGTCGCGGCGGTCGCCGGTGCCGCTCACCCGGCAGCGCGCCGCCGGATAGGCGGTGAACTCGGCCATCGCGGTGCCGTTCGCGCCCAGCTTGAACACGCGGCAGCGATAGGCGCCGGCGGGGGGCAGGGCGCCCTGCTCAAAGGCGCGATCGGGGTCGAACAGCGCGCCTTCGGCGGCGAGCGCGGGGCCGTTGGCGGGGCGGACGCGGTCGAGCGCTTCCATCCAAGCGTCGCGCGCCGTCCGCAGCCGGTCGCGGTCGGCCTGGGTGATCAGCTGGTCCCAGCGCTGCGCCGCCGCCGCGCCCGGCGCGCCGAGCAGCAGCAGCGCGAGCGCCACGACCGCACTAGAGCGGTTTGCGATCCGATTGCATCGGATCGCCGCTCTAGATCTTTGGTTGGCCGCGATTTCCGAGCCGGCAGGTGATTCCACCTGCCTGGAAATCGCGCTATTGCGCCGTCCAGCCGCCATCGATCGACAAATTGGTGCCGGTGATCGATTTGGCTTCGTCACGGCACAGATAGAGCGCCAAAGCGGCGACCTGCTCGCTGGTGACGAATTCCTTGGTCGGTTGCGCATCGAGCAATACGTCGTTGATCACCTGCTCGCGCGTCAAGCCCCGCGTCTTCATCGTATCGGGAATTTGATGCTCGACGAGCGGCGTCCACACATAGCCGGGGCTGATCGCGTTGACCGTGACGCCGTGGGTCGCGACCTCGAGCGCGATCGTCTTGGCGAGCCCGGCGATGCCGTGCTTGGCCATCACGTACGCGCTCTTGTTGGGGCTCGCGACGAGCGAATGGGCGGAGGCGGTCGAAATGATCCGCCCCCATTTGCGCGCCTTCATGCCGGGCACGACCGCGCGCGCGAGATACCAGGCCGCGCTCATGTTGATCGCGATGATCGCCTCGAATTTTTCGGGCGGGAAATCCTCGATCGGCGCGACGTGCTGGATGCCGGCATTGTTGACGATGATGTCGACCGCGCCGAACTCGGCTTCCGCGCGCGCCGCCATCGCGGTGATCGCCTCGGGCTTGGACATATCGGCGGCGTCGTACAGCGCCTTGGCGCCGCTCGCCTCGGCGAGGGCGGCGCGCTCCTTTTCGATCGCGGCCGCGTCGCCAAAGCCGTTGATCATCACTTGCGCGCCTTCGCCCGCCAAGGCCTTGGCGATGTCGAGCCCGATTCCCGAGGTCGAGCCGGTGACGATCGCGCTTTTGCCTTTGAGGAACATGCGGGTCTCCCTTTATTTGCGGACGAGCGGTTGGTGCGCGGCGCGATAGGGGCAAATATCGAAGGCCGCGCTGGTTCCGGTGAGGATGTTCTGCGCGATCAACTGGGCATTGCTCATCGCGTCGTCGATCGCGCGGCGGCCGGCGGCCCAATGTTCGGCCATGGTGCGCGCCGAAAATTCATAGTCGCGCGCGCCGCCTTCCCAGGCATTGGCGCGGTGGATCAGCTGGACGATGTTGAGCGGCTTGTCCTCGGCGAGCGCGGCGAGCTTGGCGACATCGGGGTCGTCGCGCAATTTGGCGGGCAATTTGGCGAGCACGCGGCGGATCGCCTCATGCTCTTGCCGCTTGCGCATCGCCTGGTCCGAGATGAGGCGGGTGCGGCTCGAAAAGCGAATCTCCTTCTCGCGCGATTCGACGTCGGCCATCGTCTTGGGGCGTGTGTTCGACGCCGGGAAGAGATCGACCTGAAAGGCGAGCATCGCCTCGGTCTGATTGTCGAGCACATGGCTGAGCGGGGTGTTCGAGACGAGCCCGCCGTCCCACCACAGGCAGCCGTCGATCTCGACCGGGGGCAGCCCCGGCGGCAGCGCGCCCGAGGCCATGATGTGGCGCGCGTCGATCCGCTCGACGCGGGTGTCGAAATAGCGGAAATTGCCGCTTTCCAGATTCACCGCGCCGACCGACAGCCGCACCGGCCCGGTGTTGAGCAGCTCCCAATCGACGAGCGCGTCGAGCGTTTCGATCAGCGGGCGCGTGTCATAATAGCTGAGCGCGGCGCAACTCCCCGGCAGCGCCCATTGCGGCGGCACCGGGCGCGGGGTGAAAAAGCCGGGGACGCCGGCCGCCAGCACATAGCTCGCCGACAGGTCATGCACCCATTCGCGCACGCGATCATTGGGGAAGATCGGGAAGCTGGGGAGCGCGCTCGTCACCTTGTCCCAAAAGGCGCGCAGCCGCTCGACGCGGCGTTCGGGCGGGTTGCCGGCGAAGATCGCCGCGTTCACCGCGCCGATCGAAATCCCCGCGACCCAATCGATCTCGATCGCCGAGGCCGCGAGCCCCTCGATCACCCCCGCCTGGTAGCTGCCGAGCGCGCCGCCGCCTTGCAGCACGAGCGCGACCTGTTCGGGCAGCGGCATCGCGTTGCCGGCGCGGCGCTGCGGGGACTCGATATCGGCCATGCGCTTCAAATGGGGCGGTTCGCGATAGGGATCAACGACAGTTTGATGACGCGCCCGGGCTTTGCGACCGCTCCCCGATACCGCCCCCGATATGACTTGCAACAAAGCCGGGGCTTCGCACATTCAGCGTACGGGCAGCGAGGGACGTTCGATGCGGCTAGACGATTACGACCCCGATATCGAGGTGGGCGACCAGCGCGGGCAAAGCTTCGGCGGCGGCGGCTTTTCGCTTGGCGGCGGCGGCGGCGGGCTGTTGTTCGGCTTGCTGCCGTTCGTGATGGGGCGGTTCGGCTGCATGGGCGTGGCGGTGCTGCTCGCGCTGATGTTCTTCTTCGGCGGCGGGCTGCCCTTGCTCTCGGGCGGCAATCCGGGCGGCATTCCCGCGACCCACACCGAAACCAGCGCCGCCAAGACCGCCTGCCGTGTCGACGCCGCCAGCCTGGAGACGTGCAACGCGTTCAGCTCGGCGAACCGCACCTGGCGCCAGATTTTCCAGCAGGCGGGCGCGCGCTACGATCCGCCCTCGCTGCAATTCTACGGCGGCTCGGGCCGATCGGGCTGCGGCGCGGCGCAGGCGGCGATGGGGCCCTTTTATTGCCCGAGCGACGAGGGCATTTACATCGACACCAGCTTCTTCAACGAACTCGCGACGCGCTTCGGCGCGGGCGGCGATTTCGCGCGCAATTACGTGATCGCGCATGAATTCGGCCATCACATCCAGCATCTGCTCGGCACCAGCGAGCGCGTGCAGCGCCAAATGCAGCAAGTGAGCGAGCGCGAGGGCAATGCGCTATCGGTGCGGCTCGAGCTTCAGGCCGATTGCTATGCGGGTGTGTGGGGCGCGCAGAACCGCGCGCGGCTCGACCCCGGCGATATCGAGGAGGGGCTGCGCGCCGCGCAAGCGATCGGCGACGACACGCTCCAGCGCGAAGCGCAAGGGCGGGTGGTGCCCGACAGCTTCACCCATGGCACCTCGGCCGAGCGCATGGCGTGGCTACGGCGCGGGCTGGAGACGGGCGATCCGAGCCAATGCGATACGTTTAGCGGAAGCATCGATCGCTAGCCTTGGTTTCGTGCGCGCCGATACCCGGACTTGGTCCCGGGTCCACTGGCGGGCATGGCTTAGCGCCGGCAGGCCCGGCGGAACGGTGAACGCCCGACCAAGCCCGGCATGACGATTTCGGGGAGAAGGTGTCGACTAGGGCGACGCTCCGTGTTATAACGTCCGTATGAACAAGCCCCTCAAGCTCATCAAGATCGGCAATTCCACCGGCGTGATCCTGCCCAAGGAAGTGCTCGCCCGGCTCAAAGTGGAGCAGGGCGAGGCTGTGTATCTCAGCGAGGCGCCCGAGGGTTTTCGGCTGACCGCGCATGATCCCGATTTCGCCGAGGCGATGGCGGCCGCCGAGAAGATCATGCGCGAAGACCGCGACATTTTGAAAGTGCTGGCGCAATAACGGTGGCGTGGCGCTTCATCAGCGTCGACGTCGCGCTCGCGGTGCATGATCGCCAGCTCGCCGAACATGGTGGGCCGGCGGGCGTCAAGGATTTAGGCTTGCTCGAATCCGCGCTCGCGCGGCCGATCAACAAACATGCCTATGGCGAGGATGACCCTTGCGCGCTCGCCGCTGCCTATGCCTTCGGGGTCGCGCGCAACCATCCGTTCGTGGATGGCAATAAGCGCACCGCCTGGGTGCTCGCGCGCTTGTTTCTGGCGCTGAACGCCGTCGAAGTCTCCTTTGGCAAGCAAGAAGCCATCGAAATGATGCTCGCCCTCGCCGCGGGTGAGTTCGGCGAGGACCAAGTCGCCGCCTGGTTCCGCGCGCATCTCGCTTAACGCAAATGCCCGCCCGCGCCGGAGCGCGAGCGGGCACCTTTCCTCCCCAGGAACTCAGGCGTGGGCGGGCTCTTTCACGAACTGCGCCGCCTCGGTCGATTCGGCCAGGGCCGTGGTCGAGCTTTCGCCGCCGGCGAGCGTCGTCGCGACCAGATCGAAATAGCCGGTGCCTACCTCGCGCTGGTGGCGGGTCGCGGTATAGCCATTTGCCTCGGCGCCGAACTCGGCCTGTTGCAGCTCCGAATAAGCCGCCATGCCACGATCCTTATAGCCGCGCGCCAGCTCGAACATGCCGAAGTTGAGCTGGTGGAAGCCGGCGAGCGTCACGAACTGGAACTTATAGCCCATCGCGCCGATTTCGCGCTGGAACTTGGCGATCGTGTCCTTGTCGAGATTCTTTTCCCAATTGAAGCTCGGCGAGCAGTTATAGGCGAGCATCTTGTCCGGATACTGCTTCTTGATCGCCTCGGCGAAGCGGCGCGCGTCGTCGAGATTGGGGTGGCTGGTTTCCCACCACAGCAGATCGGCATGTTCGGCGAAGGCGAGGCCGCGCTTGATGCAATGATCGACGCCGGTGCCGTCCTTCAGGCGGAAGAAGCCCTCGGCGGTGCGCTCGCCGGTCAGGAACTCGCGGTCGCGCTCGTCGATGTCGCTGGTGATGAGCTTGGCGCTTTCGGCATCGGTGCGCGCGCAGATGATCGTCGGCACGCCGCACACATCGGCGGCGAGGCGCGCCGCGTCCAAGTTGCGGATATGCGCCTGGGTCGGGATCAGCACCTTGCCGCCCAAATGGCCGCATTTCTTCTCGCTCGCGAGCTGATCCTCATAATGCACCCCGGAGGCGCCGGCGGCGATGTACGCCTTCATGATCTCGAAGCAGTTGAGCGGGCCGCCGAAACCGGCTTCGGCGTCGGCGACGATCGGCGCGTACCAGTCGCGCGTCGCGCCGCCTTCCGAATGCTCGATCTGATCGGCGCGCTGGAGCGTCGCGTTGATCCGGCGCGCGAGTTCGGGGCCGGCATTGGCGGGGTAGAGCGACTGATCGGGATACATTTGCCCGGCGGTGTTCGCATCGGCGGCGACCTGCCAGCCCGAGAGATAAATCGCCTTCAGCCCGGCGCGCACCATCTGCATCGCCTGGTTGCCCGAGAGCGCGCCGAGTGCGTTCACATAATCCTCATTGTGGAGCAGCTCCCACAGCTTGTTCGCGCCCTTGCGTGCGAGCGTGTACTCGATCGCGACCGAGCCGCGCAGACGGGCGACCTCTTCGGGGCCATAGGGCCGGGTGATGCCATCGAAGCGACCGGCGGGGGCAGGGATCAGCTCGTCGAAAGTCATTTGTCTCATCCTTTACAGAGGCCTGGGGAGAAACGGCCAACGCTGAAGCTTGTTGCACTGCGGTGGAGACGAAAGCGAGCCGGGCGCGGCGGAAAAAGCGTGGCGCTGTCCGCGCGCCGTTGGTTAAGGGCCGCAATGTTGTAAATATCTTTACAAAAGCTCGGCGTGGTGGCAGAACCCGGCCATGGTCGAGGCCAAGCTTCTCGCCGGGCATAAATTGCGCCGGCTGCGGCGCCGCGCGGGGCTCACCCAGGCGGCGATGGCCGAGGCGCTGGAGATTTCGCCCAGCTATCTCAACCTCATCGAGCGCAATCAGCGCCCGGTGAGCGCCGCGCTGATCGTCGCACTCGCGGAGAAGTTCGATTTCGATCCGCGCGCGCTCGCCGCCGAGCCGGGTGGGGGCGAGGCGGCGCTCCGGCGGCGGCTCGCCGATCCGCTGTTCGCCGATCTCGAGATCGATCGCGCCGATCTCGCCGAGTGGCTGGCGGCCGCGCCCGCCGGGGCGGAGGCGTTCGCGCGCGCTTATGACCGCCTCGCCGGCGCCGCCCCCGCCGCCGCGCCCGCCGACCCGATCGCTCGAGTGCGCACCGAGATCGAGCGCTGGCGCGGCCATTTCGCCGATCTTGACGCCGCCGCCGAAGCGCTCGCCGACGAGCTGCGCCTGGGCGCCGCCGATCTTTACGGCGCGGTCGCCGAGCGGCTGCGGGTGAAGCACCAGCTGTCGTTGCGCATCCTGCCCGTCGAGGTGATGCCGGAGGCGCTGCGCCGGCTCGATCTTCACGCCCGGCAATTGCAGCTGTCCGAACTGCTCGATCCCGCCTCGCGCGCCTTCGCCGCCGCCTATCAGCTCGCGCTGATCGAAGCGCGCGGCGAGATCGACGCGCTCGCGCGCGGCGCGGGGTTCTCCGATCGCGCGGCGGAGCGGCTCTATCGCCGCCACCTCGCCAGCTATTTCGCCGCCGCGCTGATGATGCCCTATGCCCGTTTCCTGCGCGCGTGCGAGGCGACCGGCTATGACATCGAATTGCTCCAACGCCGCTTCGGCGCGGGGTTCGAGCAAGTCGCGCATCGGTTGACGACGCTCCAGCGCGTTGGCGCGCGCGGCTTGCCCTTCTTCATGCTGCGGCTCGACCGCGCAGGGCAAGTTTCCAAGCGCTTCGCGGGCGCGAGCGCGGCACCGCTCGCCGAGATCGACGGCGGCTGCCCGCTGTGGGCGGTGCACGGCGCGTTCGAGAAGCGCGGCGCGCTGGTCGTGCAATTGGTCGCGCTCGAGGAGGGCGGGCGCTGGCTGACGATGGCGCGCACCGTCACCCCGCAAGGCCGGCGCTATGGCGGCCAGCCGGCCGAATTCGCGGTGGTGCTGGGGGTGGCGGCCGAGCTCGCCGCGGGGCTCGCGGTCGCGCGCGGGATCGATTTGCGCGGCGAGGCGGCGCCGATCGGGCTCGGCTGCCGCCGCTGCCTGCGCGCCGCTTGCCCGCAGCGCTCGCTCCCGCCGATGGGGCGCGCGTTGCTCGTGCGCGAGCAGGAGCGCGGCCTCTCGCCGCTCGATTTCGCGGGCGACTGAACACGAAGCGCAAAATCTGAACCGTTCGCCCTGAGCTTGTCGAAGGGCGGTACTGCATTGCGGCCGCAGACAAGAAGAACAGTGCTTCGACAAGCTCAGCACGAACGGCAGATATGTGGTTTTTACTTAGCGCGGCTCGCTCGAGCCCCGCGCAACAGCCGCTTGGCGCGGCGCCCTTCGCCCGGCTAGACGGGGGAAATGACCGATCTGCCCAAAACTTTCGACTCCGCCGAAATCGAAGCCCGCTGGTATGCCCATTGGGAGCAAAACGGCCTGTTCCGCCCGGAACGCCCCGGCGCCGAGCCCTGGACGATCGTCAACCCGCCGCCCAACGTCACCGGCAGCCTGCATATCGGCCACGCGCTCGACAATACGCTGCAAGACATTCTCGTCCGCCACGCGCGGCTGAAAGGCAAGGACGCGCTGTGGGTGGTCGGCACCGATCACGCCGGCATCGCGACGCAGATGGTGGTCGAGCGTCAACTCGCCGAGCGCCAGGACAAGCGCACCAATTATTCGCGCGAACAATTCGTTCAGAAAGTGTGGCAGTGGAAAGCCGAAAGCGGCGGCGCGATCACGCGCCAGCTGCGCCGGCTCGGCTGCTCGATGGATTGGGCCAACGAGCGCTTCACGATGGACGAGGGCTTCAGCAAGGCGGTGCTGAAGGTGTTCGTCGATCTTTACGACCAGGGCCTGCTCTATCGCGACAAAAGGCTGGTGAATTGGGACCCGGGCCTCGGCACCGCGATCAGTGACTTGGAGGTCGAGACGCGCGAGGTGAAGGGCGGCTTCTGGCATTTCCGCTACCCGCTCGCCGATGGGGTGACACTGCCCGACGGCACCGACCATCTCGTGGTCGCCACGACGCGCCCCGAGACGATGCTCGCCGATATGCTCGTCGCGGTGAATGCGGCCGATGAGCGCTATCAGACGGTGATCGGCGAGCATGTCATCCAGCCGCTCACTGGGCGGCGGCTGCGGATCGTGGCGGACGATCATGCCGACCCGACGCTCGGCTCGGGCGTGGTGAAGATCACGCCCGGCCATGATTTCAACGATTTCGAGGTGGCCAAGCGTGCCGGGATCGAGCCGCGCGCCATGCTCAACATGTTCGACGCCAAGGCCGATGTGGTGCAAACCGCCGACGGGCTGGTGCCCGCCGAGTTCATCGGCCTCCACCGCTTCAAGAAGGACGGCACGCCCGGCGCGCGCGAACTCGTGGTCGAGCGGATGAAGGCGCTCGGCCTGTTGGTCGCGCATCTCGACAAGGAAGGCGCCGAGCACGACGCCGAACCGCGCACGATCCAGACGCCGTTCGGCGATCGATCGGGCGTGGTGATCGAGCCCTGGCTGACCGACCAATGGTATGTCGACGCGGCGACGCTCGCCAAGCCGGCGATCGAGGCGGTGAAGGATGGGCGCATCAAGATCGTCCCCAAGAGCTGGGAGAAGACCTTCTTCAATTGGATGGAGAATATCCAGCCCTGGTGCGTGAGCCGGCAGCTTTGGTGGGGGCATCGGATTCCGGCGTGGTTCGCCGATGACGGGCGGGTGTTCGTCGCCGAAAACGCGGACGCGGCGCGGGCGTTGGCGGGCGACGGCGTGGCGCTGACGCAGGATGAAGACGTCCTCGACACCTGGTTCTCCTCCGCGCTCTGGCCCTTCGCGACCTTGGGGTGGCCCGATCGATCCTCCCCAAGCTTGCTTGGGGAGGGGGACCATGCGGAGCATGGTGGAGGGGCGGCGCCAGGCGCTACCGTCGCGGCCCCTCCACCGCCTTCGGCGGTCCCCCTCCCCGAGCAAAGCTCGGGGAGGAATTTGAACGGCCGCTACCCGAACGACGTGCTCATCTCCGGCTTCGACATCCTGTTCTTCTGGGATGCGCGGATGATGATGCAGGGCCTCCATTTCATGGGCGACGTGCCGTTCCGCACGCTCTACCTCCATGGGCTGGTGCGCGCGGCGGACGGGCAGAAAATGTCCAAGTCCAAAGGCAATACCGTCGATCCGCTCGGGCTGATCGACAAATACGGCGCCGACGCGCTGCGCTTCTTCATGGCGGCGATGGAGAGCCAGGGGCGCGACATCAAAATGGATGAGCGCCGGATCGAAGGTTATCGCAACTTCGCGACCAAGCTGTGGAACGCGGCGCGCTTCGCCCAGGCGAACGGCATCGGCGGCAGCAGCGGGGTGGCGCCGCCGGCGGCGCGCCTGGCGGTCAACCAATGGATCATCGGCGAGACGGTCGCGACGGTGCGCGCGGTGGACGCGGCGCTCGCCGATTATCGCTTCGACGGCGCGGCGAACGCGGTTTATCACTTCGTGTGGGACCAGTTTTGCGACTGGTATCTGGAACTGATCAAGCCGGTGCTCCAGGGCGAGGAAGCCGGCGAGGATGCCGCCGAAACCCGCGCGGTGGCGGGTTGGGTGCTCGACCGAATTCTGGTGCTGCTCCATCCCTTCATGCCGTTCATCACCGAAGAGCTGTGGTCGAAGCTGGCCGAGCGCGAGCATGAGCTGATCGTGGCACGGTGGCCCGAGGTAGAAGGTGTCGCGGTCGATCCGCGCGCCTCGCGCGATGTTGAACTCCTGATCAAGGTCATCACCGAAATCAGGTCTGCGCGCACCGAGCTAAACGTTCCGCCTTCGCTCAAGACGGACGGGTATTTCCTTGTTTCAGAAGACTGGGTTGAAGAGTGGGTGTCGTTCAACACGACGGCGCTAAAGAGGCTCGCAAGGCTAGAAACCATTCACCGACCTGCCAACGGTTCGTTCGGACGGCCTAATCATCCCAAGGCGCCTGAGGGCGCCCGCTTGACGCTGACTTTCGCCGGGCTCGTGATCAACATTCCCCTGGAAGGCATCATCGACCTCGCCGCCGAACGCGCGCGGCTGAGCAAAGCGATCGCGGCCGCCGAGAGGGAACGCGACGCGCTCGCCGGGCGGCTGGGCAACCCCAGCTTCGTCGAGCGCGCCAAGCCCGAGGCGGTGGAAAAGGCGCGCGCCGATCATGCCGAAAAGGCGGCCGAGGCCGAGCGCCTCTCGGCGGCGCTGGCGCGGTTGGGGTAGGGGGCGGCCAGGTTAGCGCACCCAGCGCCACCTAAAGCCCGCCCGTCACCCCGGACTTGTTCCGGGGTCTAGTGCTGGTCCAGCGGACGCCGTGCCTGGGGCCACAGCGGCTGCCGGACCAAGTCCGGCATGACGAATGACGGTCCGCCGGCGGACGCGGCCAGTAGCGTGGCGGCGCGAAGCGTGACAGGAAGCGCCATGGCCAGCCGCCCCCAAAGTCACGACCTGACCCAAGGCCCGATCGCGCGCACCCTCGCGCTGTTCGCGCTGCCGACGCTCGCCACCAATATCCTGCAGTCGTTGAACGGCTCGATCAACGCGATCTGGGTCGGGCGTTTCCTCGGCGAAAGCGCGCTCGCCGCCACCTCCAACGCCAACAACATCATGTTCCTGCTGTTCGCCGCCGTCTTCGGCTTCGGCATGGCGGCGACGATCTTCATCGGCCAGAACATGGGGCGGCGTGATTTGGACGGCGCGCGGCGGGCGTTCGGCGCGGCGGTGGGGCTGGTGTTCGGGGTGGCGATCGCGGTCACCATCGCCGGCTGGGCGCTCGCGCCGGCGATCCTGGCGTTGCTCGCCACGCCGGGCGAGGCGATGCCGCTCGCGCTGATTTACCTGCGGATCATTTTCCTCGGCTTGCCGCCCGCGATGCTGATGGTGCTGATCACGATGGCGCTGCGCGGCACCGGCGACGCGATGACGCCCCTGTGGTTCGGCGCGCTCGCCTCCGCGCTCGATGTGCTGCTCAACCCGCTGCTGATCCTGGGGGCGGGGCCGGTGCCCCGTTTGGGCATCGCCGGCTCGGCGCTGGCGACGCTGATCGCGACCGTGATCGCGCTCGCCGCGCTCATCGCCTATATCTATGCGCGCGATCTGCCGATCCGGTTGCGCCGCGCCGAGCTCGGCTATCTGTTGCCCGGGCCTCGGGCGGTCGGCGCGCTGGTGGCGAAGGGCGTGCCGATCGGCGCGCAGATGATCGTGATCGCGGTCGCCGGGCTCACCATGTTCGGGCTGGTCAATCGCGAGGGGGTGGATACCAGCGCGGCCTTCGGCGTCACGCTGCAGCTGTGGGCCTATGTGCAGATGCCGGCGATGGCGATCGGCGCGGCGGTGAGCGCGATGGCGGCGCAGAATATCGGCGCCGGCCGCTGGGACCGGGTGAGCGCGATCGCGCGCGCCGGCCTCGCGCAGAATTTCGCGATCACCGGCGCGATGGTGCTGGTGCTGCTCGCCTTCGACCGGGAGGTGATGGTGCTGTTCTTGGGCGGCGCGAGCCCGGCGCTGCCGATCGCGCGGCATATTCAGTTGCTCGCGACTTGGGGCTTCATTCTGTTCGGCGGCACGATGGTGTTCTTCGGCGTGGTGCGCGCGAACGGCGCGGTGCTGGGTCCGCTCGTGATCCTGCTCGTCGCGATGTTCCCGGTGCGGCTGGGCTTCGCGATCGCGCTGCGCCCGCTGCTGGGGGTGGACGCCTTGTGGTGGAGCTTTCCGGTCGGCTCGTTGGTGACGGTCGCGCTGGCGGGGCTGTTTTATGCCTATGGCCCCTGGCGGCGCGAGCGGATGACGATGGCGCCGGCGGTGGCGGGTTAAGGGAGCAGCGCGAAGCTGACGACGAGCCGCGCTTCGGTGCGGACCGGGCCGGGTGAGACGGCGATCGCGACCGGGGGCGGCGTGACGGCGGGTGCGGCCATGTAATATCTCCGAGCGACTAGTTCATCCACCGCTAGCCCGTCGCGGGCTTCGGGATCGGAAACCGCGCGGATCGGCCCCAGCCGCGCCTTGCCCGCCTCCGCGATGAGTTGTGCGCGCGCTCGCGCATCGTCCATCGCGGCGGCGGTCGCGCGGCGCATCGCCGCCATCGGGTCGCGCAGCGCGAACTCGCTGATCCGCACCCCGGTCGCGCCGAGCCGCCCGGCAAGCCCGACCATCGTTCCCGCGTCCGCCACCCGCGTCGTGCGCACTTCTCCCTCCACGCTGGTGCGATAGCCCGTCACCCGGCAAGGGCCTTTGGTATCGTTGCCATCGAGAGAGTCAGCGACGGTGCTCATCGAAACGTCATCATCGTCACCGCAATCGCCGGTCTGTATCTCCTTCAGGCGCACCGTCTCGGTCCGCAGATCGAGCGCCGGGTCGATCGATCGCAGCCCCGCGACCAGCGCCTGTTGCCGCGCCGCGAGTTGGCGGTTCGCGTCATCGGGCGTCGGCCCTTCGCCCCGCAGCGACAGGTCGAGGATCGCCAGGTCCGGCGCGGTTTCGACCGTGCCGACGCCACTCACCCGGATTTCGGGCGGCGGCGCGGGCGGCGTGGATTGCGCGACGAGGGGCGTCGGCACCGCCATCATCATGATGCAAAACCGCCCGACCATCGCCCGTCTCCCGCCCAGCAAGGGAGCCCAGCTTAACCCGCTCGTCGCGGCGCGCAACAAGCTTGCGCCCGCCCGCGCCCCGGCGCACAACCTGCGCCATGCGCTATCCCGCCCTCCGCCTCCGCCGCACCCGCGTCGCCCCCTGGAGCCGCCGGCTCCATGCCGAAACCACGCTCACCACCGCCGATCTCATCTGGCCGCTGTTCATCACCGCCGGCCAGGAAGAAGAGCCGATCGCAAGCCTTCCCGGCGTCTCGCGCTGGCCCGTCAGCGGCATCGTCGCGCGCGCGAAGGAAGCCGCCGCGCTCGGCATCCCCTGCGTCGCGCTCTTCCCCAACACCCCCGCCGACAAGCGCAGCGACGGCGGCGAGGAGGCGCTCAACCCCGACAACCTCATGTGCCAGGCGATCCGCGCGCTGAAGGACGCGGTGCCCGAGATCGGCGTGCTCACCGATGTCGCGCTCGATCCCTATACCAGCCACGGCCATGACGGGTTGATCGACGAGGGCGGCTATGTCCGCAACGACGCGACCGCCGATGTGCTGGTGCAGCAGGCGCTCAACCAGGCGGCGGCGGGCGCGGACGTTATCGCCCCGAGCGACATGATGGACGGGCGCATCGGCCTGATCCGCGAGGCGCTGGAGGAAGAGGGGCATGTCAACGTCCAGATCATGGCCTATGCCGCCAAGTACGCGAGCGGCTTTTACGGGCCGTTTCGCGACGCGGTCGGCAGTCGTGGGCGGCTGAAGGGCGACAAGAAAACTTATCAGATGGATCCCGCCAATGCCGAGGAGGCGTTGCGCGAAGTCGCGCTCGATTTGGACGAGGGCGCCGACAGCGTGATGGTCAAGCCCGGCCTGCCTTATCTCGACATCATCTGCCGGGTGAAGGCGGCGTTCGAAGTGCCGGTGTTCGCGTATCAAGTCTCGGGCGAATATGCGATGATCGAGGCGGCGGTCGCGGCCGGCGCCGCCGAGCGCGACGCGTTGGTGCTGGAAACTTTGCTCGCCTTCAAGCGCGCCGGCTGTTCGGGCGTGCTGAGCTATCACGCGCTGCACGCGGCGCGGCTGCTGGGGTGACCGCGCGCGGCGCGGCCGTGATCGAAACCGCGCGCCTCATCTTGCGCGTGCCAGAGGCGGCGGATCGCGCCGCGCTCCACGCGATGTGGGCCGATCCGCGCGTGATGGCCGATCTCGGCCCGGTGAAGGACGCAGCCCAAAGCGACGCGGCGCTCGCCCGGCATGAGGGGTATCGGCGCGAGGGGCTGGGCTTTTGGGTGGTCGAGCGGCGCGATATGGGCGGCGTGATCGGCTTTTGCGGTCTGAAGCGCGCGGACGATTACGTGCCCTTTCCCGGCGCGGTCGAGATCGGCTGGATGTTCGCCGAGGCGCATTGGGGTCGCGGCTATGCGCGCGAGGCGGCTGCGGCGAGCCTCGATTGGGCATGGACGCGCGTCGGCGCCGCGCGCGTGATCGCTATCACGGCGGCGGTGAACGCCAAAAGCCGCGCGCTGATGGCGCGGCTCGGCCTCCACTATGTCGAGAGCGGCGATTTCGACCATCCGCTGTTCGCGCCCGGCGACCGATTGCGCGCGAGCGTGACTTACGCGATCGATCGGCCATGATCGAAACCGCGCGCCTGATCGTCCGCCCCTGGCGCGACGCCGACCGCGCTCCCTTCGCCGCGATGGGGCGGGATGCCGCCGTGATGCGCTTCATCGGCCCGCCGCAAAGCCGCGCCGAGGCCGACGCCGCGATCGACCGGATGATCGCCATGCAAGCGGCGCACGGCCATTGCTTCTGGGCGGTCGAGCGGCGCGCGGATGGCGCGTTGCTGGGCTTTTGCGGGATCAAGCCGGGGCGCTGGCCGATCGAAGGGCTGCCCGAGATCGGCTGGCGGCTCGGCAGCGCGCACTGGGGGCAAGGCTATGCGCGCGAGGCGGCGCAGGCGTGTCTCGACTGGGCCTGGGCGACGCGCGACTGGCCTTATGTCTATGCGATCACCGTCCCCGCCAATAGCGCGAGCTGGGGGCTGATGCGGCGGCTGGGGATGGCGCGGCTCGCCGATGGCGATTTCGAGCATCCCGAGGTGCCCGAGGGCAGCCCGCTCAAAAGCCATGTCACTTATCGGATCGCGCGGCCGGTGGCTTAGATGCCGGCCAAGGCGTCGCGCACCGACTCCGAACCGTCCGCCCTGCGCTCTGAGGAGCCCGGTTTTGCCCTGCAACCGTCGAAAAGAGGGACGGCGCCGCGACAAGCTCGGCACGAACGTAAGGGGCGGGATGCTGGCCGAACCCGGCGGCGTTCACCCGGTCGGCAATTGCGCGGCGAGCGCGGTCGTGCGCTCGACCTGATCCTTGAGTTGCGCGCGCGCCTCGGCATAGGCCGCGTCGAGCGCGGGATAGGCCGGGGCGTTGGTGGCGGCGCGTTCGATCGTGAGCAGTTCGAGGTCGCTCGTCCGCGCCGAACTTTCCGCGCGCAGCACGTCGAGATCGGCGAGCGCGGCTTGCGCGTCGAGCCACGCCTCGCTTCCCGCCGGCCCGCTCTTGGCGCGCGCGACGAGCGCGGCGGCGCGCTCGAGATAGGACGCGAAGCTCGCCGCGCTGCGCGCGAGCGCGGCGCGCGCCTCGGCGATCTGGGCGTCGAGCGCGGGGTCGGGCGCGGCGACGGGGGCGGGGCGCACTGGCTCCGCATCGTCGCGCGTTTCGATCGCGCGCGGCAGCAGCGAGGGATAGTCGCGCCGCCCCGCGCAGCCGGCGAGCAGCAGCAGCAAGAAGAGCGCGCGGATCATGGGTGCCGGATTAGGCCGGGCGCGACGGCGACGCAAGGCGCGGCCGCTCGGGTCGCGCCCATGGGAGGCAACGCAAAGGGCTTGCGCCCGCCCGATTCGCCCCCTATAGGCACGCCTCCCACGCGCCCGTAGCTCAGCTGGATAGAGCATCAGACTACGAATCTGAGGGTCGGACGTTCGAATCGTTCCGGGCGCGCCAAACTTTCCTGTTAATAACAGTGACTTAGGACGAGACGGCTCAGGCCGGATCGGCTCTAGAACCCCGATTTTCGTTTAAGACGGGGTTGAGCCAGCCCAATGCACCGGACCACGCCACGGCGCGCCGGCCTTTGCCGGGACGCTATGCCAGAGCGCGACCGATTCGCCTCGTCCGTGCAGTGCGATCACCCTCCAGTCGCGCCCATGGTCGCTCGCGCGGATCAATCTCGATAGCGTCGCCGAGCGGTGACGACGCGGCCGGCCCACCAACCCAACGCCAATATCGCGGTCGAGGCGAACGCCGCGGCGGTGACGTCGATCGCCAGCAACGCGCCAATGCACGAATAGGCGAACGCGACCAACAGATTGGCCGCGCTCGTCGCCAGCATGAAGCTTGCGAAGCGCATCCGCGCCGCGCCCGCCGCGATGATGCTGGCTTCGGCGGCGACCGGCACGGCCCTTGCCAGAACCAGCGTCAGCGCACCCCTCCGCGCGAATACCGCCGACAGGCGCGCGACGCTTTCCTCGCGTCCGACCGCCGCGACCAGGGCGCCACCGGGCCAACGACCGATCGCATATCCCACGAGGCAGCCGAGGGTCAGCCCCACCCAGATCGAGATCGCGCCCACCAACCAGCCGAGCAACAGGCCAGCCGCGACGCCAAGGGCGCTGGAGGGTATCGGAAGCACCACGTCCGATGCGAGCAACAGGGCGATGATCGTCGCGACGAGTGCCGGCTCCTCGCTCGCCCGGCGCAGCCACCCGAGAACCAGCGTCTCGAGCGCGGGGCCGAACAGCACATAGGGGATGATGACGGCGCCGAGCAGGAGGGAGACCGGCCCCAGCCAAGCCAAAACGAACCGCCGTTTCGCCAGGCCGAACGCAGATGACGACCGTGCCATTGAAGCCCCCGAGTTCTCGCCGACCGCCGAGTTCTCGCCAAACGGATCCCGACAGAAGCTGCGCCGCGCCCATAATCGACCATGAGCGTCATCGTGCAACAGCTTTGACGCACCGCTACATCGGCCCCCCGGCCGTCGGGCGCCGCCTCAGTCGGTCTCCGCCGCGCGCCGCAGCCGCGCCAGCAGCGGCGCGGCGTGGCGTTCCCCCGCCGCGGCGAGCGCGGCTTCGAGCGCGCGAAATTCGCCGAGCACCGCGTGGCCCTCCTCGGTGAGCGTCGCGCCGATCCGCGCACCGGGGTGGAGCGCGACCAAAGGTGCCGCGAAGGCGCGGTTGGTCGCGTCGATCATCAGCCAGGCGCGGCGATAGCTGAGGCCCATCGCGCGCGCCGCCGCCGAGATCGACCCTTCGCGCGCGATCCCTTCGAGCAGATCGGCCTTGCCGGGGCCGAGCGCGATCACTTCGCCCGCGAGCAGCTGCGCCTTGATCTTGATCCTCGCCACCGCGCCAGTCTGTCGCCGATCGCCGGGCGAGACAAGGGCGAGAGAGGGGCGAGAGAGGGGCGAGAGAGGGGCGAGACAAGGCTGGGGCTTTCCACTCCAGGCGATTGCTATATACGATGGAATATAGCGAGTCGTTCGGGGATCGAGCCCATGTTGATCGCGATCATGCTGCTGGCCGCCGATCCGATCCCTGGCGAACCCGCGCCCCGGGCGGGCGCGCCCGAACCCGCGGACATCACCGTCACCGCGCGCCGCCGCCCCGAGCCCGCGCAAAATGTGCCGGCGGCGCTCTCGGTGGTCGACGCGCCGCTGATCGAGCGCAGCTATACGGTGAATACGCAAGGGCTGAGCCTGCTCGTCCCCAGCCTGAATTACAGTTCGGCCAACCCGCGCAACACCGCTTTCACGATCCGGGGGCTGGGGAGCAGCGTCGTCGCGGTGAGCCAAGCGAACGACGGGCTCGAGCCCGGCGTCGGCTATTATGTCGATCAAGTCTATCACGCGCGGCCCGCGACGGCGGCGTTCGATTTCGTCGATCTGGCGCAGATCGAGATATTGCGCGGGCCGCAAGGCACGTTGTTCGGCAAGAACACCACGGCGGGGGCGATCAACATCACCACCAAGCCGCCGAGCTTCACCCCCGAGGGGAGCGCCGAATTTTCTTACGGCAGCTATAACCTCGTGCAGACCCGCGCCGCCGTTTCGGGGCCGATATTGGGCGATAGGATCGCGGCGCGGCTCTCCGCGCTGCTCACCCGGCGCGACGGGGTGATCCACAACGTCCGCCGCCGCCTGGACGAGAATGGCCTCAACAACGCCGCCTTGCGCGGGCAATTGCTGATCGCACCGACCAATGACGTGCAGTTCCGCCTGAGCGTGGATTATGCGAGCTTCGACAGCGCTTGCTGCACGCAAGTGGTTCTGCGCGTCGGCGAGAGTTTGCGCCCGCCCGCGCGCCAATATCCCGCGCTCGCCGCCGGCGCGGGCTATGCGCCGCCGAGCTTGAACTATGCCGATCGGCTGACCGATATCGACGCCCCCGTCGCCGTGAACACCAATGAGGGCGGGATCGGCCTGATCGCCGATTGGACTCTGGGGCCGGCGACGCTCACCTCGGTCACCGCCTGGCGCTTCTGGCGCTGGGACGCGGCGAACGACCGCGACTATCTTGGGCTGCCGATCCAGCTGGTCCAGCGCATCCCCTCGCGCCAGGATCAATATAGCCATGAAGTGCGCCTCGCCTTGAACGGCGATCGCCCGATCACTTATGTCGCGGGGCTTTATTATTTCTACCAGAAGATTAGTGGGCGGCCAATTAGCATTTATGGGCCGGCGGGGGCCTATTGGCTGCTGGGGACCCCGCCACAATTCCCCGCCGATCTGCTCGACGGCTATGGTCAAGACGGCCGTACCCGCTTCCGCACCGATAGCATCGCCGTGTTCGGCGAGGCCAATTGGCACTTGACGCCCAAGCTCACGCTCACCGGCGGGCTGCGCTATACCTACGAGACCAAATCGGCCGACTACACGACAACGGTCGGTGGCGGTCCGGTCGTCACCGATCCGCGCCTAATCAACGCGCGGCTTTCGGTGCTGCGCCCGCAGGATTATGCGGCGGCCAATCGCGAGGGCAATGTCTCGGGCCGGGCGAACATCGCTTATCAGCCGGCACCGACGGTGCTTGTTTATGCAAGCTATGCGCGCGGCTTTAAATCGGGGGGCATCAATGTCTCGGGCCTGCCGCTCGACGCGCGCAACCAGCCGGCGCTCGCGACCGCCGTGATCCGGCCCGAGCTCAATACGACGTACGAGGTGGGGCTAAAGACGCGCTGGTTCGGCGGAGCGCTCGAACTCAACCTGACCGGCTATCATACGCAAGTGCGCGATTTCCAGGCGACGATCGTCGATTCGAGCCAAACGGTCGCGCTGCGCGGCTATTTGTCGAACATTCCCGAGGTGACGGTATCGGGGTTCGAGGCCGATGCGCTCGCCCGCCCGGCGCGCGACCTGGTGCTGCGCGGCGGGATCGCTTATGCGAACGGCGTCTATGCGCGCTACCCGGCGGGGCCGTGCCCGCTCGAACGCCAAAGCGCGGGGACGCAGGCATGCGATTTGACCGGGCAACCGCTCGCCGGGCTGCCGCGCTGGTCGGTGAGTTTCGGGGTCGATATCGATCGATCGCTCGGCGGCCTGGGGGTGGCGGGCACGGGCTATTTCCATGCCGACACTATTTGGAAGAGCGGCTTTTTCGGCGATCCGTCGCTATCGCGCTTCACTTATGTGAACGCTTATACGCTCACCAACGCGACGCTCGGCTATCGCGCGCCTGCGGGCTGGGCGCTGGCGCTGTTCGCGCGCAATTTGTTCGACGCGGCGTTCGTGCAGAACGTGACCGTGCAGGCGGGCAATTCGGGGCTGATCCTGGGCCTGCCGAGCGACCCGCGGATCATCGGGCTGACGTTCCGGATCGCCCGGTAAATTGCTGATTTTTCGTTTTTCGAGCGATGCGATCGAGCGCACCCGCCGCCCCGGAGTCGATCCGGGCTTGTCTCGTTCGTCTGGTGTCGAAAGGCAGCCAAGCCCAGGATCGAGTCCGGGGCGACGTCGATCTTGATGAGCACGACGAACGCCACCACGCGACCGCCCCCATCGCGTTCGCCGGGGCGACGGGGATTGTAATGTCTCGGGCCGTTCTCGAAAAGAGTGCCCCCTCAATCCGCGAAGGGATCGCGCACCAGGATCGTGTCCTCGCGCTCGGGGCTGGTCGAGACGAGCGCCACCGGGCAGCGGATCAATTCCTCCACCCGCTTGATATATTTGATCGCCGCCGCCGGCAGCTGCGCCCAGCTGCGCGCGCCCGCGGTCGATTCGTGCCAGCCGGGGAGCGTTTCGTAGACGGGCTCGACCCGCGCCTGATCGGCGGCATGCGCCGGAAAATGATCGAGCAGCGCCTCGCCCAGCCGATAGCCGGTGCAGATGCGCACCTCGTCGAACCCGTCGAGCACGTCCAATTTGGTGAGCGCGATGCCGGTGATCCCCGATACCGCGACCGATTGCCGCGCGAGCACCGCGTCGAACCAGCCGCAGCGGCGCTTGCGCCCGGTGACGGTGCCGAACTCGTGCCCGCGCACCCCCAGCCGCTCGCCGATCGCATCGTTCAACTCGGTCGGGAAGGGCCCCGAGCCGACGCGCGTCGTATAGGCCTTGGCGATCCCCAGCACGAAGCCGACCGCGCTCGGCCCCAGCCCCGATCCGCCCGAGGCGGTGCCGGCGATCGTGTTCGACGAGGTGACGAAGGGGTAAGTGCCGTGATCGATATCGAGCAACACCCCTTGCGCGCCTTCGAACAGGATGCGCTTGCCCGCCGCGCGCGCCGCGCTGAGGTCACGCCAGACGGGGCGGACGAAGGGCAGCACGAAGCCGGCGATCTCGGCCAGTTCGGCGAGGAGCGCGGCGCGATCGATCGGCGGTTGGCCGAAGCCCGCGCGGAGCGCGTCGTGATGCGCGGTGAGCCGGTCGAGCTGCGGCCCCAGATCGTCGAGATGGGCGAGATCGCACACCCGGATCGCGCGGCGGCCGACCTTGTCCTCATAGGCAGGACCAATGCCGCGCCGCGTCGTGCCGATCTTGCCCGCGCCGCTCGCGTCCTCGCGCAGCGCATCGAGATCGCGGTGGAAAGGCAGGATCAGCGGGCAGGTATCGGCGATCATCAGCGTGTCGGGGGTCACCGCCACGCCCTGATTGCGCAATTTCTCGACCTCGGCCTTCAGCGCCCAGGGATCGAGCACCACGCCATTGCCGATCACCGAGGGCGTGCCGCGCACGATGCCCGAGGGCAGCAGCGAGAGTTTATAGACATTCTCGCCGACCACGAGCGTATGCCCGGCATTGTGCCCGCCCTGGAAGCGGACGACGATATCGGCGCGCTCGGCGAGCCAATCGACGATCTTGCCCTTGCCCTCATCGCCCCATTGGGCGCCGATCACCGCGACATTGGCCAAGCGAAACTCCTTATGGACGCTGTTCCCCCATAACCGTCACCCCGGCTCCCGAGCCGGGGTCCCGCTGCCTCGACCGTGGTAGAAGAAGAAGCGGGACCCCGGGTCAAGCCCGGGGTGACGGGGGAAGGTCGTTGGTGGTGGCTCTAACCATGGGGCGCGGTGGCGTCCATGCTATGGCTGAGAGCGATGGAACGGTAATTCCTCATCCCGTCACCCCGGCCCCCGAGCCGGGGTCCCGCTTTTCTTCGACCGGCGCAAGGCAGCGGGACCCCGGGTCGAGCCCGGGGTGACGGGAGAAGGTCGACGGCGGCTCTAAACAGCTCGAGCCTTTGCGTCCAATGCTTTGCCGTTCGCGACAATCTCGCCGGGCTCGCGACACAGTTTTGCGACAGCCCCGCGTTAAACCGCAGGCCGTCGAAAGGATGATCATGACCGCCCAAAGCATCGCGCTCAACCGCTTCGGCATCGGCGCGCGGCCCGATCAGGCGCCGCCCGCCGATCCGCGCCGCTGGCTGCTCGATCAGTTCGATCGCTTCAACCCGCGCCCGCCGGCGATCGCGGCCGTCGCCGGGCGCCGCGAAGTCGCCGCGCAGCTCGCCGATTATCTCCAGGAAATCCGCCCCGCCTTGCTCGCGCAGCGCCGCGCCGGGCCGATGCCGGGCGCGCGCGGCATGGCGATGGGCGCGGACGGCATGCCGGCGATGGCCGCCGAGGGCGCCGCCGCCGATCCGGTGAAGAGCGCGCGCCAGTTCGTGCGCGGCCAGGGGCGCGACCATTATCTGGTGCAGGTCGGCGCGCGCGCCCAGGCGGCGCTAATGAGCGACACGCCCTTTCTGGAGCGGCTCGCTTGGTTCTGGTCGAACCATTTCGCGGTCTCCGCCGACAAGCTCACCGTGGTCGGCCTCGCCGGGCTGCTCGAATTCGAGGCGATCCGCCCCAATCTCCTCGGCCGTTTCGGCGATATGCTGAACGCGGTCGAGCGCCACCCGGCGATGCTGCTCTATCTCGATCAAGCCGGGTCGATCGGCCCGAACAGCCTCGTCGCCGATCGCGTCCGCCGCTTCCGCCCCGAACGCAAGCTCGGCCTCAACGAAAATCTCGCGCGCGAGATTCTGGAGCTGCATACGCTCGGCGTGCGCACCGGTTATTCGCAGACCGATGTCACCGAATTCGCCCGCGCGATGACCGGGTGGACGGTGGCGGGGCTCACCAACGGCCCGCTCGCGCGCTTCGCGGGCAATGTCGGCGCGCCGGGCGATTTCGTCTTCGCCGCGCCGATCCACGAGCCGGGCGCGCGCACGATCATGGGCAAAGTTTATGCGCAAGAGGGCGTCGCGCAAGCACAGGCGGTGCTGAACGATCTCGCCACGCACCCCGCGACCGCCAGGCACATCGCGACCAAGCTCGCGCGCCATTTCGCGGGCGACACCCCGCCTCCCGCGCTCGTCGCGCGGCTCGAAGGCGATTTCCTGAAGACGAGCGGCGATCTGCCGAGCCTCTATCGCACGCTGATCGAGGCGCGCGAGGCTTGGGTCGAGGCACCGGCCAAGTTCAAGACGCCCTGGGAATGGGGCGTCTCCGCCACCCGCGCGCTCGGCGCGCGCGAGCTGCCGCCGCCGGCGGTGTTCGGCCTGATGCAGCAGCTCGGCCAGCCGGTCTGGCGGCCGGGGGCGCCCGCGGGCTATGACGATATCGCCGCGAGCTGGGCGGGGCCGGACGCGGTGCTGCGCCGGGTCGAAGCCGCCGAGCGGCTCGCGACGCGCGCGGGCGCCGGGGTGGACGCGCGGGCGCTCGCCCCCAAACTCTTCCCCGGCAGCCTGTCGCCCGAGACGAGCCGCGTGCTCGCCAGCGCCGACAGCCCCGGCCAGGCGCTCGCGCTGCTGCTCGTCGCGCCCGAAATGATGCGGAGATAAGCCCATGATCGATCGCCGAAATTTCCTCGCGCGCGGCGCCACGCTCGGGCTCGCTTTGGGCCTCGCGCCGCGCATGGCCTTCGCCAAGGCCGCGACCGACAAACGCTTCGTGTTCATCATCCAGCGCGGCGCGGCCGATGGGCTGGCGACGCTCGCGCCCGTCGGCGACCCCGGCTTCGCCGCCGCGCGTGGCGCGCTCGCCGAGGATTATGCGGGCGCGGCGCGGCTCGACGGCATGTTCGCGCTCCATCCCGCGCTGAAGACGGTGGCGGGGCTTTACGGCCAGCGCCAGGCGCTGTTCGCGCACGCCATCGCCTCGCCCTATCGCGACCGCAGCCATTTCGACGGGCAGAACGTGCTCGAGACCGGGGCGGCGGGCGCCTATCAGGTGAAGGACGGGTGGCTCAACCGGCTGCTCGACCAATTGCCGCGCGAGCAAGCGCGCGCGATCGCGGTCGCGGTGACGGTGCCGCTCGCGCTGCGCGGGCCCCATGAGGTGGCAAGCTATGCCCCGTCCGCGCTGCCCGAGGCGAGCGAGGATCTGCTCGCGCGCGTGGCGATGCTCTATCAGGGCGACGCCCAGCTCCACGGGCTGTGGAGCGAGGCGATGGCGACGCGCAAGCTCACCGCCGACATGGACGGCGCGGCGGGGCGCAACGCGGCGGCGACCGGCGCGCTCGCCGCGCGGCTGCTGAGCCCGGCCGACGGCGCGCGGATCGCGATGATCGAAACCGGCGGCTGGGACACCCATGCCCAGCAGCGCGGCCGGCTGGCGGCGCAATTGACCGGGCTCGACGCGATGATCGGCGCGCTCCAGGCGGGGCTGGGGCCGTTGTGGGCCGACACGCTGGTGCTGGTCGCGACCGAATTCGGCCGCACCGTCGCGGTCAACGGCACCGGCGGCACCGATCACGGGACGGCTGCGGCGGCGATGCTGCTCGGCGGCGCGGTGAAGGGCGGGCGGGTGATCGCCGACTGGCCGGGCTTGCGCGGAAGCGACCTTTACGAGGGGCGCGACCTGAAGCCGACGCTGTCGCTCGACGCCTTCATCGCGGGCGCGCTCGCGGGGCATTTCGGGCTCGACGGCGCGCGGCTGCTGCCCGCGCTGTTCCCCGGCGCGAGCGGGGCGCGGCCGGTCGAGGGGTTGATTTAGGCGCTGTCCCTCTAGCCCCCGCCGGCTAAGCTATGATGATGAAGAGTCGGTCGGCATCATGCAGTTGCGGCCAGCTACGCATTGAGTGCGTGGGCGCGCCAACGCGCGTGTCGATTTGCCACTGTCTCGAGTGTCAACGACGGACGGGCAGCGTCTTCGCGGTTCAGGCGCGTTTCGCGCGCGATCAGGTGCGCGTGGCGGGCCGTTCGCGCAACTGGCGGCGGCGCGGCGACGAAGGGACCGAGGCGCGATTTCATTTCTGTCCTGATTGCGGCGCGACCGTCTTTTGGGAGCCGCTGGCGGCGCCCGATCTGGTGCTGGTCGCGGTGGGCGCCTTCGCCGACCCCAATTTCCCGCCGCCGACCGTGAGCGTTTATGAAGCACGGCGGCACGATTGGGTGACGGTTTTGGCGGATTTGCCACTCGATCACTGGGATTGAGCGTCGCGGCGCATGGCGTGCATCCCGTCAGCGTGCTCGCAAGCGCGTCGTCACGACGCGACTTGCACGAGCCGCCACAATGACATCACCCCGTTTTACTTCAACCGTGCCGGCGGGTTCTTGCCCAGCTCCATCATCAGCCGCGTCAGTAGGTAAAGCCGGGGCGTCACCGTCGGCAGTTCGATATATTCGCGCTCCGAATGCGCGCCGATGTTGACCGGCCCCAGCCCATCGAGCGCCGGCACCCCGGCTTCATAGGCCAGCGCCGATTCGGACGCGCCGCCATTGCCGCCGCGCCCCAGTTTCAGCCCGATCTCGCCATAAAGCCGCTCGGCGAGCGTCGCGAGCGCATCGGTGCCGGCGTTGGTCGGCAGCGGCGGGAAACTGTCTTCGCGGCGGATCGTCACCTGGGTGTCGGGGATCGCGCGGTTCTGCGCGTTGCGCGCGAGGAGCGCCGCGACCTCGTCCCCCTGTTCCTTGGTGCGCAGCCGCACGTTGAGCGTCGCCGAGGCGTCCTCGGGGATGATGTTGTAGCGGCTGCCGGCTTTCATCAGCGTCAAATTGCTGGTCAGCCCGTCGCCGCTCTTGGGGAGGCTGTCGGCGAGTTCGATTTGGTGGATCAGCTCGGAGGCGGCGTTGCGCCCCTCTTGCGGCGCGACCCCGGCATGCGCGGGGCGGCCCTTCACCAAAATGTCGAACGCGCTCGATCCCTTGCGCCAGATCGTCACTTGGTCGCCCGCCTGGCCGGGTTCGAGATTGAGCTCGACATCGGCGTCCTTCACCAGCTCGGCGATCAGCTTGCGCGTGCCGGGCGAGCCGCGCTCCTCGCTGGTTTCGACGAGGGAAGTGATGCTCGCGAAGTCATCGAACTTGAATTGCCGCAGCAGCTTGATCGCCATGATGCCCGCGACGACGCCGGCTTTCTCGTCGCCGACGCCGGGGCCCATCGCGCGGTCGCCCTCGATGCGGAACGGGCGCTTGGCGGCGGTGCCGGGCTCGAACACGGTGTCGCTATGGCCGATCAGCAGCAACCTGCCCTTGCCGCGCCCTTTCAGCGTCGCGACGAGATTGTCGGGCAGCCCGGGCGCCTCGGCGGGGACCATCCGCACCTCCATGCCGAGCCCCTTCAGCTGCTCGGCGATGATCGCCTGGACTTGCGCCCCGCCTTGCACATTGCCGGTGCCCGAATCGATGTTGACCAGGCGTTCGAGCAAAGCGAGCTGTTCGGCGCGCACGCTTTCCGCCCCGCGCCAGACGGGGCCGTTCTTGCCCGATTGCGCCAGCCCCGGCGCGGCGGTGGCGAGCAGAGCGGCGAAGAGCAGCGCGCGGTTCATGGCATCCCCCCAGAAGCTTTATCGTGTTCACCGCATTGTTGCGCGCGGCGTGCCCGGCTGTCCAGCCGATTGACGCCAAGGCCTTTACGGCGCGGCGCGCGCTCGGCTAGCGCAGGGGGCATGAGCGAGCGTGCCCGTGGGCTGCCTTTGGCCTTGGGGGCCTATGTGCTGTGGGGGCTGTTGCCGCTCTATTTCGTGCCGCTGCGCGGCGTCGGCGCGGTCGAGGTCGTCGCGCATCGCATCTGCTGGTCGCTGCTGCTGCTCGGCGCGATCGTGCTGCTCGCCGGGCGCGGAGCTCGGCTGAAAGCGGCGCTCACCGATCCCAAGACGCGCGCGCGGCTCGTGCTGAGCGCGGTACTGATCGCGATCAACTGGCTGGTCTATGTCTGGTCGGTGGAGACGCGCCATGTCGTCGAGGCGAGCCTGGGCTATTTCCTCAACCCGCTCGTCAATGTCGTGCTCGGCACCGCGCTGCTCGGGGAGCGGTTGGGGCGCGCGCAGGCGGCGGCGGTGGCGCTCGCGGGCGCCGGGGTCGCGGTGCTGGCGCTCGGCATGGGGGTGGGCCATGGCTTTTGGGTGAGCCTGACGCTCGCGATCAGCTTCGCGCTTTACGGCCTGGTGCGCAAGACGACGCCGGTCGAAGCGCTCGAGGGGCTGACGATCGAGACTTTGGTGCTCGCCCCGCTCGCGGCGGGCTATTTGGCGTGGCACGGCGCGCCGGGGCTGGCGCAGGGCGGCGCGGTGCCGGCGCTGCTCTTCGCCTCGGGCGCGGTGACGGCGATGCCGCTGCTGCTGTTCGCCGCCGCCGCGCGCCGCCTGCCGCTGACGACGCTGGGGCTGATCCAATATCTCTCGCCGAGCCTCCAATTCCTGATCGCCGTCGCGCTGCTCGGCGAGCGGCTGACGATCGCGCACCTCATCTGTTTCGCGCTGATCTGGAGCGGGCTCGCGCTGGTCGCCGCCGACGGCGTGCGCGCGGCGCGGCGACGGCGGGCGCTGGGGTGAGGGGGTTCGTCCGCGCAAAGGAGCGTCGCCGCCCTTTTGCGTCCCCCGCCGCCATGCGTTAAGCGCGCGCGCATGACGCTTTATCCTCGTTTCGCCGCCCATCTCGACGCCGCCTTGGCGGGCCTCGTCGCCGCAGGCGATCTGCCCGCCGGGCTCGCCACCCACGCGATCACGGTCGAGCCGCCGCGCGACCCGTCGCATGGCGATCTCGCGACCAACGCCGCGATGGTGCTCGCCAAGCCCGCCGGAACCAACCCGCGCGCGCTCGCCGAGAAGCTCGCCGCCGCGCTCGAGCGGCTGCCCGAGGTCGCGCGCGTCGCGGTCGCCGGGCCGGGCTTCATCAACCTGACGCTCACCGATGAGAGCTGGCGCGACGAGCTGCGCGCTATCCGCGCGGGCGGCGCCGCTTATGGCCGTTCGACGGGCGGACAAGGGGTCACGGTCAACATCGAATATGTCTCCGCCAACCCGACCGGGCCGATGCACATGGGCCATTGCCGGGGCGCAGTGGTGGGCGACGCGCTCGCCAGCCTGCTCGAATGGGCGGGGCACCGCGTGGTGCGCGAATATTATATCAACGACGCGGGCGGGCAGGTCGATGTGCTCGCGCGCTCGGTGCATCTGCGCTACCGCGAGGCGCTGGGCGAGCGCGTCACCATCCCCGAGGGGCTGTATCCGGGCGATTATCTGGTGCCGATCGGCCACGCGCTCGCCGCCGAGTTCGGCGATCGTTACGCCAAGGCGCCCGAGGCCGAATGGCTCGCGCCGTTCCGCGCGCGCGCGGTGGCGGCGATGATGGACCTGATCCGCGCCGATCTCGCGCTGCTCGGCATCCATCACGACGTTTTCGCCTCCGAAGCCGAACTCCAGGCGGCGAAAAAGCCGGAGGCGGCCGAGGCCGAGCTGCGCGCGCGCGGGCTCGTCTATGACGGCATGCTCGAGGCCCCCAAGGGCGAGACGCCCGAGGATTGGGAGCCGGTGGTGCTGCCCCTGTTCAAATCGACCGATTTCGGCGACGATCAGGACCGGCCGATCAAGAAATCGACCGGGCAATGGACCTATTTCGGCGCCGATCTCGCCTATCATTACCAAAAGGCGCAAGGCGCCGATCAATTGATCGACATTTGGGGCGCCGATCACGCCGGCACGGTCAAGCGCATCCAGGCGGCGGTCGCCGCGCTCACCGGCGGCAAGACGCGCTTCGACGTGAAGCTCGTGCAGATGGTACGGCTGTTGCGCGACGGCGAGCCGGTCAAAATGTCGAAACGCGCGGGCAATTTCGTGACGCTCGCCGATGTCGTGAACGAGGTGGGCAAGGACGTGGTGCGCTTCACCATGCTCACCCGCAAAGCCGACGCGCAGATGGACTTCGATTTCGCCAAAGTGGTCGAAGCGTCGAAGGACAATCCGGTTTTCTATGTGCAATATGCCCATGCCCGCATCCGTTCGCTTCACCGCAAGGCGGCCGAGCAGGGGATCGCGGCGGACGGCGCCGATCTCGCGCTGCTCGACGCCGAGGAATTGAAGCTGGTGAAGCGAGCGGCGCAATTCCCCCGGCTGGTGGAGGCCGCCGCCGCCGCGCGCGAGCCGCACCGCGTCGCTTTCTACCTCTATGATCTGGCGGCCGAGTTCCACGCCGCCTGGAACGCGGGCAACGACGCGCCCGAGCGGCGTTTCCTGATTTCGGACAATCCGCCGCTGACCGCCGCGCGACTTTTCCTTGCCGATGCGTTAGGGCAAGTGATCAGGAACGGCCTCGCCATCATGGGCGTGGAGGCGGTCGAGGAGTTGAATTGATGCGCGAGGCGCTGCGCGACGAGGATCGGCTGCCCTGGCTCGAGACGGTCGACGAGGATTATGAGGATCGGCCCTCGACGTTGCGCGTCGCGTTGTTCGCGCTGCTCGGCCTCGCGCTGCTCGCCGCGCTCGTTTTCGGCGCCTATGCGCTGCGCCGCCAGGTGACCGAGCCGAGCAAGGGCAATGGCGAGCTGATCGCCGCGCCCGAGGGCGATTACAAGATCAAGCCCGAGAAAGAAGGCGGGATGAAAGTGGAGGGCGAGGGCGATCTCGCTTATGCCGCGAGCGCGGGCAAACGCCCCGACAAGGCGCGCATCGATCCCAAGCAATTGCCCGAGTCGCCGATGGTGATGCCCGGCAAGGGCGCGATGCCGCGCGACGCGGGCGGCGGCGCGGTGGTGCAGATCGGCTCCTTCCCCGACAAGGCCGGCGCCGACGCCGCCTGGGCGCGCCAGGCCAAGCGCTTCGCCTTTCTGGGCGGGCTCGGCCATGCGGTGGAAAAGGCCGAAGTGGCGGGGCGCACCGTCTATCGCCTGCGCGTGAACGCCGGCGGCGCCAACGCCGCGCGCGAGCTGTGCAACAAGCTGCGCGTGGCGGGCGAGGCGTGCTTCATCGTGCGCGGGTGAGGGGGGCGCCGGGTTCCGGACGCTAGCCGTCCTCGCCGCATGCCGCTTGGTGTCGGCACGAACGATTATCGAGCGTGACGGCGGTCGGCTAGGTGTCGCAGGGCGGTATTGCCTTGCGAGCTTTGACGAGAAGAACGGTGCTTCGACAAGCTCAGCACGAACGGACGAGACGTGTTCCCGGTTTCGTGCGAAGTGGTTGAAGTGATTTTCAATTATACCTAACTCGTCGCCCCGGCCTCGAGCCGGGGCTGGGCTTCTTCTTCTGCCGCCGCACGCCAGCCTAGAGCTGTTTGCGATCACACCGAACCAATGGCTCGGCGGCAAAAGCTCCTCCCCTGCAAGGAGTTCAGGGTTGACCGTGCCCCGCACGGTCAAGGATCGTCCGGGGGACGATCCGACCCTGAACTGGGGACCATTTGCGTAGCGAATGGTGGAGGGGTATCGCCCTCGAACTGCCGGG
>LWDI01000071.1 GCA_002083475.1 Proteobacteria bacterium SG_bin5
GGCACGAGCTGGCGAGCCATGGCTATGGCCATGCGCGCGTGCATGGCTTCACCCCCGTTCAGTTCCGCGCCGACATCGCCCGGGCGCGCGCCGTGCTGGAGGATGCGGGCGGGGTCGCGATCACCGCTTATCGCGCGCCCAATTTCTCGATCGACGCGCGTACCCCTTGGGCGCATGCGATCCTGGCCGAGGAGGGCTATGTCTATTCGTCGAGCGTCGCCCCGCTCGCGCATGATCATTATGGCTGGGCGAGCGCGCCGCGCCACGCTTATCGGCCGCTGCCCGACAGTCCGCTGATCGAAGTGCCGATGACGCTGATGCGCGTGGCGGGCCGCGAACTCACCACCGGCGGCGGGTTCTTCCGGCTGCTGCCCAATTTGGTGACCGACCGCGCGGTGCGCGCGGCCAATGCCGAGGGGCGGCCGATCCTCTTTTATTTCCACCCCTGGGAAATCGACCCCGATCAGCCGCGCGTCGCGGGCGCGCCGATCAAATCGCGGCTGCGCCATTATGCGCGGCTCGGCGCGATGGCGGGCAAGCTGCGCCGGCTGCTCGCCGCCCATCCCTGGGGACGCACCGACGCGGTCGCCGCGCGCGCGCGCGCATGACCTTGCCGCTCCTCAGCCCGCCGCTCGCGCTGCGCGCCGCCAATCTCGGCGATCCCGACGAGGTTCGCCGGATCGAGAGCTTCGTGCGCGCGCACCCGCAGGCGACGCCCTTCCATCTGCCGAGCTGGAACCGCGCGGTCGCGCGTGGCTGCGGCCAATATGCGCATTGCCTGATCGCCGAGCGCGCCAATGGCGGCTTGGCCGGGGTGCTGCCGCTCACCGAGATCCGCTCGCCGCTGTTCGGAGCGGGGCTCGTGTCGGTGGGGTTCGCGGTCGATGGCGGGATCCTTGCCGAGGTGCCGGCGGCGGTGCCGCTGCTCGCGAACGGGGCGTGGCGGCTCGCCGAGAGCCTGGCCTGCGCGAGCGTCGAGCTGCGCGGCGGCGCGCTGCCCGAAAAGGGGCACGAGGATTGGCATGTGGAGGCGGGCAGCCATCTCGGCTTCGTCCGCCCGCTCGCCGCCGATGACGAAGCCGAACTCGCCGCCATCCCGCGCAAGCACCGCGCCGAGGTGCGCAAGGGCCTCGCTGGCGATTTGGAGGTCACCATCGGCGGCGAGAGCGAACTCGGACGCCATTATGCGGTCTATGCCGAAATGGTGCGCAATCTGGGCACGCCGGTTTTTCCCGCGCGCTTGTTTCGCGAGGTGCTTTGCGCGCTCGATGCTGATATAGTTACGATCACGCATCGGGGGATCGCGGTGGCGAGCGTGCTCAGCCTTTATTTCAACGACACCGTTTATCCTTTTTGGGGGGGCGGGACGGCGGCGGCGCGCGGCTTGCGCGCCAATGAGCGGCTCTATTTCGAGCTGATGCGCCACGCCCGCGCGCGCGGCTGCGCGCGCTTCGATTTCGGTCGCTCGAAGACCGGATCGGGGCCGGCGGCCTATAAGAAGAATTGGGGGTTCGAGGGCGTGCCGCTGCGCTATGCCAAGCGCCACGCGCCCGGCCAGGCGCCGCGCGACGTGAACCCGCTGAGCCCGCGCTATCAGGCGCGGATCGCCGCGTGGAAGAAGCTGCCCTTGTGGCTCACCCGGCTGATCGGCCCGCCGATCGCGCGCGGGCTCGGCTGATGGGCGACATTTTGTTCCTCGCCCATCGCATCCCCTATCCGCCCGATCGCGGCGACAAAATTCGCGGCTACCACATCCTCCGCCACCTCGCGCGGCGCAAGCGCGTCCATCTCGTCGCGCTCGCCGACGAGTCGCGCGATCTGAAGCACAAGGGCGGGCTCGATCGGTTGATCGCGAGCAAGGCGATCTTCTGGCGCGGCAAGCCGCGCTGGTTCGCGCTGCTCCAGGCGCTGGCGCGGCGGCTGCCGGTCTCGATCACCGCTTTCGAGCATCGCGGCGTCGCCCAGGCGGTCGAAACCTTGCTCGCCGAACGCGCGATCGATCTGATCTACGTTTTTTCGGGGCAGATGGCGCAATATATTCCCGCGCGCCATCCCGCGCGCGTCATCATGGATTTCGTCGACATGGATTCGGCGAAGTTCGAGGCTTATGGCCAGGGCTGGGGGCCGAGCGCGGCGATGATGCGGCGCGAGGCGGGGCTGCTCTTCAGCCATGAACGTAGCATCGCCGCGCGGGCGAACGCCAGCCTGTTCGTGAGCGAGGCCGAAGCCGCGCTGTTTCGCGACCGCGCCCATGCCGAGCGCGTCCATGTCGTGGAAAACGGCATCGATACCGCGTTTTTCGATCCCGCCGGCGCGTTCAAACGGATCGAGACGATGGGGCGGCTGCTCGTCTTCACCGGGCAGATGGATTATCGCCCCAATGTCGAGGCGGTGTGCTGGTTCGCCGAAAGCGTGTTGCCGCATCTTCGGCTCAGCCACCCCGATGTGCGTTTCGCGATCGTCGGCCGCGCGCCGAGCGAGCCGGTGCGCGCGCTCGCCAAGCTGCCCGGCGTGCTGGTGACGGGCGAGGTGCCCGACGTGCGCGGCTGGCTCGCCGCCGCGTCGGTGTCGGTCGCGCCGTTGAAGCTCGCGCGCGGTATCCAGAACAAGGTGCTGGAAGCGATGGCGATGGCGCGGCCGCTGGTCGCCTCGCCCGCCGCCGCCGAGGGGATCGACCATGGCGACACGATCCGCGTCGCGGCGACGGTCGCCGAGATGAGCGCGGCGATCGGTGGCTTGCTCGATCATCCCGCCGAAGCGGCGGCGCTCGGCGCCCGCGCGCGCGCGCGGGTGATCGAGCGCTATGGCTGGGACGCGCGGCTGGCGGCGCTCGACGCGCTGATCGCGCGCCCGCGCGCCGAACGGCGGAGCGCGGCGTGACGGTCGCGCTCGATCATCGCCAGCTGACGGCCGGGCAGGGGGCTTGGCCGCGCCATTTGATCGCGCTCGCGGCGACGGCGGCGGCGTTGCTGCTGCTCTTCGCGCATGATAGCGCCGATCTCGCGCGGCTTTACTGGACGAGCACGACCTTCGGCCACTGCCTGTTCATCGCGCCCGTGGTCGGCTGGCTGGTGTGGCTGCGGCGCGCCGAGCTCGTGCGGGTGACGCCGCGCGCCTGGGCGCCGGGGCTCGCGATCGTTGCGGCGGGTGGGCTCGCCTGGCTCGCCGGGCAAGCCGCCGAAGTCGCGCTCGCGCGGCATTTGGGGCTGGTGGTGATGCTGCAGGGCGCGGTCGTCACGCTGCTCGGCCCGGCGGTCGCGCGCGCGCTGCTGTTCCCCTTGCTCTATGCGCTGTTCCTGGTGCCCTTCGGCGAGGGGCTCGAGCCGCCGCTCCAGCGGGTGACGGTGGCGATGACCTTGCCGCTGCTCCATCTGGCGGGCGTGCCGGCGCGGGTCGATGGCGTGCTCATCACCATCCCCGGCGGCTATTTCGAAGTCGCCGAGGCCTGTTCGGGCGCCAAATTCGTGCTGGCGATGTTCGCCTTCGCGGTGCTCGTCGCCAATGTCTGTTATTTGAGCTGGGCGCGGCGCGCGGCGTTCCTCGCGGTGTCGCTGCTGGTGCCGGTGCTCGCCAATGGCTTGCGCGCGTTCGGCACGATCTATGCCGCGCATCTCACCTCGGTCGAGGCGGCGACGGGGTTCGATCATATCGTTTACGGCTGGCTGTTCTTCGCGCTGGTGATGGCGGCGGTGCTCGCGCTCGGCTGGCGCTGGTTCGACCGCGATCCCGACGCCGCCTGGATCGATCCCGCGCGGCTGCCGCGGGTGACACGCGGGGTGATCGCCCCCGGCCTCGCCGCCGCGCTCACCCTTACGACGGCGGCCGCTTTCCCCGCCTGGGCGCAAGCGATCGCCGCGCGGCGCGATACGCTCCCGGCGCGGATCGACTTGCCGGCCGTGCCCGGCTGGTCCCGCGTCGGCATGAGCCGCGCGGCGCCCTGGTCGCCGCATTATCCGGGCGCCGATCATTTCCTGATCGGGCGCTATGCCGATGGGCGCGGCCAGGCGGTCGATCTCGCGATCGCGGTTTACGCGGCGCAGCGCGACGGGGCGGAGCTGGTCGGCTTCGGCATCGGGGCGCTGCGCGAGAACGACCGCTGGGTGAAGGTCGCCGATCTCGCGCCGATCGCGGGCGGGGCGGCGATGCGGCTCACCGCCGCCGGGCCGGTCGAGCGCGTGGTCGCGAGCTGGTACCGGGTCGGCGGCACGCTCACCGCGAGCCCGGCGCGGGTGAAGCTCGCGACGCTTCGGGCGCGGCTGCTCGGCGGGCGCCAGGCGGCGGTCGCGCTGCATCTGTCCGCCGAGGGCAAGGGGGCGGGCGCGGCCATCGCCGCCTTCGCCCGCGCGCTCGGCCCGCTTGACGCGCTCGCCGACCGGATGACAAAGCCCCGCTGATGTGCGCCATCGCCGGGATTTTCCATCCCGATTTCCCCAAGCCGATCGAGCCCGCGCGGCTGCGCGCGATGGCCGATGCGCAGAGCCACCGCGGCCCCGATGGATCGGGCGTGTGGACCGCGCCGGGGATCGGCCTTGCCCACCGGCGGCTCGCGATCATCGATCTGGGCGGCGGCGCGCAGCCGATGTCGAGCGCGGACGGCGCGCTCGCGGTGAGCTTCAACGGCGAAATCTATAACTTCCAAGAGGTTCGCGCCGAACTCCAAGCCAAGGGCGCGGCCTTCCGCACCGAAAGCGATACCGAAGTGCTGCTCCACGGCTGGGCCGCCTGGGGGCCGGGGCTGCTCGATCGGCTGAACGGCATGTTCGCCTTCGCGCTTTACGACGACCGCGCGAAATCCTTGTTCCTGGCGCGCGACCGGCTGGGGGTGAAGCCGCTTCATTATGCGCGGCTCGGCGACGGCGCGCTGATCTTCGCCTCCGAACTCAAGGGGCTGCTCGCGCATCCGCTGCTGCGCCGCGCGCCCGATTTGAGCGCGGTCGAGGATTTCATGGCGCTCGGCTATGTGCCCGACGATAGCTGCCTGGTCGCCGGAGTCGGCAAGCTGCCGGCCGGGCATTTCCTGCTGATCGAGCGCGGCAAGCCGCTCCCCACGCCGCGCGCTTGGTGGGACGTCGATTTCTCGCGGCGCACCAACGCCAAGCCGGCGGCGATCGAGGAGGAATTGATCGAGCTGATGCGCGTAAGCGTGCGCGCGCGGATGATCGCCGACGTGCCGCTCGGCGCGTTCCTATCGGGCGGGGTCGATAGTTCGGCCGTGGTCGCGCTGATGGCCGAGGCGTCGCGCCGCGCGGTGAAAACCTGCACGATCGGCTTCGACCTGCCCGATCATGACGAGCGCGGCTATGCGACCCGCATCGCCGAGCGTTTCGCGACCGAGCATCGCACGCGCCTCGTCGGCGCCGATGATGTCGCGCTGGTCGACACGCTCGTCGCCGCGTTCGACGAGCCCTTCGCCGATGCCTCGGCGCTCGCCACTTATCGGCTGTGCGAATTGGCGCGCGAGCAAGTGACGGTCGCGCTTTCGGGCGACGGCGCCGACGAGGCCTTCGCCGGCTATCGCCGCTATCGCTTCCACGCCGCCGAGGAGCGGGTGCGCGGGCTGCTCCCCGCCGCGTGGCGCGCGCCGCTGTTCGGCACGCTGGGGCGGCTCTATCCCAAGGCCGATTGGGCGCCGCGCCCGTTGCGCGCCAAGACCACCTTGCTCGGCCTCGCGAGCGCGAGCGGCGAGGCCTATGCGCGCGGCGTCGGCGTCACCCCGCCCGAACTGCGCGCGCGGCTATGGCGCGAGGGGGCGCGGCGCCAGCTCGGCGGGCATCGCGGCGAGGATCGCTATATCGCGACGATGCGCCGGGCGCCGGCGCGCGAGCCGCTCGATGCCGCGCAATATGCCGATATGAAGCACTGGTTGCCCGGCGACATTCTGGCGAAGGTCGATCGCACGAGCATGGCGGTGAGCCTGGAAGCGCGCGAGCCCTTGCTCGATTACCGGCTGGTCGAATTCGCCGCGACCTTGCCCGCGTCGCTGCGGCTCCACGCCGGGCAGGGCAAATGGGTGATGAAACACGCGCTCGAACGCTATCTGCCGCGCGACATCCTATATCGCCCGAAAATGGGCTTCGTGACGCCGGTGAGCGCCTGGTTCCGCGGCGCCCTCGCCGACGAGGCCGCCGCGCTTGCGCGCGCGCCGGTGCTCGGGGCCTGGTTCGAGCCGCCGGCGATCGAACGCCTCGCCGCCGACCACCGCGCGGGGCGGGCGGACCATGGCCGCACGCTCTGGCAATTGCTGATGCTCGAGAAGAGCGTGCGGCGGCTGTTCGGCTGAAAAGATCGGCGCGAAGCGCCTTTGACTCACACGAAGCCACCAAGCCACGAAAAGGAAAAAATCTTCGTGTCTTCGTGTCTTCGTGCGAGTCCTCGAACAGGCGACGACGGGCGCTCCGCACCGAAAGGGCTAATTCCCCGGCCCGATCAGCGGATGCACGTGCAGCAGCCCCATCGCGGCATGGATCGCCAGCGCGAACAGGCACAAGCTCGCCAGCACGAAGATCGAGAAGCGAATGATCACCCGGTTGATCGTCGCTTGCACCAAGCTGTGCGCCACCCGCAACCCGACATAGCCCCAGGCGAGCGCGACGTTGAAGCCGCTCCCCAAGCCCATCAGCGCGAGCGCGAAACACGCCGCGTAAAACAGCGTCGGCTGTTCGTGGAGATGGTTGTAATTGTCCGAAACCCAGGTGGCGCGGCGTTCATTGCCGTCGATCATATCGGCGCGCAGCGAGGCGCCGGTCGTGCCCACCAGCTCGCGCGCATCGATCCGCGCGCGCTGCATCGCCGGGATGCGCGTCGCGTACATCCACACCCACATCACCAAGGTCCAGCAGACGAGCGCCACCACCGGCGCCAGAATCGGGCTGTTCATCCTTGCTCCCCCCATCGTCGCCGGGCAGCATGGCGCGGCGCGGTGCCGGCGGCAACGGGCAATGGCCGATGGTCGATGACCGATGGGATTGGGGAGGCAGTGATGTGGTGGATTGTCGCGAGCGCGGCGCTCGGTTGTCCGGGCCTGGTCGATCGGGTCGAGCTCGAACGCGGGCGAAGCGATCCGCCCGCCACGCTGGTGCCCGATCATATCGGCAAGCGCGGCGATCAGCTATGGCGCGGCCTGCGCGCGACCAAGCGCGACGACGCGATCACGCTCACCTGCATCACCGGCGATAAAGCGGTGAAAGTCAGGCTGCCGCGCCGCGTCGAGCGTTGCGAATGGCGCGCGCGGCGCGTGCGCTGTTCCTAAGGAACAGCCGGTTCGAGGGGTGGTGGAGCCGAGGGGGATCGAACCCCTGACCTTCGCAATGCCATTGCGACGCTCTCCCAGCTGAGCTACGGCCCCATCCGTTCCGGGAAGGACGCCGCCCATATCCGGGCGACGCCCCCTTGGCAAGCGGCTTTAGCGCTCTTCCTCTTCACCGCCGGTTTCGACGCCGAGATCGTCGTCGCCGCCCAGATCGACTTCGTCATCGGGCGAGGGCTCGTCGCCATCGTCGGCGATGTCGAGATCCTCGGCGGCGTCCGCCAGCACGTCGTCGTCCTGCTTCGCATGGACGGGCTTGGGCGCGTCGAACGGCAGCGGTTGTTTCGATTTTAGGATCGGCTCGGGCTCCCACGTCGTGCCGCATTCGATGCAGGTGACGGGATCGTCCTTGCCCAGATCATAAAAACGCGTGGCGCATTTCGGGCACGTCCGCTTGGTGCCCCATTCCGGTTTGACCAATTTGGTGGTCCTTTCGATAAGGGATTTTGGGCGCTTGCCCGCAAAGTGGCGCGCGCCTTGCCATAGCGCAAGCGCGCTGTCAAAGCCGCGCGCGTGATGATTCCAGCGCCTCGCCACGTCGCCGCGCGCGGTCGCCTGAGCGGGCGGATCGCGGTGCCGGGAGACAAATCGATCAGCCACCGCGCGCTGATGTTTTCAGCACTCGCGGTCGGGCGGAGCCGGATCAGCGGCCTGCTCGAAGGCGAAGACGTGCTCGCGACCGCCGCCGCCTTGCGCGCGATGGGGGCGAGGATCGCGCGCGAAGCCGAGGGCATTTGGACGGTCGACGGCGTCGGCGTCGGCGGGTTGCTCCAGCCGGGGCAGGCGCTCGACATGGGCAATTCGGGCACCTCGGCGCGGCTGCTGATGGGCTTGATCGCGAGCCACCCGATCACCGCGACCCTCATCGGCGACGCCTCGCTCTCGCGCCGGCCGATGGCGCGGGTGATCGCGCCGCTCTCGGCGATGGGGGCCGATTTCCAGGCGAGCCCGGGCGATCGCCTGCCCCTCATGGTGCGCGGCGCCTGCCCGGCGGTGCCGATCGCTTATCGGCTGCCCGTCGCCTCGGCGCAGGTGAAATCGGCGGTGTTGCTCGCCGGGCTCAACACGCCGGGGATCACGCGGGTGATCGAGCCGGTGCCGACGCGCGACCATAGCGAGCGGATGCTCGCCGGCTTCGGCGCGCGGCTCACCATCGGCGAGGAGGCGCGCGCGCGGGTGATCGAGATCGCGGGCGAGGCGGAACTGCGCCCCCAAGAGATCGTCGTGCCCGGCGATCCATCGTCGGCCGCGTTCTTCCTGGTCGCGGCGACGATCGTGCCGGGGTCGGACGTGACGATCACCGGCGTCGGGCTCAACCCGACGCGTGCCGGGCTGATCGCGGTATTGCGGCTGATGGGCGCCGACATCGCCGAGGAAAATCCGCGCGAAATGGGCGGCGAGCCGGTCGCCGATCTGCGGGTGCGCCACGCCCCGCTCACCGGCATCGAGGTGCCGCCCGAACTCGCGCCGAGCATGATCGACGAATATCCCGCGCTGTTCGTCGCCGCCGCCTTCGCGAGCGGCATCACGCGCGCGCTCGGCGCCGAGGAATTGCGCGTGAAGGAATCGGATCGCATCGCCGCGATGGCCGAGGCGCTCGGCGCGATCGGCGCACGCGTGACCGAGGCGCGCGACGGGCTGGTGATCGAGGGAAGCGGCGGCGCGCCGCTCGCCGGCGGCGCGACGATCGCGACGCGGCTCGACCACCGAATCGCGATGAGCCTCGCGGTCGCCGCGCTCCACTGCCGCGCGCCCGTGACACTCGACGACGCCGCGCCCGTCGCGACGAGCTTCCCCGGCTTCTTCGCCGCGCTTGACGCGCTCGCGCCGAGCGGCTGTTGAGCGCGCCATGATCATCGCCGTCGACGGACCCGCCGCCTCGGGCAAGGGCACCATCGCCCGCGCGCTCGCCGCGCATTATGGGCTGCCGCATCTCGATACCGGGCTGCTCTACCGCGCGGTCGCGCTCAACCTCGCGCGGCTCGAGCTCGACGCCGAGCGCGAGGCGGACGGCGTCGCGGCGAGCGATTTCCCCGACGCGATGCTCGACGCCCCCGAATTGCGCAGCGATGCGATCGGCAAGCTCGCCTCGGTGGTCTCGGCGCATCCCTTGGTGCGCGCGGCGCTGATGCAGCGCCAGAAGCGTTTCGCGCAGCAGCCGGGCGGGGCGGTGCTCGACGGGCGCGACATCGGCACGGTGATCGCGCCCGATGCGGAGGTGAAGCTGTTCGTCCGCGCGACCCCCAATATCCGCGCGCGCCGCCGCCACGCCGAATTGCGCGCGCGGGGGGTGGACGTCAGCATCGACCGTGTGCTCGCCGATATTCGCGCGCGCGACCAGCGCGACTCGACCCGCGCCACCGCCCCGCTGACGATGGCGCCCGACGCGGCGCTGCTCGACACCAGCTTCCTCTCGATCGAAGCGGCGGTGCAGCGCGCGATCGCGATCGTGGAGGAAAAGCGGGGGCGGCGCGGGGGCGCTTAAATCGTCTCGGGATCGCGCGATTTACGCCCGATCATCCCCCAAAGCAAACGACCGATCGCGGCGAAAGCGAGCCCGATCAACACGATGAATTTCTTGCCGAATGCCAGGATGATCCCCAGCAGCCCGAGCTTCTTGGCCACCGCGAGCCCGGCGCCGCCCGCGACCAGTCCCGCGAGACCATAGCCGGCCGACTTATCGGTCGCGGCGTTATAATCGGCATATGTCGCGCCGGGGTTGAAGCTCGCCGCCCCGCCAAAGGCTTTCGCCGCGCGTTGAACATCGGCGAGGTGGCGCATGTCGGAAATCATGTTCATGCTCAACACGCCTTCTCGACCCAACAGGCGCACGTCATAGTTCAGCGAATTCACCGGCGCCCCGTCGACCTTCAGTTCGCGCGCCCAGATGAGCGAATGCTGCCGCGCGTCATAGATCGGGTTCTGCGCCCAACCGATCAGTTGCATGCCGGGATAGCCGGCTTTGCGCCGCTCGGCGTTGCGCTCGTCCTGACCTTCGCGCATTTGGTTGAGCACCGCGTTATAATCCTCGCTCTTGGCGTCGGCGTCGGAGACATAACCGGTGGGATCGAACGTCAGCACCGCCCCCCACACCGCGTCATAAGCGGTGGCGTTTTTCTCGAAGACGATGCCGAGCACGTCTTTCGACACCTCGGGCGGGTTGCCCCACATTTTCTCCAGAACAATGGCGGCGTCTTTCGCGGGAACGAAATAATATTGGTCGCCCAGCGTCAATTTGGCCTTGGCCGCAGGCAGGGTGATGGTGCCGCTTTGCTTATCCAACTGTCGTTCCAGCTTGAGCATTTCGTTGCGATAGGCTTGCTCACGCGCCGTTTCCTGTTTGGGCGTTTGCGCCGGTGATGAGGCGATCGGCACGGCGAGCGCGAACGCTAGAAGCAACAGCTTGTTTTTCATCGAACCACCCCCTTGTTTGTTTCGTTTCACTTTCTCATTGAGTTCTCTCAAGCACAAGGTTCGACCGGGCGCGGTCGTTCGAAATTTTCCCCGGTCGGCGATGCACCTGCCGCCGCCGGCCATCTTGCCTCGCCATGGGCCATTCGCTATAGCAATCCATGTCCAGCGAGCGGTGCGTCTCGCGGTGGAAGGCGCGGGAGTCAGCTCCGGCGCCCTTTTCGCATTTGATGCGTCTAGCCTTTCCCCGCGTTCCGTCGCCTCGCCGGGCGCTTCGTCGGCATGGGGCCGGCGGGGCAGTGTGCATTGCTCCAGACCGCCGGAGACAACCGGCTGGCCGGAAACGATGAATTAGGAACTGACAGACTTTATGGCCTCTTCGGCGAACCCCAGCCGCGACGAATTCGCGGCGCTTTTGGATGAAACGCTCGGCGACGCGGACGGCTTCGAGGGCCGGGTGGTCAAGGGCACCGTCACCGCGATCGGAAACGACATGGTGGTGATCGACGTCGGGCTGAAGTCCGAAGGCCGCGTGCCGCTGCGCGAATTCGCCGCCCCCGGTCAAAAGGCCGAACTCGCGGTCGGCGACGAGGTCGAGGTTTATGTCGACCGGGTCGAGAACGTCCATGGCGAAGCGATGCTCAGCCGCGATCGCGCGCGTCGCGAAGCCGCTTGGGATCTGCTGGAGGCCGAATTCGCCCGCGGCGCCCGCGTCGAAGGCGTGATCTTCGGCCGCGTGAAGGGTGGCTTCACCGTCGATCTCAACGGCGCGGTCGCCTTCCTCCCCGGCAGCCAGGTCGATATCCGCCCGGTGCGCGACGTCGCGCCGCTGATGGACATTCCGCAGCCCTTCCAGATCCTGAAGATGGACCGCAAGCGCGGCAACATCGTCGTTTCGCGCCGCGCGATCCTCGAGGAAACCCGCGCCGAGCAGCGTTCGGGCCTGATCATGAGCCTGTCCGAAGGCCAGGTGATCGATGGTGTCGTGAAGAACATCACCGATTACGGCGCCTTCGTCGATCTGGGCGGGATCGACGGCCTGCTGCACGTGACCGACATCAGCTACAAGCGCGTCAACCACCCGAGCGAAGTGCTGAACATCGGTGACACGGTGCGCGTCCAGATCATCCGCATCAACAAGGACACGCAGCGCATCTCGCTCGGCATGAAGCAGCTCGAGAGCGACCCCTGGGATGCCGCCGCCGTGAAATATCCGATCGGCGCCAAGCTTTCGGGGCGTGTGACCAACATCACCGAATATGGCGCCTTCGTCGAGCTCGAAGCGGGCATCGAGGGGTTGGTCCACGTCTCCGAAATGAGCTGGACCAAGAAGAACGTCCACCCCGGCAAGATCGTGTCGACCAGCCAGGAAGTCGATGTGATCGTGCTCGAGGTCGATCAGGACAAGCGGCGCATTTCGCTCGGCCTGAAGCAGGCCCAGGCCAATCCCTGGGAGAAGTTCGCCGAGGAGCATCCCATCGGCTCGACCGTCGAGGGCGAGGTCAAGAACGCGACCGAATTCGGCCTGTTCATCGGGCTCGACAATGATGTCGACGGCATGGTCCATATGTCGGACATCGCCTGGGGCATTTCGGGCGAGGACGCGCTCAACCTGCACCGCAAGGGCGAAGTGGTGAAGGCGATCGTGCTCGACATCGATCCCGAGAAGGAGCGCATCTCGCTCGGCATGAAGCAGCTCGAGCGCGGCACGGTCGCCGCGCCGGCGAGCGATGGCGGTAGCCGCCTCCAGAAGAACGCGATCGTCACCGTGACGGTGCTCGAAGTCCGCGACGCGGGCCTCGAAGTGCAGGCGGGCGAGGGCGGCGCGACCGGCTTCATCAAGCGCACCGATCTCGGCCGCGACCGCGACGAGCAGCGCCCCGAGCGCTTCCAGGTCGGCCAGAAGTTCGACGCGCTGGTGACGGGCTTCGATCGCTCGAAAAAGCCGACCTTCTCGGTCAAGGCGATGCAGATCGCCGAGGAGAAGGAAGCGGTCGCGCAATATGGCTCGTCCGACTCGGGCGCCTCGCTCGGCGACATTCTGGGCGAAGCGCTCAAGGCGCGGGGCGAGCGAAAGTAAGCTTTGGCGCCAGCGGCTTAAGGTGGTACCCAAAATGGGGATGGCGGCGGCGTCCGCCGTCCCCTTTTTGCGTTGCCACTGCGGTTTATGCGTATCGTCAAGGGCTTGGCCGGGGAGTAGGCCTTTCCTCAATCTTTACATGGATTAAGCAGCCGTCGTGGCCCGGCGAGGCGGGCCGCCGCATTGGGGTGGGGGAGGCAGACATGATACGCTCGGAACTGGTGCAGCAATTGATCGCCGACAATCCCGGCCTCTCGCCGCGCGACGTCGAGGCGATCGTGACGACCTTTTTCGATACCATCGCCGACAAGCTCGCCGCCGACGGCCGTGTGGAGCTGCGCGGCTTCGGCGCGTTCAGCACGCGCGCGCGCGGCGCCCGCACGGGGCGCAATCCGCGCACCGGCGAGGTGGTGGAAGTCACCGCCAAGCGCGTGCCCTATTTCAAGCCCGGCAAGGAAATGCGGCTGCGGCTGAATTGCGAAGCATAACGCTTGACGCCGCGCCCGCGCTGCGCTTGCAGGGGCGCCCGGCCCCCGTGCGGACGTGGCGAAACCGGTAGACGCAGCGGACTTAAAATCCGTTTTCCCCAAGGAAGTGCGGGTTCGAGTCCCGCCGTCCGCACCAATCAGGCGTTGATCGTCGCGAGCACGCCTTCGAGCAGCCGCCGGCCATCGGTGCCGCCATGGGCGGGTTCGATCCGGCGTTCGGGGTGCGGCATCAGCCCCAGCACGTTGCCCGCCTCGTTCAACACCCCGGCGATATCGCGCGCGCTGCCGTTGACGGGCTCGGCATAGCGCAGCGCGACGCGGCCTTCGCCCTCCAGCCGATCGAGCGTTTCGGCGTCGGCGAAATAATTGCCGTCATGATGCGCGACCGGCACGACGATGCGCTCGCCCGCGTCGAAGCGGCTGGTGAACAGGCTCTGCGCGTTATCCACCGTCAGCGCGACGTCGCGGCAGACGAAAGTGAGTCCGGCGTTGCGCATCAGCGCGCCGGGGAGCAGCCCGATCTCGGTCAAGATCTGAAAGCCGTTGCACACCCCGAGCACCGGCACCCCGCGCCCGGCGGCGGCGACCACCGCCGGCACGATGCTCGATCGCGCCGCGATCGCCCCGCAGCGCAGATAATCGCCATAGGAAAAGCCGCCGGGCAGCGCGATCAGGCCCAGATCGTCGGGCAGATCGGTCTCGCCATGCCACACCATCGCGGGCTTGGCGCCGGTGACCGCTTCGAGCGCCACCGCCATGTCGCGGTCGCAATTCGAGCCGGGGAAGACGATGACGGCGGTTTTCACGCCCGCTCGACCCGGTAATTCTCGATCACGGTATTGGCGAGCAATTGGCGGCACATCGCGTCGATCTGGCTGTCGTCGACATCGTCGGCCACGTCGAGTTCGAAGACGCGGCCGGCGCGGACGTCGCCGACGCCCGCGAAGCCGAGCCCGCCGAGCGCCTTGTGGATCGCGCGGCCCTGGGGATCGAGCACGCCGGGCTTCAAGCTGACGATGATGCGCAATTTCATGCCCGCGCTATGCCCGCCGCCGCGCGCGCGCGCAACCTTACTTGCCGCGCTGCTTGCGGTGGCTTTCGAGATCGAGCACGGTATTGTCGGCGCCTTCGGGGAGCAGGCCGAGCCGGCGCGCGACCTCCTGATAGGCCTCCATCTCGCCGCCCAAATCGCGGCGGAAGCGATCCTTGTCGAGCTTTTCGCCGGTCGCCATGTCCCACAGCCGGCAGCCATCGGGGCTGATCTCGTCGGCCAGGATGATGCGGCTATAGTCATTGTCCCAGATGCGGCCGAATTCGAGTTTGAAATCGACCAGGCGAATCCCGACCCCGCCGAACAGCCCGCAAAGGAAATCATTCACGCGGATCGCCAGATCGGCGATGTCGTGCATTTCTTCCTGGCTCGCCCAGCCGAAGCAGGCGATGTGTTCCTCGGTGATCATCGGATCGCCGAGCGCATCGTCCTTGTAATAATATTCGATGATCGTGCGCGGCAGCGGCGTGCCTTCCTCGAGCCCCAGTCGCTTCGAGAGCGAGCCGGCGGCGACGTTGCGCACCACCACTTCGATCGGCACGATCTCGACCTGGCGAATCAGCTGTTCGCGCATGTTGAGCCGGCGGATGAAGTGCGTCGGCACCCCGATCATCGCGAGCAGGGTGAAGATATGTTCCGAAATCCGGTTGTTGAGCACGCCCTTGCCGTTGATCGTGCCCTTTTTCTGGGCGTTGAACGCGGTCGCGTCGTCCTTGAAATATTGGATCAGCGTGCCGGGTTCGGGACCCTCGTAGAGGATCTTCGCTTTGCCCTCGTAGATCTGGCGGCGGCGGGCCATGCGGGTTCCTGAAATGCAACGCCCCGGCCGCAGGGAGCGCGGGGCCGGGGCTGGGGCGCCAGCCTATAACGCGCTTCGCCCAGGGGCGCAACGGCGCCGCGCTCAGGTGACCGCGCGACGCGTTTGAAATCGGGGCGCTTCCCAGTCGCGGCTTGCGACCAATTCGGCGAGAATCGCGCCCGCCCGCGCGACCGCTTCGTGCGAGAGATAAAGCGGGGTGAGCCCCAGGCGCAGCACGTCGGGCGCGCGGAAATCGCCGATCACGCCGCGTTCGATCAAGGCCTGGCATAGCGCATGGGCCTGGGGGTGGCGCAGCGCGATATGGCTGCCGCGCAGCGCCGGGTCGCGCGGCGAGGCGACCTCGATCCCGAGCGCATCGGCTGCGGCGGCGAGCGCGTCGAACAGCCGCGCGCTCTTGGCGGCGAGCAGCGCCGGATCGGCCTCGCGCATCAGCGCGACCCCGGCTTCGAGCGCGGCGAGGCCGAGGATCGGCGGGGTGCCGGTCAGCCAGCGGCGGATGCCGGGGGCGGGGGCATAGGCGTCGGCGAAATCGAACGGCGCGGCATGGCCCATCCAGCCCGAGAGCGGATTGTCGAGCGCCGCCTGATGGCGCCGGGCGACGAACAACCAGGCGGGCGCGCCGGGGCCGCCGTTCAGATATTTATAGCCGCAGCCGACCGCGAGATCGGCGCGCGCGGCGTTCAAATCGACCGGCACCGCGCCCGCGCTATGGCTCAAATCCCATAGCACGCGCGCGCCGACGGCGTGGGCGCGCGCGGTCCAGTCGGCCAGGTCGAAGCGTTCGGCGGTCTTGTAATGGACATGGGTCAAGAGGAGCAGCGCGACCCGATCGTCGAGCGCATCGGCGAGGTCGGCGCGCGCGACCACGCGCAGCGTCGCGCCCGGCACCGCCGCCACCGCGCCTTGGGCGATATGGAGGTCAGTCGGGAAATTGCCGGCCTCGCTCAACACCACGCGCCGGTCGCTCGCGCGCAAAGCGCCGACGATCAGCTTGTAGAGATTGGCCGAGGTCGAATCGCAGGCGATCACTTCGCCTTCGTCCGCGCCGATCAGCCGGGCGATCTGGTCGCCGATCCGCGTCGGCGCCTCGATCCAACCCTCGTTCCAGCCGCGGATGAGGCGCTCGCCCCATTGCCGCTCGACCAATTCGGCGACGGCCGCGTGGGCGGCATGGGGCAGGGGGCCGAGCGAATTGCCGTCGAGATAGATCACGCCCTCGGGCAAGGCGAAGCGCGCGCGGAAAGGGGCGAGCGGATCGACCGCGTCGAGCGCGCGCGCTTCGTCGAGCGTCATTCGAAGCTCCGCGCGATCAGCGCGACGCTCTGTTTCCAGGCGGTGCTTTCCGGCGCAACCAGCTCGACATGGCCGGTGCGCGGCACGCGCACCAGCGCGACCGGATCACGCCCCGCGCGCGCTTGCTCGAAATAGGCTTGGCTAAGCCGCATCGGCACGATCTTGTCGTCCTCGCCCGCGACGATCCATTGCTCGGCGCCGAGCGGCAGCAGGCGCGGGATCGAGGTGTCGGCGAAGCGATCGGGCCGATCGCCGACCAGCTTCGCGATCACCTCGGTGCCGCAGCCATTGTCGGGGCTGGCGGCGACGGCTTCGAGATCGGGCAGCCCGCCGAGGCTGACGACCGCCGCGATGGGCAGTGGATCGCGCGCCGCGAGGGCGCTCGCCGCCGGCAGTTTGGCACGCCCCGCCAGCCAGAGCGCCAAATGCCCGCCCGCCGAATGGCCGACCGCGACGATGCGCTTCGTATCGAGCTCGAACCGCGCGGCGTTCGCCGCCAGCGCGTCCGCCGCCGCCGCCACGTCGGCGAAGGTCCCCGGATAGCCGCCGCCCGGCCGATCGACCCCGCGATAATCGATGTTCCACACCGCATAGCCGCGCCCGCGCAAATCTTGCGCCAGCCAGTTCATCAGGCTCCGATCGGCGATGTCGGTCTGCCAACAGCCGCCATGGACCATCAGCACGGTCTTGTAAGGCCCTGGTCCTGTGGGGAGCCAGACATCGACCTTCTGCTCGGGCGCCGCGCCATAAGCGATCGTCGCTTGCGGCGCCGGGCGCGGGCGGCGGGTAAGATCGGGCCAGGTGAGCGGCTTCCAATCGGCCATGCCGCTCAGGAACAGCAGGGCGGCGGCGAGGGCAAGGGCGCGCATCGGCGCCCTTTAGCCCAGCGCGTCGCCGCCCGCCAGTTTCAACCGAGCGCCGTCACCAGGCGCTTGCGGCCCCAGCGCACGAGCAGCAGCGCCGCGATCGCGAGCAGCGCCCAGGGCAGGCCCCCCGCCACGATCAGGAGCAGCACCGCGAGCAGCGCGTTCACACTATCGCGCCCGATCGCATAGCCATTGGCGAGCGGGCTATCGCCATCGAACCAGCCGGTCGCGAGCGGGCGATAATCGAAATGCATCGGCGTCGCCGCGAGCTGCCCGCGGATCGATCGCGTCTCGGCCCGCCCGGCGCTGGCCTTGTCGCGCAACGCCTCGGCGCGTTGCTGCAATTGCAACCGCTCGCCCTGGGAAATGCCGGGTTGCGCGAGGCGGCGATCGATCTCGACCAAATCGCGCTGCTGGCCCTGCTGTGCCTCGTCGAGCCTGGTGAGCCGCGACTGGAGTTCCTCCGAGTCGATCCGCGCCGCGATCAGCCGCCCGCCCAGCTGCCCCAGCGCGGCGCTCGCCTTGCTGCCAAAGCCGCGCGCCAGCGCGGGCGCGATCGCCAGATCGAGCGTCGCGTGCACGTTCCGGGGGTTGTCATTGTCGAGCGTCATGCTGGTGACGATGCATTGATCGGGACCCAGTGCCTCGCAGGCCTGGGCGTGACGCTCCTGCGCGACCGCGATCTGCGCGCCCGGCGCCGCGAAGGCATAATCATAGCGATAGCTGCGTCCTTCGACCGACCTGATCGCGGGGGCCGCGCTTTCGCCCACGTCATTAGGCGCGGGCGTGTCGCGCCGGTCGGCTTGATTGCAGCCCGCCAAGACCAGCGCGAGGGCGGTAAGAGTGACGGCTAGGCGCATCGCATTCTCTCCTGTGGTTGTCGCCCGCTTATATCCTATCGATCGAGTGGGGAAAAGGGGTTCGCCACATTGTAGCCACATTTCGATCCTGCCCCTTGGCCTTTCGCGGCCGCCGCTGTTAAGGCGGCGCGCAATGACCACCGATACGCTGCCGTCCCCCATTCAGGACACGCCCTTCGATAGCGCGCTGTCCGAACGCTATCTCGTCTATGCGCTCTCGACGATCACCGCGCGCTCGCTGCCCGATGTGCGCGATGGGCTGAAGCCGGTACACCGCCGGCTGCTGTGGGCGATGCGCGCGCTGCGGCTCGATCCGGCGCAGGGCTATAAGAAATGCGCGCGCGTGGTCGGTGACGTGATCGGCAAATATCACCCGCATGGCGATGCGAGCGTTTATGACGCGATGGTGCGCTTGGCGCAGGATTTCGCGCTGCGTTATCCGCTGGTCGATGGCCAGGGCAATTTCGGCAACATCGACGGCGATGGCGCCGCCGCTTATCGCTATACCGAATGTCGGCTGACCCAGGTCGCGATCGACTTGATGGCCGGGCTAGACGACGATGCCACCGATTTCCGCCCGACCTATAATGGCGAGGAGCAGGAGCCCGAACTTTTCCCCGGGCTCTTCCCCAATTTGCTGGCGAACGGCGCGAGCGGGATCGCGGTCGGCATGGCGACGAGCATTCCGCCGCACAACGCCGCTGAACTCTTGAACGCCGCGATCGCGCTGGTCGATGATCCGCGAGCCGATGTGCTGGCCTATGTGCAGGGGCCCGATTTCCCCACCGGCGGCCGCGTGGTCGATTCGGCGGCCGCCATCGCCGAGACCTATGCGAGCGGGCGCGGCGCCTTCCGCGTGCGCGCCAAATGGCACATCGAGGATCAGGGGCGCGGCACCTGGGCGGCGATCGTCACCGAAATCCCTTATGGCGTGCAGAAGGGTAAGTTGATCGAGCAGCTGGCGGCGATCGTCAACGACAAGAAGCTGCCGATCTTCGGCGACGTGAACGACGAATCCGACGCCGAAATCCGCATCGTCCTCGAACCCCGCGCGCGCACCGTCGATGCCGAGACGCTGATGGAGAGCCTGTTCCGCCTCTCCGACCTGGAAGTCAAAATCCCGCTCAATCTGAACGTTCTCGACGCCCAGCGCACGCCGCGGGTGATGAGCCTGACGGCGGCGCTCCAGGCCTGGGTCGCGCATCAGTTCATCGTGCTCCAACGCCGCACGCGCCACCGGCTGAGCCGAATCGCCGATCGGGTGGAGCTGCTCGATGGCTATCTCGTCGCTTATCTCAACCTCGACCGCGTGATCGAAATCATCCGCCAAGAGGATGAGCCCAAGCCGGTGATGATCGCCGAGTTCGGCCTTACCGATCGCCAGGCCGAGGCGATCCTGAACATGCGGCTGCGGTCGCTTCGCAAGCTCGAGGAGATGGAGCTGCGCGGCGAGCGCGACACGCTCACCGCCGAGCGCCAGGGGCTCGAGGATTTGCTCGCGAGCGAGGCGCTCCAGCGCGAGCGGCTGAAGGCCGATATGGGCGTGATCCGCGACCGCTATGGCCCCGAGACCAAGCTCGGCAAGCGCCGCACCGAGGTGAGCGAGGCGGGGCCGGTGCGCGAAATTCCGCTCGAGGCGATGATCGAGCGCGAGCCGATCACCGTCATCCTCTCGCAGCGCGGCTGGATCCGCGCGATGAAGGGGCATATCGATCTCGCCTCGGCCGAAGCGCTCAAATTCAAGGAGGGCGACGGCCCCGGCTTCGCCTTCCACGCGCAGACCACCGACAAGCTGCTGCTCGCCGCCGAAACCGGGCGTTTCTACACGCTCGCCGCCGATAAATTGCCCGGCGGGCGCGGTTTCGGCGAGCCGGTGCGGCTGATGATCGATTTGGAAAGCGACACCGGCATCGTCGCGCTCACGCCGGTCGGCCATGCCGAGCGGCTGCTGTTGGCGGCGAGCGACGGGCGCGGCTTCGTGGCGCTCGCGCGCGAGCTGGTGGCGGAGACGCGCAAGGGCAAGACCGTCGTCACCCCGCGCGCGGGCGCCAAGCTGCGCCGCGTCCACCCGATCGGCCCCGCGCATGATTATGTCGCGGTGATCGGCGACAATCGCAAGCTGCTCGTCTTCCCGCTCGCCGAGCTGCCGGAGATGGCGCGTGGGCAGGGGGTGCAGCTCCAGCGCTATCGCGACGGCGGGCTCGCCGACGTGACGAGCTTCACTTATGCGAGCGGCCTCAGCTGGGCGATGGGCGGCGAACGCGGGCGGGTGCGGACCGAGGCCGATATGAACCTTTGGCGCGCCGCGCGCGGGGCGGCGGGGCGGATGCCGCCCAATGGCTTCCCCCGCGACAATCAGTTCGTCCCGCGCTGAGCCATCCGTGAAATCCCCAAGCGGCGCTTCACAGCGTCTTAACGCTTTGAGTTTAGCCGCTGAAACGATGGCTGCGCGCGCGTCCCGAACATTGGCCCCGCTCGACCCGCCCTTGGGCGCGGGGCAGCCCGCCGTGGCCGCGCCCGTGGATTTCGACGCGCTCACGCGCGGCGCGGTCGATCTGCTGCCGATCCCGGCGGTGATGCTGCGCCGGGTGGGCGCGACTTTTCAAGTCGAGGCCGCCAACGACGCCTATCGCGCGGCGCGGGTGAATGGCGAGGATCAGCGCGCGCCCTTGGTGTCGCTGCTCGCCGGCCGGCTCCAGGCCTTTCTCGCCGGCGCGCGCGCGCGCGAACATTTCCCCTGGCAATTGGGCGACGCGGTCGAGGCGCGCTATTACGACGTCCATCTCGCTCGCGCGGCCGAGCGCGACGGGTGCGCGCGCTGTTTGGTGACTTTGCTCGATCACACCGCGCAGCGCCGCACCGAGGCCAATTTGCGCCGCGAGATGTTGACCGACAGCCTTTCGGGGCTGCCCAATCGCGCGGGCTTTTCCGATCTGCTCGAACAGCGCCTCGGCGTCGATCCGCAGGCGCGCGCGGGCTATGCGGTGATGGTCGTCAATCTCGATCGCTTCAGCCGCGTGAACGCCTGCCTGGGCTCGCTCGCGGGCGACGAACTACTGATCACCGTCGCGCGCCGGATCCGCGGCGCCTTGCGCAGCTGCGACACGCTCGCGCGGCTGGGGGGCGACGAGTTCGGCATTTTGCTGACGCTCGAATCGGGGCGCGACGACGCGGCGCATGTCGCCAAGCGCATCCAGAGCGCGCTCACCACCCCGTTCCGCCTCGCCGATTTCGAGATTCGCGTCTCCTGCTCGATCGGCATCGCCTTTGGCGCGGACCCGATCGACGATGCCGAGGATCTGATCCGCCACGCGCAATTCGCGGTCAAACGCTCCAAGGCGAGCGGGATCGCCGAGGCCTATCACCGCGGCGCCTTCGCCGCCGCGCGCGAGCAATTCGGGCTCGAAACCTCGCTGCGTCGCGCGATCGACGCGGGCAAGCTGCGGCTGACCTTCCAGCCGATCGTCGATCTCTCGACCGGGCGAATCACCAGCTTCGAAGCGCTCAGCCGTTGGACGACCGACGACGGCCAGCATCATTCGCCGGTCGATTTCATTCCCGTCGCCGAGGAATCGGGGCTGATCGTCCCGCTCGGCCGCTGGGCGGTGCAGGAGGCGACGCGCACGCTCGCCGCCTGGGACGCGCGCGCCGGGGGCAATTGCGGGGTGCGGGTCGCGGTCAATCTTTCGGCGATCCAGCTCCAGCGCGACAATGTGCCGCTCGCGGTGGAACATGCGCTCGCCGAGGCGGGGCTCGGCGGCGATCGGCTGACGCTCGAACTCACCGAAAGCGCGCTGATCGGCGATCCCGACCGCGTCGCGCAGACGATGCAAGCGCTCAAGCGGCTCGGCGCGACGCTGGCGATGGACGATTTCGGCACCGGCTATTCGAACCTCGCTTATCTTCAGAAGCTCCCGATCGACGTGCTCAAGATGGATCGCAGCTTCGTGACCGGGATGCTCGCCGATCGCGACAAGATCGCGATCGTGCGCGCGATCCTGGGGCTCGCCCAGGCGCTCGGCATGAAGACCACCGCCGAGGGGATCTAGACCAACGAACTCGCGCAAACGCTCGCGGCCTTGGGATGCAGCTATGGCCAGGGCTATCTTTACGCGCGCCCGCTCGAGGCCGATCAGGCCTTCGCGTTGCTGAGCGCGGCGAGCGCCTGAGCGACTTCGGCATCGCGGATCGCGGCGAAACGCTCGGGTCCGGGAAAATCCTCCGCCACCCAGCGCGCCTCGATCGCGCGCAGCGTGCGCGCGACGTCGGGGCCTTTACGTAGCCCGCGCGCGACGAGTTCGCCCCCGGAGAGCGGCAGGCGCGGCACCGGCCAATCGGCGATCGCGCGCCACGCGGCGAGCGCTTCGTCCAAAGCGGCGTGGAGGGCGAGGCGGTCCGCCGCGCTCTCCGGCCCGAGCTGATAAGCGAGCGCGCGCGGCGGGGCGAGGCTGGAGTCGAGCGCCGCGATCAGCCGCTTGCGCTGCGCGTTCGAGAGTTTCAGCCGCGCGCCGATCGCATCGCCGAGCGCCGGATCATCGGGGAGCAGCGCCGCAAGGCGGCGGATCGCGTGGGGGTCGAGCCCCGCCGCCGCCTCGAACGCCGCCACCCGCGCCAGCCGATCGGCGCTGGCGATTTCGGGCAGCACCGGGCGGAAAATGCCGTGCGCGATCATCAGCGCGACGGTCGCCGGCGCCTTCGCCGCGACGAGCAATTTGAGCAATTCGTCCGCCACGCGCTCGCGGCTGAGCGCCATCAGATCGTTCGCGCGCGCGGCGCAGGCGGCGAGGCCATCGCGGTCGATCTCGGCGCCGAAGCGCGCCGAGAAACGGAAGAAGCGCAGGATGCGCAGATGATCCTCGGCGATGCGCGCGAGGGGATCGCCGATGAAGCGCACCCGCCGCGCGTCGAGATCGACCAGCCCGCCGAAATAATCATGCACCTGGCCGGTCAGCGGATCGGCATAAAGCGCGTTGATCGTGAAATCGCGCCGTGCGGCATCCTCGCGCCAATCATCGGTGAAGGCGATCGTCGCGTGGCGGCCGTCGGTGCTGACGTCGCGGCGCAACGTGGTCACCTCGACCGGCCCGTCGGGGAGCACGGCGGTGATCGTGCCATGGGCGAGGCCCGTCGGCACCGCTTTCAACCCCGCCGCGCGCACGCGTTCGATCACCGCCTGGGGGGCGAGGCGCGTCGCGATGTCGATGTCGTGGACGGCGAGGCCGAGCAAGGTATCGCGCACCACCCCGCCGACGAAGCGCGCCCCCCCGGCGCCCGCGTCGAGCGCCGCGCACAGCGCCGCCAGCCCCGCGCGCTCGCGCCAGGGAGCGGGGGGCAGCGCGACGCTCATGCCAGCCGCCGCGCGAGGTTGACGATCATCGCCGCGGTCGCGCCCCAGATGCGCCGCTCGCCCCAGTAAATCTCGAAAAACTGCCGCTCGCGCCCCTGCCACGTCAGGCTCGCGCTCCGCAGATTGGCGGGATCGAGGAGAAAATCCAGGGGAACTTCAAACACATCGGCGACTTCGCTCGCATTGGGCGTGAAGTCCAGATCGGGCGGCACCACCGCGACCACGGGCGTCACCGCATAGCCGGTGCCGGTGCGATAGAGATCGGCCGCGCCGATCACGCGCGGCAGATGGCGGGGGAGCGCGATTTCCTCCTCGGCCTCGCGCAGCGCGGCGGCGACTGCGTCTTCGTCCTCGGGATCGATCCGGCCACCGGGAAAGGCGATCTGGCCGGCGTGGCGGCGCAGCGTCGCGAGCCTTTGGGTGAGTACCACGCCGGGCGCGGGGCGATCGGTGATCGGCACCAGCACGGCGGCGGCGGTGAGCGCGGCGCCCGGCGCCGGCGGCTCGCGCGTGTCGCCGGGCAGCAGATCGGCGGGCGGCGCCCCCGCGAGCGCCGCGCGCAGGCGCGCTTCCAGGCTCATGCGGGATCGAGCGCGAAAAAGGCGCCGTCGCTCCACACGCCCGGTGGCTCGCCCCCGTCGGCGAGCGCGCGCTCGGCGAGCTCGTAATAAACCGGCCGCGCGAGCACCGCCTCCAGCCCGCCGCGCACCAGCAGATAGGGGCGCGGCCCCTCGGGCGTCGCGGCGAGGCGCAAGGGGTGAGCGGGGCCGGCGGTCACCAGATCGCCGGTGTTGAGCCGAAAGGCGAGGCGGGTCGCCTCGGCCTGCCCCTCGGCCTTCATCTCCACCGCGACGAAGGGCGCGTCCTCGACGTCGATCGTCAGCTTCTCGACCGGGGTGACGAGCACGAAGCCGCCGTCCGCCTCGCGCCGGAGCAATGTCGAGAAGAGCCGCACCATCGCCGCCCGCCCGATCGGGCCACCCTGGTGATACCAAGTGCCGTCGCGCGCGATGCGCATTTCGCTGTGCCCGCAATGCGGCGGGTTCCAGCGCTCGACCGGGGGCAGGCGCCGTTCCTCGACCAGCCGCGCGACCTCGGCGAGCGACAGCGCGGCGAGATCGGGCGGGGGCGGCATCGGCATGGGCGGGACTTAGGCAGCCCGGGCGACAGCGTAAAGCCTCAAGCCGGACCCAATAGCCCCGCGCGATCGGGCACATGATCGCCGCGCGCGAGCAGCCGGTGGCGCTCGACCGGCCCCGGCGCGCGCCAAAGGCCGGTGCGCGCGGCGGTGAAGCCGAAGCGGCCGTAATATTCGGGGTCGCCGATCAGCATCAGCACCGCGTCCACCGGCGCGGCGGCGAGCAGCGCCGCGAACAGCGCGCGGCCATGGCCCTGGCCGTGCAGCTCGGGCACCACCGCGACCGGGCCGATCATCACCAGCGGCGCGCGCGTCCCGTCATCGCAAGCGAGCGCCACGGGATAAGCCAGCAGCGCGGCGATGAGCGCGCCCTCCGCCAGGATCGCGAAGCTCATCTCGGCGATCGGCGCCGCGCCCCCACGAATCGCATAGGCAGTGCGGCGGTGGCGGTCGGCGCCGAAGACGCGGTCGAGCAGCGCCTCCACCGCCTCGGGCGGCACGGCGGCGAGCGGGATGGGCGCGATGGCATGTCTCCCAGGTGGCGAGTGGACGAACGGCCGCGCGCGCCATAGCTTCACCCCGCCGCAACGCAAGCGCGATGGGCAAACCATGGGGGACGCCGCCGATGAAACTCTATGATTCGCCTTGGGCGCCGAGCCCGCGCCGCGTGCGTATCTATCTGGCGGAAAAAGCGATCGAGGTCGACCGCGTGACGGTCGATCTGAGGCAGGGCGAACATTTCCAAGAGGCCTATTTGCGCGTCAACCCGCGCGGCGTGGTGCCCGCGCTCGAACTCGATTCGGGCGAGGTGATCTGCGAGTCGGCGGCGATCTGCCGCTATTTCGAAGCGCTCCACCCCGAGCCCGCGCTGTTCGGCGCGTCCCCGCTCGAAATCGCGCGGATCGAAAGCTGGACGCGGCGGATCGAAAGCGATGGCTATGCCGCCGCCGTCTATGTCTTCCGCAACAGCCGCCCGGTGATGGAGGGGCGCGGCGTTCCCGGCCAATGGCCGCCGATCCCGCTGATCCCCGAACTCGCGACGCGCGGCGCGATCATGTGGAGCGCCTTCATCCAGGGGCTCGAGGCGCGGCTCGGCGAGAGCGAATGGATCGCGGGCGACGCGTATAGCTTCGCCGACATCAGCGCGCTGGTGACGATCGACTTCGCCAAAGCCGCCAAGCTGCCCCAGCCCGCGCCCGAAAGCGCGCTCGCCCGCTGGCACGCCGCCGCGAGCGCGCGCCCCAGCGCCAGCGCTTGAGCGGCTTGGCAAGCGCCGGGCGGTTGGTCTAAGGGCGCGCGCTTTGGCGCGAAGGGAATGAGCGTGGATCGGCTGGAATTGGAGGTGCACGACATCGAAATGCCGGTGCTCACCGGCATTTATTCCGAGGAGACGCATCTGCCCCAGCCGCTGCGGATCTCGATCACCGCCGAGCTCGATTGCGCGCCGCTTTATGCGCCCGATACGCCGCTGTCGGCCTCCAAAAACTATCTCGATCTGAAGCGCGCGGCGACGGCGGCGCTGCCGGAGGGGGTGCATTTCACGCTGATCGAGGCGGTCGCCGATCATATTTGCGAAACGCTGCTGCTGCAGGACGCGCGGCTGCGCTGGGTGCGGGTGAAGATCGTCAAGCTCGCCATCGCCGAGGGGCGCGAATCGATCGGCATCACGCTGACGCGCCACCGGCGATGACGCGGATCGACGCGCGCGGGCCCGAGGCGCTCATCGCGGCGGCGCGGGCGGCGCCGGGGGACGTGGCGGTGGTGATCGCCGCCGATGTTCCCCCGCTTGAACGCGCGCTGCTGATCGCGGCGATCGCCCCGCTCGCGATCGAACGCGCGCCGGCGCGGGTCAATGCGCTCGACGTGGCGCCGGGGGTGGCGGCGACCGAGATCGACGCGGCGCTCGAATTTTTCGCCACGGCGGATTGCACCACCGGCCAGGTGCTGCGGTTGAGCGGCGAAGGCTGACGCGGAACCTCAGCGGTCCCGACTAACGCTCGCAGCGCCCCAACTGCGCGAGCACGAAACCATAATCCTCGCGCGCGCCCAGGGCGTTGGCGGGGTCGAGCGTTTGCACCGATCGCTCGGGGAGCGCCGGGGGCAGAAAGCAGGCGAGGCGATACCAGAGCAAGCTGTCGCGCGCGGGCGGGGCGGCGGCCTCGTCGACGATTTCGCTCAGCGCAACCGCCCAGCGCGCCGCCTCGCCGGGGCGGCGGATGACGCTCAGCGAGACCGGACGCCCATCCTTGGTCGTCAGGAAAATCTGCGTCTCGCGCTCGCCCGGCAGGCTGCCGGGGACGGTGAACACATTGCCGATGCCGGTGATTTCGGGCGGCGCGTCGGCGGCGACGAGCGCGCGCGCGATCTCGCGGATGCGCGCGTCGAACGCGGGGGTCCAGCCTTGCTGCCCGCGCTTGCCGATCAATTGCAGCTGATCGGGCTTGCCCGGAACGGGCACCGCGAACAGCAGCACGCGCAAGGCCTTGAGCTTCGGCGGCCGCCCGCGCGCGTCGAGCGGCACGTCGACGAGATAATTGATCCGCGGCGGCAATGATTCGCGCCCCTTGATCTGCGCCATGACGTCGGCGGTCACGTCGAAGCGGACGAATCCGGGGGCGAGACCGGGCGATTCCTGCGGCTTGAGCCGCGCGGCGCTCCGGATCACCGCGTCGACCACGCTGGGCGACGTCCGCACGAGATCGGCGACCAAGGCATAGGGTGGCGGCGGCACCGGGGCGGGCACGGCGGCCGGCTTTTGGCCAAAAACCACGGCCGCGGGGGCCGATAGCGCGGTAAACGCTGTCAAAATCGCCAGGGCGGGAACGCGAGCCATGCCCGCGCCGTTAGCGCAGCCGGTGCTTTTGATACAGAAATAATTCTGCCATGCGGCGATTGTACGTTTGTTGCGCCCGACAAAGCGTTTGCATGGGTTTCGACTGGGCGATAGAGACTCGCGCTCTATAGGATAAAAAGCTCTCGGCGGCGGCCGCGTGCGACCCTGGGGCAGGGCCGGACACGGGGCAGAGTTGCCGGGGAAATATGGAGTTTCGTACCTGAATGGCTTACGCAGATCGCGATAACAGCGGGACACGGATGGTGGCGGTCGTCGTCGTCATCATCCTGATGGCGGTGCTGGGGTATGCGTTCATCACCGGCCTGGCGTATCAATACGTCAAGAAGGTGCAGGAACAGCTCAACACCTTCGACGTCGCGCCGCCGCCTCCCCCGCCGCCGCCGCCGCCCGATGAGCCGCCGCCGCCGCCCGATACCCCGCAGCCGACCTCGCCGCCGGTCGTGTCGCCGCCGGTGATCGTCCAGACGCCCGCGCCGCCGTCGCCGATCGTCACCACCGCCACGCCGCCGC
>LWDI01000072.1:0-134 GCA_002083475.1 Proteobacteria bacterium SG_bin5
CGCGGGGATCGGGCGCGGCGCGGCGACGGGGGCCGGCGGCGGCGCGGGCGCGGCGACGCACCCCGCCACGAGCAGCGCGAAGGGCGAGAGGGCGAGCAAAGAACGCATCGCGCGCTTATGGCCGCGCGCGCGCG
>LWDI01000072.1:220-522 GCA_002083475.1 Proteobacteria bacterium SG_bin5
TCGATCCTGGGCGGATCGGCGGGCAATTTGGTCGAATGGTATGATTGGTATGCCTATTCGGCGCTCTCCATCTATTTCGCGGGCGCCTTTTTCCCCAAGGGCGACCAGACCGCGCAATTGCTGAGCACCGCCGCGATCTTCGCNNCTTCGCGGTCGGCTTTCTGATGCGCCCGGTCGGCGCTTATGTGATGGGGATTTACGGCGATACGCGCGGGCGCAAGGCGGGGCTCGCTTTGTCGGTCGCGCTGATGTGCGGCGGATCGCTGCTGATCGCCGCCGCGCCGACCTATGCCCAGGCCGGG
>LWDI01000072.1:562-36666 GCA_002083475.1 Proteobacteria bacterium SG_bin5
CTGTCGGTCGGCGGCGAATATGGCGCGAGCGCGACGTATCTTTCCGAAATGGCGAGCCGGCGAAATCGCGGCTTCTGGTCGAGCTTTCAATATTTCACGCTCATCGGCGGGCAATTGCTTGCGCTCGGCGTGACGCTGGTGTTGCAAAGCTTGCTCTCTGAAAGCGACCTGCGCGCCTGGGGCTGGCGCATCCCCTTCGCGATCGGCGCGCTGCTCGCGATCCTCGTTTACCTGCTGCGCCGGGGCCTTGCAGAGACGGCGGCGTTCGAAGCGCTCGACGCTCGGCGCCAATCGAGCGCGCTCGCTTTGTGGCGCGCTTATCCCCGGCAGTTCGTGATCGTCGCGCTGATTTCGGGCGGCGGGAGCTGCGCTTTCTATGCCTATACGACGTACATGCAGAAATTCCTGGTCAACACCAGCGGCTTCAAGGCGGCGGTCGCGACCGAGATCATGACGGCGGCGCTGCTGATCTTCATGCTCGCCCAGCCCTTGCTGGGGGCAGTCTCGGATCGGGTGGGGCGTAAGCCGATGCTGCTGCTGTTCGGCGTCGGCGGGATGCTGGTGTCGGTGCCGGTGTTCGAGGCGATCGCCGCCGCGCGCGCCTGGGAAAGCGCCTTCGCTTTGGTGCTCGCGCCGCTGCTGCTCTCGGCCTACACCTCGATTTCCGGACTCATCAAGGCCGAGCTTTTCCCCGCCGAAATCCGCACTTTGGGCGTGGCGCTGCCCTATGCGATCGGCAACACCTTGCTCGGCGGTACCGCCGAATATGTCGCCTTGTGGTTCAAGAGCGCCGGGCTGGAGGCGGGGTTTTACTGGTATCTGACCGGCGTCTTGGCGCTCGCGACCCTGGGCTTCGCCATGCTCCCCGAGACCAAGCGGACGAGCCTGATCGCCGAGGACTAAGTGCTCATGCGAAGACGCAAAGACGCGAAGCGCTTCTCGTCCCCTTTTCGTGGCTTCGTGGCTTCGTGGCTTCGTGTGAGATCGATCTTTAGCCCAAGCCACGAAGCCACGAAAGAAATCGAGCGAGGCTTCGCGTCTTAGCGTCTTAGCGCGAGTCCCTATTGCTTCGGCTTGCGAAAACGGAAGACGAAGCGATCGGTCTTGCCGCGCACCGCCGGATCGAACACCAGCTTGGCGTGATCGTCGCTCGGCATCCGCAGCAGGTCGCTCTCGCCCTCGAGCACGAAGCCCGCCGCCTTGAAATCGGCCTTCACCGTCTCGGGATCGATGCGGTGGAGCTTGTCGGCGGTGGCGCGCGTCTCGCCCGGCAGTGCGACATGATCGACCACGCCGACGATCCCGCCCGGCTTCATCGCCTTGAAGAGTTCGGCGAGGAACGCCGCCGGATCGGTGCGCGGCACCTTAAATTGCGCGCTCTCCCAATAAAGATCGTGATAGACCAAATGGAGCAGCGCGAAATCGAGGCTGGCGGGCGCGGCGCTGAACATGTCGAACGGATAGGGGATCAGCGCGACATTGGCGCGGCGTTTCTTGAGCTCGGCCCAAGGCTTTTGCCCGCGCGGATCGTTCATGAACTGCTCGGGCTCGAACGCGCTCACCATGCCGTTCGGGCCGACCGCGCTCGCCATGATCTCGGTATAATAGCCCGCGCCCGCCATGATGTCGGCGGCGACCATGCCGGGCTTGAGGCCTAGGAAGGCGAGCACGGCGGCGGGTTTGCGCCCCTCGTCGAGCGCGGTTTGCGTCGCCGGCCGATCGGGCGCGGCGACGGCGGCGGTGATCGCGGGGCTCGGCGCCGCCTGTTTGGCCGCGAGCGGCGCGGCGAGCGGCGCGGCGAGCGCGAGCAGAGCGAAGGCGGCGAGAGGGCGGCGCATCACGACTCTCCGGAGTGTATCGCAAAGTTGACACGCCCCCGTATCGAGCGCAAGCGCTCAGGCGGCGAAGCGATGCGGCATTTCAGAAGGCGGGGGAATGGGCAGCCCGCGCTCGGCGGCGACTTCGAGCCACCCGCGCATCGCGATCTGCACCTCGGCGAGCGCCTCCTCGGGGGTATCGCCGAACGCCGAGCATGATTTCAGGTCGGGCACATTGGCCACCCAGCTCGCATCGGGTTCGTACCAGAAAAGTTCGATCGGATAGCGGGGCATTATGCGTCCAGTGTCAAGGCGTGTTCCGCGCATATTCCAGACGAAACATAAACGCCATTGGTCGTTGATTGAAATGCCGTGCTGGCCTGCGGCGAGCGATCAAGCCGCGCGCGGTCGCACCGAAAGCTCGAGCCCCAGCGCGGCGAGTACCGAGGTCAGCGTTTCCAGCGTCGGATTGCCATTCTCCGAAAGCGCCGCGTAAAGCGCCTGTCGTCCGAGGCCGGTTTGGCGCGCGATCTCGCTCATCCCCTTCGAGCGGGCGATGTCGCCCAGCGCGCGTGCGATATGGCGGGGGTCGTTCCCCTCCATCGCCGCTTCAAGATAAGCACGGACCGCCTCGGCGCCATCGAGATAATCGGCCGGATCAAAGGGCTTCAGTTCCACCATCCTCGATCATTTCCTTCAAGCGAAGCGCCTCGGCGATGTCGCGCTGCTGCGATTTCTTGTCGCCGCCGCAGAGCAGGATGATCAATTCCTGCCCGCGCCGGAAAAAATAAACGCGATACCCCGGACCATGATCGATCCGCATCTCGAACACCCCGCCGCCGACCGATTTATGGTCACCGAAATTGCCATCGGCAGCGCGGCGTGCCCGATCGGCAATTTTGGCCTTCGCCCGGGCGTCCCTGAGCGCCGCCAGCCAATCCGCAAAAACCGGTGTCTGCGATATCGCAAACGCCTGTCCTGTATAGGAGACAGTCGCTGGGGGATCAACCGGCTCAGTCATCGCGATGCTCCATTAACGCCGACGCTGCGCTTACCCGGTGCCAAGAGTGACGGTTACCGCCGTCATCGCGGCTGGGGGCCAAAGCTGCTCGGCACGCTTACGAGCACCGGAGCTGAGTTTGAATCGATCGCTGTTGTAAAGCGCGCGCTTACGACAAGTCCTACCGCCCCCGCCTCGAACTCCCCGGCATCCCCCCGCGCATCTTCTGGCTCTTGCCGAAGCGCGTCTTCCTAGTCCCCGGCTTGCCTTCGTTGCTGCGCCCCATCAGCGGCGCCTTGCGTTCGTGAGCGGGCAGGCCCAGTTCCTCGGCCTCCAGCGCGCGGATTTCATCGCGCAGCCGGCCGGCTTCCTCGAACTCCAGATCGGCCGCCGCCGCGCGCATTTTCTTCTCGAGCTCCTCGATATAAGCGCGCAAATTATGGCCGACCATGTGGCGGCCGCTGTCTTCATCGTCGATCGGTACGGTTACTTGGTCGCGGCTCGCGACGTCCTGGATGATGTCGCCGATGTTGCGCTTCACGGTCGCCGGCGTGATGCCGTGTTCGGCGTTGAAGGCGAGCTGCTTTTCGCGGCGCCGCGTCGTTTCGTTGATCGCGCGTTCCATGCTGCCGGTGATGCGGTCGGCATAGAGGATCACCCGCCCCTCGGCGTTGCGCGCGGCGCGGCCGATGGTTTGGATGAGCGAGGTTTCGGAGCGCAGAAAGCCTTCCTTGTCGGCGTCCAAAATCGCGACCAGCCCGCATTCGGGAATATCGAGCCCCTCGCGCAGCAAGTTGATGCCGATCAGCACGTCATACACGCCGAGCCGCAAATCGCGAATCAGCTCGATACGCTCGAGCGTCTCGACGTCGGAGTGCATGTAGCGGACCTTGACGCCGGCTTCGTGGAGATATTCGGTCAAATCCTCGGCCATGCGCTTGGTGAGCGTGGTCACGAGCGTGCGATAGCCTTTGGCCGCCGTCGCCTTGGCCTCGACGATCAGGTCCTGCACTTGCTCTTCGACCGGTTTGATCTCGATCGGGGGGTCGATCAGCCCGGTCGGGCGGATCACTTGTTCGGTGAAGACGCCGCCCGTCTGCTCCATTTCCCACCCGCCCGGCGTCGCCGAGACATAAGTCGTCTGCGGGCGCATCGCGTCCCATTCGTTGAAGCGCAGCGGGCGGTTGTCGATCGCCGAGGGCAGGCGAAAGCCATATTCGGCGAGCGTCAACTTGCGCCGATGGTCGCCGCGCGACATGCCGTTGATCTGGCCGATCGTCACATGGCTTTCATCCACGAACAGCAGCGCATTGTCGGGCAGATATTCGAACAGCGTCGGCGGCGGTTCGCCGGGCAGGCGGCCGGTGAGGAAGCGGCTGTAATTCTCGATCCCCGCGCAACTGCCGGTCGCGGCGATCATCTCGAGATCGAAATTGGTGCGCTGTTCGAGCCGCTGTGCTTCGAGCAGCTTGCCTTCGGCCTGCAATTCCTTCAGCCGCTCGGCGAGTTCGAAGCGGATCGCCTCCATCGCTTGCTTGAGGGTCGGCCCCGGCGTCACATAGTGCGAATTCGCATAGACGCGGACATAATCGAGGCTCGCGACCTTCTTGCCGGTCAGCGGATCGAATTCGGTGATCTCTTCGATCTCGTCGCCGAAGAAGGAGACGCGCCAGGCGGTATCCTCATAGTGCGAGGGGAAAATTTCGAGATTATCGCCGCGTACCCGGAAATTGCCGCGCGCGAAGGCGGCGTCGTTGCGTTTGTACTGTAGCGCGACGAGCTTGCGGACGATGTCTTGGCTGGGCACCGTCTGGCCCTTTTTCAGATCGAAGATCATCGCCGAATAGGTTTCGACCGAACCGATACCGTAAAGGCACGAGACCGAGGCGACGATGATCACGTCGTCGCGCTCCAATATCGCGCGCGTCGCGGCATGGCGCATCCGGTCGATCGCCTCGTTCACGCTCGATTCTTTTTCGATATAGGTATCGGAGCGCGGCACATAGGCCTCGGGCTGGTAATAATCATAATAGCTGACGAAATATTCGACGGCGTTTTCGGGGAAGAACGACTTCATCTCGCCATAAAGCTGCGCCGCGAGAATCTTGTTCGGCGCCAGGATCAGCGCGGGGCGCTGCACCGTTTCGATCACCTTGGCCATGGTGAAGGTCTTGCCGCTGCCGGTGACGCCCAGCAGCACCTGATCGCGCTCGCCCGCATTGGCGCCTTCGACCAGTTCGGCGATCGCGGTCGGCTGATCGCCCGCCGGGCTATAGTCCGAGACGAGCTTGAACTTCTTGCCGCCCTCCACCTTGGGCGGACGCTGCGGGCGGTGGGGAACGAAGACCTGGCCCGTATCGGGCTCGGCCAAATTGGTGCGGATGGTGATCGCCATGGTGCCAAGATAGGCGCGCCGCCCCGGCGCCCGCAACGCATCGCGCGCTTGATCGCGGGGCGCGAGCGTGAAACAAACGCGCCCGGGAGGGACTCATGCGCCACGCTTTTTTCGCGCTCGCCGCCTTGCCGCTGCTCGGCGCGGGCGATGCCGCGCTCATCCAGCCGGGCAAATGGGAAAATCGCGCCGAGATCCTGACGGTCGACATGCCCGGCGCGCCGCCCCGATTGCTCGCCGCGATGAAGGGCCGGCCGCAAGTGATCACGAGCTGCGTGACACCGGCGCAAGCCGCGCTCGGCCCGCGCGACCTGCTCAACCGCGACCGCGCCTGCCGCTTCACCCGCTATGACGCGCGCGGCGGGCGGATCGCGACCGAAATGGTCTGCACCCGCCCCACCGGCACGATGCGCGCGACGAGCAGCGGACGCTACACCCTCACCAGCTATGAAGTGAGCGGATCGATGGTGATGACCGGGCGCGCGCGCATGACGATGACGACGCGCACCACCGGCCGCCGCCTCGGCCCCTGCTGATCCCCTTTCACCCACGGAGAATTTCGATGATCGGTTACGCGACGCTCGGCAGCAACGACCTTGCCAAGGCCCGCGCCTTTTACGACGCGCTGTTCGGCGAGATCGGCGCGAAGCGGCTGATGGAATTTCCCGATGATCAGGGCGGCTTCACCATGTGGGGCACCGGCTGGGGCGCGCCCGCGATCGCGGTGACGACGCCCAATAATCGCGAGGCCGCCGTGCCCGGCAATGGCAATATGCTCGCCATCCCCGTCGAGAGCCGCGCGAAGGTCGACGCGCTCCACGCCAAGGCCTGCGCGCTGGGCGGCAGTTGCGATGGCCCCCCCGGCGTGCGCGGCGAGGAAGGCGACCGGGCTTTCTACGGCGCCTATTTCCGCGATCCCGAAGGCAATAAGCTCTGCGTCTATCGCGTCGGGCCGGCCTGAGCGCGCTAACGCCATTGTCAGGCCGGGCTCGTTCCGGCATCCACCGCCGCGCCAAAACCGCCGGCCACTGGCTTGGCGGCACGGTGGACCCCGGACCAAGTCCGGGGTGACGGTGGAGGACGGGTGTAGCGCCGCATGGCCGCGAGTCCGCTCCCCTTGTCGGGAATGAGGAAAGAGCGCGCATGGCCCTGTTGCCCGAAGGCTTTCACGATCGTCTGCCCCCGTTCGCCGACGCCGCCGCGCGGCTCGAGGCGCGGCTGCTCGGCACCGCTTTCGCGCACGGCTATGAGCGGGTCGACCCCGCGAGCGCCGAGTTCGAGGCGGGGCTCGCCACGCGGCTGAAGGCGGCGCGCGCGCGCGACGCGGTGCGCTTCGTCGATCCCGTTTCGCAGCGCACGCTCGCGATCCGGCCCGACATCACCGCGCAGATCGGGCGGATCGCCGCGACGCGCATGGCGCATCACCCCCGCCCGGTGCGGCTGAGCTATGCGGGCCAAGTGCTCAAGCTGCGCGCGAGCGAACTCGCCCCCGCGCGCGAGGCGCGGCAGATCGGCTGCGAGTTGATCGGGCTCGATTCGGTCGCCGCCGCGCGCGAAGTGGTGCTGGTCGCGGTCGAGGCGCTACAAGCGGCGGGGATCGGCGATCTCTCGATCGATTTCACCCTGCCCGATTTGGTCGACACCCTCGCCGCCGGGCCGCTCGCGGTGCCACCGGCCAGGCTGGAGGCGCTGCGCGACCGGCTCGACGCGAAGGACGCGGGCGGGGTCGCGGCGCTCGATCCGCGCTATCTGCCGCTGATCGCCGCCGCTGGCCCCTTCGCCGAGGCGCATGACCGGCTCTGCGCGTTCGACGCGGGCGGGGCGCTTCGCTCGCGGCTCGACGGGCTGTGGGCGATCGCCGACGGCCTGCCGATCCGCGCGACGCTCGACCCCACCGAGCGCCACGGCTTCGAATATCAAAGCTGGCTCGGCTTTTCGCTCTTCGCCGGCGGCGTGCGCGGCGAGATCGGGCGCGGTGGCACCTACACCATCCTGCACGAGGATGGCGGCGAGGAGCCGGCGGTCGGCTTTTCGCTCTATGCCGATGCGCTGGTCGATGCCGGGCTCGCCGCGCCCGAGCGGCGGCGGCTGTTCGTGCCGATCGGCACCGCGCCCGAACGCGCGGCGGCGATGCGCGCGCAAGGCTGGGTGACGGTCGCGCAGCTCGACCCCGCCGACACCCCGGCGGCGCAGCTCTGCGAGCATGTGCTGGGCGACGCGGGCGCGGTTGCCGCCTAACGCCCGAACAACCGTCCGAACAAACCGCCGGCCTTGGGAGCCGCCAGTTCCCAGCGGCATTCGCGCCCGCCGGCGAAGGCATCGACATAGATCAGCGCGCCGTCTTCGATCCGTTCGAGCCGGGCATAGGGCAGGCGCGGCGAGAGCGCGCGGCGCACCAGCGTTTCGGGGTCGATCACGCACAGCTCGAACCCGCCGGGGACGAAGGTGGAGGCATAGACGCGCCCCTCATGCGCGATCGCCGGCGGCAGATAGCGAAACGCCCCCTTGGGCTGCCGGCCGTTGATATGGAGCAGCCCGCAGCCGGGGCCGCCGTGGCCGACTTCGAGCACATCCTCCCAAGCGAGATCGATCGTCATGTCCGTAACCGTCGCGCCAATCAGCCCCGTTCGTCAAGCGGGCGATGTCAGGGCACGCGCCCGCCCCGCCAGCCGCTCGACCGCCGCCGCGTGGATGCCCGGCGCGCAGGCGAGCACCCCGAACGCCTGCGCGCGCGCGGTGTTGAACGCGAGCGGGGCGCCGAACGCATCGCTCACGCACGCCCCCGCCTCGGCGGCGATCAGCGCGGCGGCGGCGACGTCCCATTCATAGCCCCAGCGCAGCGTCGCGACGAGATCGGCCTCGCCGGCTGCGACCATCGCGATCCGCAACGCGATCGAATTGGGTTTCGCGACCGCGACCAGATCGCGGTCCTCGCGCGGCAGCGAATCGGTCGGCACGCGCGCGCCCGCGAGCAGATCGCGCGCGGCGCAGCGCAGCCTCGTTTCACCGCGCCACGCGCCCGCCCCCAGCGCCGCCCACCAGCTGCGCCCCAGCGCGGGCGCGTCGAGCACGCCGAGCACCACGCGTCCGCGCTCGACCAAGGCGATCGAGACCGCCCAGCCGCTGCGCCCGCGCACGAAATCGCGCGTGCCGTCGATCGGATCGACCACCCACACGCGCTCATGCGCGAGCCGCTCTTCATTGTCGGCGGTTTCCTCGGAGAGCCACCCCGCCTCGGGCAACAGCGCCGACAGCCGCGCGCGCAGCAATGCGTCGAGTTCGAGATCGACGTCGCTCACCGGATTGCCGGGCGACTTGTCCCAACGGCGGAACGCCTCGCGCGAGCGTTTGAGCGCGAGCGCGCCGGCCTCGGCCGCGATCGCGCGCGTCGCCGCCAGCAGATCAGCCACTCGCCACCGTCAGCGCGTCGACGCGCAGGGTCGGCACGTTGATGCCGTAGCGGAATTCCAAGTCGTTCGCCGGGGTGAGCGCGCGGAACATCTCGCGCAAATTGCCGGCGATGGTGAATTCGCTCACCGGCCGGGTGATCTCGCCGCGCTCGATCAGGAAACCAGCGGCGCCGCGCGAATAATCGCCGGTCACGCCGTTCACCCCCATGCCGATGAGTTCGGTGACATAGACGCCGCGCTCGATCTCGCCGATCAGTGTTTCGCGCGGCAGATGGCCGGCGGCCATATAGAGGTTGCTCGGCGCGACCCCCACCCCCGCGCCGCCGCGCGCGGCATGGCCGGTCGGCTCGAGCCCCAATTGCCGCGCCGAGGCGCTGTCGAGCAGCCAGGTTTCGAGCACGCCCGCGCGGACGATTTCGACCGGGCTCACCGCCAGCCCCTCGCCATCGAACGGGCGCGAGCGCAGGCCGTGGGGCCGGTGCGGATCGTCATGGATGGTGACGCCCGGCGCGAAGACCTCGGTGCCGAGCGCGTCGAGGAGGAAGCTCGTCTTGCGCGCGATCGCTTGGCCGCTGATCGCGCCGATGAGATGGCCGAGCAACGAACCGCCGACGCGCGGATCGAACACCACCGGCAGCGCGCCGCTTTCGAGCCGCCCGGCGCCGACCCGCGCCACCGCGCGCTCCCCCGCCAGCCGCCCCACCGCCTCGGCCGCGTCGAGATGCTTGGCGTGGCGCGCGGTGCTGTACGCGTAGTCGCGCTCCATCGCCCCGGGATCGCCCGCGAGCACCGAAGCGGACAGGCTGTGGCTGCTGCTCGCATAGCCCGCGGCGAAGCCATGGCTGGTCGCGAGCGCCAGGATCGCACGGCTCGCGCCTGCGTTCGCGCCTTCGCTGTTGGTGACCCCGGGGACGGCGCGGGCGGTTTCCTCGGCGGCGAGCGCGAGCGCCTTGAGCGCGGCGGGCTCGGGCTCGATGCCATCGTCCAAATCGAGCAGCGGCGGCGCGCCGTGGAGGAGGCGCTCGGCGGGGGCGAGCCCCGCCCAATCATCCTCGGGCGCGGCGCGCGCCATCGCGATCGCGCGCTCGACCAGCGCCTCGAGCGCGGCAGGGGCGAAATCGGCGGTCGAAACGCTCGCGCCGCGCTTGCCGCAGAAGACGCGCAGCGAGAGTTCGGCGCTTTCGCTCCGCCCGACGTCCTCGAGCGCGCCGAGCCGCACCGACACGTCGAGCGAGCGGTCGGCGGCGACGAGCGCATCGGCGGCATCGGCGCCCGCGCGCCGCGCGGCGTGGACGATGGCGGCGGCCCGATCGCGGGCTTGATCGACGGTAAGCATCGCTCGCGGACTTAGGCGCGGCGGGGCGGGTTGTGAACCCTCAGGCGCTCCCCACCACCAGGCAGGCGAGGAACATCAGCGCCCCCGCCCCGCGATTGGCGCGAAACCGCGCGAGCGCGCCGGCGCCGTCGTCGGGGCGCAGCGTCGCCACCTGCCAGCCCAAGTGGAGCGCGACCGGCGCCAGCGCGAGCAGCGCGAGCGGATCGGGCCGCGCGCCCCACATCGCCGCCGCCCAAAAGACCAAGGCGAGCAAATAAAAGCCCGCCACCCCCGGCCGCACCCGCGCCCCCAGCGCGCGCGCGGAGGAGCCGATGCCGATCAACGCGTCGTCGTCGCGGTCCTGGAGCGCGTAGATCGTGTCATAGCCCACCACCCAGGCGACCGCGCCGGCATAAAGCGCGAGCCCCGGCCAAGCGAAGCCGCCGCTCGCCGCCACCCAGCCGACCAGCGCCGCCCAGGAGAAGACCAGCCCGAGCCAGGCTTGCGGCCACCAGGTGATCCGCTTCATGAAGGGATAGGCGGCGACCAGCGCGAGGCTCGCGAGCGCGACGAGCTGCGCGCGCCCATGCAGCTGGAGCAGCACCACGAGCCCGACCAGGCACAAGGCGATCAGCCAGGCCCAGGCGGCCTTCACCGATACCGTCCCCGCGGCGAGCGGCCGCCGCGCGGTGCGCGCCACGCGCGCGTCGAGATCGCGGTCGATGATGTCGTTGTAAACGCACCCCGCGCCGCGCATCGCGATGGCGCCGAGCAGCAGCCACAGGATCAAGTCCCAGCGCGCGACCGCTTCCCCGGCGAGCGCCACCGCCCAGGCGCCGGGCCAGAAGAGCAGCCACCAGCCGATCGGTCGATCGAGCCGCGCGAGCGCGACGAACGGGCGCGCTCTAGCCGGGAGATGCCGCCACAGGCCGTGCAACTCGATATCGGGAACCGCCTCCATCGCGCGCGCTCTGCCATGGCGCGGGGGTTGGGGCAACGCGCCCGATCATCTTGCGTCGCCCCGGCGAAAGCCGGGGCCTCGTGCAAGTGGCGTGCTTCGGTTCATCCAGGCCCCAGCTTTCGCTGGGGCGACGCTTTGCCGACGCCCCCCTCACCCCGCTGGCGCGCAATCATAGCTCACCCATTCGTCGGGGCGGGTCGGCAGGATCGCGCGGATCGCGTCTTGCGCCTGGGCGAAATCGGTCAGCGCGCGCGGATCGCGGGTGCAGGTCTTGAGCTTCACCGCCGCGCGCAGCTTGCGCGCGCGCACCATCGCGTTCGCGCCCAGGTAAAAGCGATTCTCGGTATAGATGCCCACATCGGGGCGATATTCGAGCAGCGACACCGTCTGCTCGCCCTGCGGCACCAGCAGCCTTTCCCATTTGCGGCCATTTTCCACGAACTGGCCGCGACCATCGGCGCAGCCGTCGCTCCGCCAATCGAGCGCCACCTCCTTGGGCGTGCTCAGATTGATCCGGCTGCGCGCGGGCACCGGGCGGCAGAGCAGCTTGCCCGTCATCGCGCGCGCCGCGCCGGATTGCGCGGCGGCGGCGGTCGCGGGCAGGGAGACGGTGCCGGTCGGGCGCAGGAAGAAAACGAGCACGCCCGCCGCCATCGCCGCCGTACCCGCGACCAGCCACGCCCGCGCGTGGCGCCGCTCCAGCGCGCCGAGGATCGAGCCCCAGCCGCCGAGACACGCGCCGAGCACGAGCAGCAGCGTCGCGGCGCCGATGAAATTCTCGCGCAGCCATAATTGGCGTTCGCGCAGTGCTTCGAGCGCGGCGTCGCGCCGGGCGGCGGCGGCGCTCGCCGCCTTGGCGTCGGCGGCGGCGAGCTGCTCGGCGCGCTGCGCGGCGGCCTCCTCGTCTTGCTTCAGCCGATCCTCGACGCTCACGCAATCGGCGCCCGTGCTCGCATAGCCTTGCCCCGCCTCGCGCAGGAAGCTCGCGAATTCGGTGTCGGCGATGGCGAAGCCGAAAGTCGAATCGCCATCCTCTGCACGCGTGATCGCCGAATTGACCCCGATCACCCGCCCGCAGCGATCGAGCAACGGCCCGCCCGAATTGCCGCGCGCGATGCCGGCGGTGTGGAGCAGCACCTCGACTCCGCTCAGCCGTCGCCGCCCGGCATAGCCGCCCTGGCTGCGCACCGGGCTCAAGGGCTTGATGAAATCGGCGGCGCTCTGCGCGGTCGCGAGATCGACATTGCCGGGATAGCCGAGCGCGATCACTTGCTCGCCGTCGGTCACGGGGCCCGGATAAAGCGTGAGCGGCGGCAGCGCGGCGCCGCTGAACTCGATCAGCGCCAGATCGCGCTTGGGATCATAAGCGATCAGCCGCCCGCGAAAGCTTTTGTCGCCCTCGCTCGGCACCACCCCGATCACGACATTGTCCGGGTAGCGCGCGGCGAGCTCCACGACATGGGCGTTGGTGACGATGCGGTTGGGCGCGATCGCGAAGCCGCTGCCATGGCCGAAGCCAACGATCTCGCCATCGGTCGAGGCGATGGTGACGACCCGCACCACCCCGCGCCCGGCGGTCGAAATATCGTCCGCGCGCGCCGGGGCGGCGGCGCCGAACAGGCCGAGGAGCAGCAACAGGGCAAGGATCGGGCGCATCATGGAGTCCGGCGAGGAAAAGCGCTGCTGGGTTGCGCGAAATCCGCGCCGCGCTCAAGCGGCAAGCGCGCTGCGCAGCCCCAGATGCTCTGCGAAGGCATCGAAATCGCGGTCGCTATAGAGGAGCGCGATATCGTCGGCGATGCAGCGTGTCGCGATCAGCGTATCGATCGTCTTGCGGACGGTGATGCCCTTGGCGCGGAGGGTGCGGTAATTGGCGGCGGCTTGGAGGGCGATTTCCGGACTGGACACGGTGATCATCTCGACAAGCGACATCAACCGCCGCGCCTGCTCCACGTCACGATCTCGGTCGAAACCCTGCAACACTTCGACCAGCACCAAATCGCCCGTACAAACGAGCCGACGTCCCAAAATATCGTGAAGATAATCCGTTTGCGGCGTTGCCGTTCCGTTGAAATAGTCGATCCAGATACCCGAGTCGACAAAGATCACGATCGATCCAAACGCATGGCATCGAGATCGCCCGTCCAATGAAGCTTGCCACGAAAGCCGCGGATCTCGGCCTGCTGTCGCAGCCTTATGGCCTGCTCGAGTGCGGCGATCACGGCTTCCATGTCGCTGCTCGCCGACGATGCCGCGCGAGCACTGGCCAACAAGGCGTCATCGATCGGAATGAGGTGCACGCCCGCCGCTCCTCTTGCCTCGGCGCTGTTCGATCAACTCTCGCAGGGCCTGCTCGATCGTTGCTTCGTCGCTGTCGGTCCGCATTAGCCGCCGCGCTTCGGCCAGAAGCGCGGGATCGATCTCGTCGAGGTCAAGGGTCACTTTTTCCACGCGTCGCGCCTTTCGCCGATCACCCGAGTCGATCACAGGAAATTATACGGATCGACATCCACCGTCACCCGCACCTTGGCGGGCCAGGCGAGCGCGCCGAGCCACTCCCGGATCACGCTTTGCACGTCCAAGGCCCGCCGCGCATGGACCAGCAGCCGGAACCGGTGCCGCCCGCGCAGCATCGCGAGCGGCGCCGGCGCGGGGCCGAAGACTTCCATGCCATCGGCCTCGGGCGCGCGGTCGCGGAGTAGCTTGGCGGTCAAGTCGGCGGCGACCTTGTCCTCGCTCGACACGATGATCGCCGCGAACCGGCCGAAGGGCGGCGCCCCCGCCTCGCGCCGCGCCTCGGTCTCGGCGGCATAAAAGGCCTCGCGATCGCCCGCGATCAGCGCCTGGAGCACCGGCGCGCGCGGATCATAGCTTTGCAGATAAACCCGCCCCGGCTTCGCTCCCCGCCCCGCGCGCCCGGCGACTTGGGCGATCTGTTGAAAAGTCCGCTCGGCGGCGCGCAAATCGCCGCCCTTCAGCGTCAGATCGGCATCGACGACGCCCACCAAGGTCAGCTCGGGGAAGTGATAGCCCTTGGTCACCAATTGCGTGCCGATCACGATATCGATGTCGCGCGCCTCCATCCGGTGGACGAATTCGGCGGCCTTGGCGGGCGACCACATCGTGTCCGAGGTGACGATCGCCCGCTTCGCCTCGGGCCAGAGCAAGGCGGCTTCGTCGGCGATCCGCTCGACACCGGGGCCGCAGGCGACCAACGTATCGGGGTTGGCGCATTCGGGGCACACTTCGGGCACGCGCTCGATATGGCCGCAATGATGGCAGGCGAGCCGCGCGACGAGGCGATGCTCGACCATCCAAGCGGTGCAATTGGGGCATTGGAAACGGTGCCCGCAGGTGCGGCACAAAGTGAGCGGCGCATAGCCGCGCCGGTTGAGGAACAGCAGCACCTGCTCGCGCCTGTCGAGCGTTTCGTCGATCGCTTTGACCAGCCGGGGGGCGAGCCAGCGCCCGCGCTCGGGCGGCTCGGCGATTAGGTCGATCGCCTCGATCGCCGGCAGCTGCGCGGGGCCGTAGCGGCCGGGGAGCGTCACCTCGGCATAGCGGCCGAGCGCCACCTGATGCCGCGTCTCGATCGCGGGCGTGGCGGAGGCGAGTACCACCGGGCAGCCCTCGAACTTGCCGCGCATCACCGCCACGTCGCGGGCGTGATAATGGACGCCTTCTTCCTGCTTGAAGCTCGTCTCGTGCGCTTCATCGACCACGATCAGGCCGAGCCGCGCATAGGGCAGGAACAGCGCCGATCTTGCGCCCACCGCCACCAGCGCCTCGCCGCTCGCGATCGCCCGCCAGGCGCGGCGGCGCTGCGATTGGCGCAGGTCCGAATGCCAGGCGACCGGCGCGACGCCGAAGCGCTGGGCGAAGCGCTTCAGGAAGGGCTCGGTGAGCGCGATTTCGGGGAGCAGCACCAGGCTCTGCCGCCCAGCACGGATCGCGGCGGCGATCGCTTCGAAATAGACCTCGGTCTTGCCCGATCCGGTGACGCCATCGAGCAGGATCGGCGCGAATTCGGCGGCCGCCACCGCCTCGGTCAGCCGCGCCGCCGCTCGGCCTTGCGCGGGCGAAAGCGTGGGCGCGGCATGATCGGGGTCGGGCGGATCGAAGGGCGCGTCGAGCGAAACCTCGACGCCTTCGATCGCGCCCGCTTTCACCAGACCGCGAATTACCGCGTCCGACACGCCCGCCGCCAGCGCCAGCTCGCGCACCAGCCCCTGGCGGCTCGCGATGCGTTCGAGCGCTTGGGCGCGCTGCGGGGTAAGCCGATCGGGCACCGCGCCGGTCGCGCGATATTCGGTCACGCTCCGCCCCCCCTCGAGCGCCGAGGACGAAGGCATCGCCATCCGCAAGACGGCGGCGAGCGGGGCGAGATAATAATCGGCGGTCCATTCGATCAGCCGGCGCAGGGGCGCCCCGATCGGCGGCGAGTCCGCCACCGCGAGCAGATTGCGCAGCCGATTATCGCCCACCGGCGCGGCGGGCAGCCGATCCTCGTCCCACACCACGCCAAGCAATTGCCGCGGCCCGAGCGGCGCGGTGACGATGCTGCCGGGCGCGACCGCCATCCCCTGCGGCACGCGGTAATCGAGCGGCCCCAGCGCATTGTTCATCAAAATCACGCGCGCCCGGGCCATGCGCGCTAGATCGCGGCGCGCGCGCGCAAAGGCAAGTCAACCAAACAGTTCGGCGAGCCGCGCGCTATTCAGGCGCCCGGGATCGTCCTCGCCCCCGAGGATCTGTCTGAAGCTCGATAGTTTCCGCACCGAGCCTAGCGGTTCGTCCGCTCCATCGTCGTCGAGCAGCGTGGGTTCATCAATCAATTGCGCCGCCACACGCGGCCAGCGCATTTCCAGGATCGACCACCGCGCCAGCGTCGCCAAATCGACGTCGCGCCCTTCGAGCACCGCCCGCGTGCGATTGATCGCGACCGCGTTCACCAAGCGCTTCATCGCGCGCGGATTGGGTTCGATCATCGCGGCGAAATCGCGCAGCCGATGTTCCAGCGTTTTTTGCTGTTCGGGCGCATAGCTCGCTTCGACGATCGCGGCGCGCGCCGCCGGCTGTTCGGCATCGGGCAGCGCGGCGACGATTGCCTGTTTCGCTTCGATCGTCGGGGCTTGATCGAGCTTCGTCCGACTGTCGTCGGACAAAATTGGCGCCGCGCCTTCGCCTTCCAGCAGCATCCGCCAGAAGCGGTCGCGTGACTGGGCGGTGACCACCGGCAGCCCGGCGGAAAGCTGAAAGAATTTGTCGAGAAACAAATGCCCCAACGGGCGGCCGGGTGTGCCGATATCACCCGCGAAATCGGCATAGTGTTTCTCGAACGCCGATGAGAGCCAATTGCGATCCGCCGCGATCACGAAGGCGACGGGTTCGTCGCGCATCAGCGTTTGGATACCCTCCATCAGCTCGACCACATAGCCGCGTTCGCAGCGATCGAGATCGTCGATGAAAATCGCGATGGGGCGATTTTGCCGAGTGAAATACCAAGGCGCTCCGGTCCAGCCCGCGCAAGAGCGCACGAAATATCGGTATAGAAGGGTCATCGGCTTGTGTGGGTCGACCGCTTGTTGACTATAGCTTTCCGCCGCCTTGGCCGATCCGAACACCAGCCAGCGTTGCGCCGCGATCAAGCCGCCGACCAAGGCCAGCAGACCCGTTATCCCCTGCAGCGAATTCCCCCACCCGTTCAGCAGCGTTACCAGGAACAGCGTGGTCACGACGACGACGGCGATCGCCGCGCCCCGCTCGGCGCGCCATTGCCACCAGCGCAAGCGCCACCACCGGCGCCAGCTCCCCGCGCAACCGCGCGCGGCGGGATGCTCGTAGAGCGTGCGGACGAGCGACCACCATGGTGGCCGCAAGCGCTGGTGTTGCCAGGCGTTGAAGTCGATCACGAGCCACGGGTCGCTCCCCGTCTTGAGTTCGGCGTCGAGCAATTTGAGCACGGTCGACTTGCCGGCGCCCCAGGGGCCGTGGAGATGCACCATGAACGCGCCCCGAGCGGGGTCCGACACGGCCCGCAAATGCTCCGCAAGCGCCTTGGCGAACGCGGCGCGGTTGAGCCGATCGACCAGCGCGGGAACGTCCGACAATGTGGGCAGCGCTTCGGACGGCGCGGGCGCCGCCGTGGGTGGCATGGTCGCGGCCAAGGCCGTCGAACGATAGCGCTCGGCGATGTACAGCCATGCCTCAGTACTCTCGGAAGGCTCCCGGTTCTCGATGATTTTTTCGATCAACGGGTTTAGTAATGTAAAAATCTCGGGCAGCATTTTTGGTTTTGCCGAAACAATTAATGCCACTGCCAAATGGCGTAGCGAAAATTTGACTCGTTCAATCGTCCTCATTGAAAATTCGGAGGCGAGTTCTATGACGGTCGATCTTACTAAAGGAGAGAGTGCAAATCGCAGGCCATCCAGGCCATCATAATTTTGACTCGACAAGGGCTGTCTTGGTAAAATGAATTTGCGTAACCCAAGGTCCGATAGCCAAGTAGCGGCATTCGGAAAGGGCAATAGGTCGGGTCGCTCGCCGATTTCCGCGATCCCGCATAGCAGCGCCGTGCGATCCAGAATGATTAGGCGCGCGCCGCGAGTGACCACGAGATAGCGCGCGCTCGCCCTTAGCGCCGCCTCGAGGCCCGGCGCTTCTATAGTTGCAAAGGGCGCAAATGCTTGCAGCACTTCCGCAGCCAAGTCTCGCTTGCTGGCCTTGCTGACCTTGCTCTCTGAATTCATCTCCATGGCGATAGCGTAACATAGTTCGGCGCGCGCGGCTTCGCATTTCGCGCGCGCTGGGCTAGCAGGCGGGGCGAACCGCATGAGTCGAGGCCCCCATGAAATTCTTCGTCGACACCGCCGATACCGCCGAAATCCGCGATCTCGCCGCCTCCGGCTTGGTCGATGGCGTCACCACCAACCCCTCGCTGATCGCCAAATCGGGGCGGCAGTTTCTGGAAGTGGTCGAGGAGATTTGCGGCATCACCGACGGCCCCGTCTCGGCCGAGGTCGTCGCGCTCGACCATGACGGCATGATGCGCGAGGCCGAAATCCTGCGGAAGATCGCCGACAACGTCACCATCAAGGTGCCGCTCACCATCGACGGGCTCAAGACCTGCAAGGCGCTGACCGACGACGGCACGATGGTGAACGTGACCCTGTGCTTCTCGGCCAATCAGGCGCTGCTCGCGGCCAAGGCGGGGGCGACGTTCATCTCGCCCTTCGTCGGCCGGCATGACGATGTCGGGTTCGACGGCATGGCGCTGATCCGCGACATCCGCCTGATCTATGACAATTACGCCTTCGACACCGAAATCCTGGTCGCGAGCGTGCGCCACCCGGTGCACATCCTGGAAAGCGCCCGCATCGGCGCCGATGTGATGACCGCGCCGCCGGCGGTGATCCGTCAGCTGGTGAAGCATCCGCTCACCGACAAGGGGATCGAGGGGTTCCTCGCGGATTGGGCGAAGACCGGGCAGAGCATCGGGTGAGAAGCGGGATTGACCCGGCGGCCGATCCGTATCAAGATCTCGATATGTTCCAGCAGCCGCCCCCGTCGAGCGACGCCGCCGCCGACCTGATCGCCACCGCGCGCGGTCGGCGGTTCGGGACGATCCTCGCCGATCCGCCGTGGCAGTTTCAGAACCGCACCGGCAAGGTCGCGCCCGAACATAAGCGGCTCAATCGCTATGGCACGATGACGCTCGATGACATTTGCGCCTTGCCCGTCGCGCAAATCAGCGCCGAGCCCGCGCATCTCTATCTCTGGGTGCCCAATGCGCTGCTGCCCGAGGGGCTGCGCGTCATGGAGGCCTGGGGCTATCGCTATATTTCGAACATCGTGTGGCACAAGGTCCGCAAGGATGGCGGATCGGACGGGCGGGGCGTGGGCTTTTACTTCCGCAACGTCACCGAATTGCTGCTGTTCGGCGTGCGCGGCAAGAATGCCCGCACGCTGCCGCCGGGCCGCAGCCAGGTGAACCTGATCGCCTCGCGCAAGCGCGAGCATAGCCGCAAGCCCGACGAACAATATCGCATCATCGAAGAGTGTAGCTGGGGGCCGCGGCTCGAGATGTTCAGCCGGGGGACGCGGCGCGGCTGGACGGTATGGGGCAACCAAGCCGACGAAGATTATAAGCCGAGCTGGGATACTTATGGTTATAATTCGGCGGCGGTGGCGGCCGAATGATCAGCAATCCTCGACATAAAGCGCGGGGGTGATCGCGAAGGTCAGCACTGGGCAGCCACCGCCACCGCCGCCCTCGAGCCTCGGCCATAATTTCGTATGATGCGTGGTGGAGGCGCCATAGCTGTCCCCCTTTCCCAAGTCCTTGAAAATCGCTTGCAGTTCCGTCGCGCGGGTGATGATCACGCCCACGTCGATGACGCGGAGATCATATAGCAAACGAAAATTGTTGAGGTCGCGATCGTAAAAGGGATCCTTGCTGTTCCATTCGACTTCCAGCCCCCACGCGGCCCTTGAAACAATCGACGCTATGCGTGGGACTCGCATATTCGTGATCGTCGACGATGATGCGCGTGTCGAATTTCTTCTCGCGCCAGCCGAATCGATAGAATTGATGGTCGATCTTATCGGCGATCGGTGACTTACGCCCGCCGGCGGTGATGATTTCCGATTTCAACAAGCGAAAATCGCGGAGTATCGCGATTAGCTCTTGCCACTCGCCCGGGCAAGCGGTGGCAAGGACGCCGGCGGCGTTGCGCCATTCCTTTACTTGGTAGATTGCCCGTAAATCTTCGGGGACGAGATGCACCGTGCTCATCGCCGCGTGTTTAACTGCGGGCGACGCAATGGTAAACCTTGCTACAGACCTCGGCCGCCGACACCAAGCCTGAAAGACTTTGCTCGCGCATGATGAGCGCTGCGGGCATATAAGACGTGATGCACCCCCTTCCCACCGCCTTCGCCGCCCACCTCGCCCGCGACAAGCGCCGCTCGGCGCACACCGTGCGCGCTTATCGGGCGAGCGCCGAGCGGCTGCTGGCCTTCCTCCAAACTCATTGGGGCGCGGGCGTCGATCAAGCCGCGCTCGCGCGCCTGACCGCCGCCGATCTGCGCGCCTTTCTCGCCGCGCGGCGCGCCGAGGGGCTGGGCAATGCCTCCGCCGCGCGCGAACTCGCCGCGATCCGCGCGTTCCTGAAATTCGTGGGCGCCCCCTGCCCGCCGCTCAAAGGGCCGCGCGTGAAGAAGGGCGTGCCGCGCCCGATCGCGCCGCACGAAGCGGTCGCGCTCGCCGAAACCGTGGCGGAGGACGCCGCCGAACCCTGGATCGCCGCGCGCGATCTCGCGCTGCTGCTGCTGCTCTATGGCGCGGGCCTGCGCATCGGCGAGGCGCTGGGGCTCACCGGCGGCGCGCTGCCGCTCGGCGAGACGATCGCGGTCACCGGCAAGCGCGCCAAGACGCGGATCGTGCCGCTGCTCCCTCAGGTGCGCGCGGCGATCGAGGATTATGCGCGCCGCCTCCCCTATCCGCTCGCCCCCGACGCGCCGCTGTTTCGCGGTGCCAAGGGCGGCGCGCTCGATCCCGGCGTGGTGCGGCGCGCGGTACGCGCGGCGCGGCGGCGGCTGGGCCTCGGCGAACGTACCACCCCGCACGCGCTGCGCCATAGTTTCGCGACGCATCTGCTCGGGCGCGGCGCCGATTTGCGCGCGCTGCAGGAATTGCTCGGCCATGCGAGTCTGAGCTCGACCCAAATCTATACCCAGGTCGACGCCGCCCAATTGCTCGACATTTATCGCCACGCGCATCCGCGCGCCTGAACCGCTATAATTTTTCCCAATCGAACGACCGCCGATGCCGGCGGCGCGCGCCGCCGGTTCGCGCCGCGCGCGATCGAACGTCGCACCGAAGGCGCGGGCAAACGATCGAAGATGAGTAAGGTCCGCACGGTCAATATCGGAAAATTGCTCGATCGATTAAATAACGGTCGAGTGTAACCTTTCAGAACCGCGTCATAATCCTGTTACTTTACTGCCGCGCAATGGTCCCTTGCCGGCGATGACGCTGGCGGCACGCGATCGCGCCCCATTTGAGGCCGCGTCGATGGCGATGGGCCGCGACCGGCTCGCCCCCGAGCTGCTCTTCGTCAAAGGAACCACGGATGCGCTTGCCCCTGTTGCTCGCCCTGCCGCTCGCGCTCAGCGCCGGCGCCGCTTTCGCCCAAGCGCCGCGCGATGCCGAGCCGGTCAACGTCAAAGTGTCGCTCAAGCATCTCGATCTCGCCACCGCCGCCGGCCAGGAAGAAGCGCTGCGGCGCGTGCGCAGCGCCGCCGCCGTCGCCTGCACGGTCGATCCCCAGGCGGGCGTGCTCGCCCAGCAGACCGCGCGTCAATGCACCGCCGATGCGATCGCGAGCGGCCGCCAGGCGATCGTCCGCGTCGCCGGGCGCGCCCAGGCGGGCGTCGCGCAAATGGCCGCCAACGCCGCGCCCGGCAACGGCACCCGCTAACCCCATAGCCCCCACCCCCATCACGCACGAAAGGAATAGACCGATGCGCTTCGTTACCCTGATCGCCCTGCCGCTCGCGCTCAGTGCGACCACCGCTTTCGCCCAGACGACCACCAACCGCGAGCCGGTCACGGCCGCCGTTTCGCTCGAGCATCTCGATCTCACCAGCGCGCGGGGCCAGCAGGCCGCGCAAGCCCGTGTCGAGCGCGCCGCGCACCAGCTGTGCGACCTGAACGCGCGCCCGTCGCTGTTCGACGTCGCGGAGTCGAACCGTTGCTATGCCGATGCGCTGGCGAGCGGCCAGGCGGCGGCGGCGCGGGCGATCGCCGCGGCGCAAGGCCGCGCGCCGATGGTCGCGAGCACCAACGCGGCGGCCGCCGGCACGCGCTAAGCCGTTTTCGCGCGACCTATTAGTGTCCCCTTAGGCGGCGCGTCCGGGATCGACCGGGCGCGCCGCCATTGTATTTTCCCAAGGCCCAGACGGCGCGCGGCTCGGTCGCGGACAACGCTGTCATTTTCTTGACGCGAAGCCGAGCGCGACGCGCGCAGCAAAGGCACGCTTGTTTGCCGCGCGGCGCGGCTCCCCGAAATTTCCTTACGTATTTCGCCTATCGGCAACAGTAGCGTCATCTTGCTGCAATTGTCGCGCGATCGTCATCGATCGCGCCTGTCAAAATTCGATCACATAAAAAGGGATGAAGCGCGGCGCGAATTAAGTCATTGCCCGGGGCGTCCACGATGTGGGTGTGGACCCAACCCCAGGAGACCCCCATGCGTCATGCGCTTATGCTTTTGGCGGCGATCGTCGCTGCCACCCCGGTCTTGGCCGCCGAACGCGAAACCGTCACCGCGACTGTTTCGATGAAGGACCTCAACCTCACCAGCCGCGACGGCCAGCGCGCGGCGACCCGGCGCGTCAAGCGCGCGGCGATCGCGCTGTGCGGCGCGCTCGCCGAGACCCGCGACCTCAGCCGGATGAACGATATCAAGCGCTGCCAGAGCGAAGCGCTGGCGAGCGGCATGGCCGCCACCGCGCGCGCCATCGCCGCTGCGGGCGCCGCGCCGCAGGTCGCGCTGCGCTAAATTGGAGCGCGGGGCGGCGCTTCGGCACCGCCCCGACGCCGCAGCGCGCGCGCTTCGAGCAGCTGCCACAGCACGACCACGGGAATACCGAAGCTCACGTCGCGCGCGCGCTTGACGATCGACAGCGCGAGCGCCGGCCCCGCCGCGAGCCCGAAAATCGGGCCGAGCAGCGCATAGGCCGCCTCTTGCACGCCGATCCCGCCAGGGATCATGAACGCGACCGTGCGCAGCGCGAAGATCAACGCCTCCACCGTCAAGACATCGATCAGCGGCAGCGGCCGCCCTATCGCGTGGAGCGCGATCCACCCGGCGGTGCCCGAGCCGATCCAGCCGATGAAATGCAGCAGAAACGCCGCGACCACGCGCCCGCGCCGGCGATAGACGGTCACGAGCCGATCGCGCACCGCGTCGAAAGTGGCGAGCGAAGCCGGCACCACATGGCCGGTGAGCGCCTTGGCGAGGCGCAGCATCGGCTGTTGGGCGAAGGCGAAGGCCGCCATCAGCCCCGCCATCGCCGCCGCCCCGGCAAGCACCGGCGGCAGCACCGCGCCATGCCCCTCGAGCCGCGTGAGCAGCACCGCGACGCCGAACAAAGTGAACAATAATTGCCCGGCGAGTTCGGTCGTCTGGTCGGCGATCATCCCGGCATAGAGCGGCGCCGGCGGCCCCCCCGCCGCCACGCCCGCGCGCGCGCCGATCACGATCCCGCCGACTTGCGAGAAGGGCAGCACTTCGCTCGCCGCGTCGCGCACGGTGCGCGCCCAAACGAGGCTCGCGATCGCGCGCGGCGGCACCTCGGGGGTCACCAGCCACCAACAAAAGCCGAGCAGGCCGAAGACGAGGAATTGCCAGGCGACGAGCGCGGCGAGCCCGCCCGGGCCGACGACGCCGACCGCGCGAAACACCTCGGCCCAGCCATTGGCGCCGATCAGCCACAGCGCGACCGCGAGGCCGGCGATGGTGAGGATCAGGGCGAGATAGCGGAGCATGGGGGTTCGCTCGGTTTCGGGAGGATCAGGGCCAACGGCGCGATATGACCACCGTCACCCCGGGCTTGGTCCGGGGTCCAAGATCGCGCCAGGCACGACAGGCGTTGCCCAGGCGTCACGATGGATTCCGGACCAAGTCCTGCATGACGCGAAGGAGAGCGAGCGCCCAACCGACCCCGCGCCTGCTTACGCCGCCTTTTCCTGGTGCCGGTTGCGCAGGAAGTCGAAGAACTCGACGCCTTCGCGAAGGCGGCGCTTCATCATCGTCGGGCTCGTCACCATCTCGCCGACGATCGAGCCGATCTTCGAGGGGCGGAAGTAGAATTTCTTGTAGAATTCCGCGACCGATTCGAAAATCTCGTCGGCTGGCAGATGCGGATAGCTCAGCTGCGCGATCTGCGTGCCGCCCTCGGCCACCAGATGATCGGTGCCGTCGAACCAGCCATTTTCGATCGCCTGCTTGTAGAGGAAGGTCCCCGGATAGGGCGCCGCCAGCGACACCTGGATGGTGTGCGGGTTCACTTCCTTGGCGTAAGCGATCGTCTCCTGGATCGTCTCGTGCGTCTCGCCCGGCAGGCCCAGGATGAAAGTGCCGTGGATGGTGAGGCCCAGTTCGCGGCAATCCTTGCTGAACTTCTTGGCGACCTCGATCCGCAGACCCTTTTTGATGTTGTGCAGGATCTGCTGATTGCCGCTTTCATAGCCGACGAGGAGCAAGCGGCAGCCATTGTCGCGCATCACTTTCAGCGTTTCGCGCGGCACGTTCGCCTTGGCGTTGCACGACCAGGTGACGCCGAGCTTCCCCAGCTCGCGCGCGAGCGCTTCGACGCGCGGAATATTGTCGGTCAGCGTGTCGTCGTCGAAGAAGAGTTCCTTCATCTGCGGGAACGCCTTCAGGACGTATTTCACCTCGTCGATCACATGGCCGACCGAACGCACGCGGTAATTATGCCCGCCCACCGTCTGCGGCCACAGGCAGAAAGTGCAGCGGCTCTTGCACCCGCGCCCCGTGTAGAAGCTGACATAGGGGTGCTTCAGATAGCCGATGAAATATTTTTCCATCTCCAAGTCGCGCTTGTAAACGGGCGTGACGAAGGGGAGCTGGTCCATGTCCATCAGCGTGTCGCGATCCTCGTTATGGATCACGACGCCTTCGCTGTTGCGATAGCTGATGCCCTTGATGTCGGCGAAGGGCACGTCCTTCGCCACGTCGAGGATGGTGAAGTCGAACTCGTTGCGCGCGACGAAATCGACGCTGGGCGCGTTCTCCATCGCCCAAGCGGCATCGACCGCGACGGTCGCGCCGATGAAGCCGATCTTGAGCTTGGGGTTCAGCGCCTTCAGCATCTCCGCCACCTTCACGTCCGAACGAAAGCCCGGCGTCGAGGTATGGAGCACGATCAGGTCGCGCTCGACCGCGTGATGCTTGATGTCGTCGAAGGTCAGATCGTGCGGCGGCGCGTCGATCAGCTTGCTGTCGGGGATGAGCGCGGCCGGCTGGGCGAGCCAGGTGGGATACCAGAAGCTGCGGATTTCGCGCTTGGCCTGATAGCGCGACCCGGCGCCACCGTCATAGCCATCGAAAGAGGGCGCCTGGAGGAAAAGCGAGCGCATCATAAGCGGCAAGATCCTTGAGCCGTGTGAACCGTTATCGAGCGCGGAGCGTTAGCGCAGCTTTCGCCGCCCGCCAACTCGGGACTTTGCTTGGCGCGCCGACTGTGGCGCGGATAGGGCGGAAGGGTCAAAAGAAGGACGATGACGGCAAATCCTCCCCGTGAACGGGGAGGAATTAGCGTAGCGCCACCGATCCTGCGCGCCCCAACTCCGGCTTTCCCCGCTCTTCCCCTGTCCCGATCGCGCGGCTAGAGCGGCGCGATGGACTTTGGCCGCGATCCGATCCTGGTTACCGGTGCGAGCGGGTTCGTCGGCGCGGCGGTCGCGCGCGCGCTCGCGGCGCGGGGCGCGCGGCTCAGGCTGCTGGTGCGGGCGACGAGCGACCGCACCAACCTCGCCGGGCTCGACGCCGAACTGGCCGAGGGCGATCTGCGCGACGGCGCCTCGGTCGCGCGGGCGATGCGCGGCGTGCGCTATGCCTTTCACGTCGCCGCCGATTACCGCATCTGGGCACCCGATCCCGAGGAAATCGTCCGCAACAATCGCGTCTCGACCGAAAATGTGATGACCGCCGCGCGCGACGCCGGGGTCGAACGCATCGTCTATACCTCGAGCGTCGCGACGCTGAAGCCGCTGCCCCAAGGCGCCGCCGACGAAACGCGCGCCGCGACCCCCGAGCAAGCGGTCGGCGCGTATAAGCGCTCGAAAGTGGTCGCCGAGCGGCTGGTCGAGGCGATGGCGGCGCAAGGGCTGCCGGTGGTGATCGTCAACCCCTCCACCCCGATCGGCCCGCGCGACGTGAAGCCCACCCCCACCGGGCGGATCGTGATCGAGGCGGCGAACGGCAAAATGCCCGCTTATGTCGAGAGCGGCTTGAACCTCGTCCATGTCGACGATGTCGCCGCCGGGCATTTGCTCGCGCTCGAAAAGGGGCGGATCGGCGAGCGCTATATTCTGGGCGGCGAGGACGTGCGGCTGGGGGACATGCTCGCCGCCATCGCCGGGCTGGTCGGGCGCCGGCCGCCGACGACGCGCCTGCCGCGCGCGCCGCTGTTTCCGCTGGCTTATGCCAACGAAGCCTGGTGCCGCCTCTCCGGCAAGAGCGACCCTTTCCTCACGGTCGATTCGCTCAAAATGGCGGCGCACAACATGTTCTTCAGCTCGGCCAAGGCGGCGCGCGACTTGGGCTATCGCGCGCGCCCCTCGATCGAGGCGCTGGGCGAGGCGATCGCCTGGTTTCGCGCGGCGGGGAAGATCGCATGATCGCGCTCGGCATCGGCGCGGCGGCGTTCACCGCCTGGGTGGTGCTCGTTTTCCTGCGCCACCGCTTCTGGTGGACGCGCGAGCGCGACCATTTCGACATCCCCAACGAACCGATGCGCTGGCCGAGCGTCACCGCCATCGTCCCCGCGCGCGACGAGGCCGAGGTGATCGCGCGCGCGATCGGCAGCCTGGTCGCGCAGAAATATCCGGGCGAATTCCGCATCATCCTGGTCGACGACAATAGCAGCGACGGCACCGCCGAACTCGCCCGCGCCGCCGCGCTCGACACCAACCGGCTGACGGTGCTGAGCGGCGCCCCGCTCGCCCCGGGCTGGACGGGCAAGCTCTGGGCGGTGCACCAGGGCATCGCGGCGGCGGGGACGCCCGATTATCTCTGGCTGACCGACGCCGATATCGCGCACGCCCCCGACACCTTGCGCTCGCTCGTCACCCGCGCGGTGCGCGACGACCGCGTGCTCGTGTCGCTGATGGCGCGGCTGCGGTGCGAGAGCCTTGCCGAGCGCGCGCTGATCCCGGCGTTCGTTTGGTTCTTCCAGATGCTCTACCCCTTCGGCGCGGTGAACCGGGGGAAGACCGGCGCGGCGGCGGGCGGCTGTATGCTCGCGCGGCGCGACGCGCTCCAGGCGGCGGGGGGCATCGCGGCGGTGCGCGATGCGCTGATCGACGATTGCGCGTTCGGCGCGCTGATGGCGAAGCAGGGCCGGGTGTGGCTGGGGCTCACCAACCGCTCGGTCTCGATCCGGCGCTATGAGACTTGGGGCTCGGTCGGCGCGATGATTTCGCGCTCGGCCTATGCCCAGCTCGGCTATTCGCCGCTGCTGCTGCTCGGCACTTTGCTCGGGCTCGCCTTGCTCTATCTCGCGCCGGTCTTGCTCGCGCTGTTCGGCCAAGGCTATGCGCGCGGGCTTGGACTGGGGGCCTGGGGGCTGATGGCGATCGCCTTTCAACCGATGCTGCATTTCTATCGGCGCTCGCCGCTCTGGGGCCTCGCGCTGCCGGTGGTCGCGGCTTTTTACGCGGGCGCGACCTTCGCCTCGGCGCTCGCCTTTTGGCGCGGCAAGGGCGGCATGTGGAAGGGGCGCGCGCAGGCCGCGATGGGGGCGCGCGCATGACGAGCGAGACGCTCAGCGCCGCCGCGCTCGCCTCGGGCAAAGGGCATAAGGACGAGAATTTCCCCGTCGCCTCCTGGCTGGTGAAGCCCCGGCACCGCGCGCCGATCATGGCCTTTTACCGTTTCGCCCGCGCCGCCGACGACGTCGCCGACAATGAGCACGCCAGCCCCCAGGAACGGCTCGCCTTGCTCAGCGCGATGCGCGCAACGCTCGCCGGCACCAGCGAGGCCGATCCCGAAGCGCTGGCGCTGCGCGGGGTGCTGGAGGCATATCGCCTGTCGCCGCAGCACGGCCTCGATCTGCTCACCGCCTTCGAGCGTGATTGCACCGTCAGCCGCTATGCCAATTGGGCGGAGTTGATCGATTATTGCCGCGTCTCGGCGATGCCGGTCGGGCGTTACGTGCTCGACGTCCATGGCGAGGATCGCGCGACCTGGGCGGCGAACGACGCTCTGTGCGCCGCGCTCCAGGTGATCAACCATTTGCAGGATTGCGGCGAGGATTATCGGCGGATCGACCGCGTGTATATTCCGCTCGATCTGCTCGCGCGCTCGGGCGCGCGGGTCGAGGATTTGGGGGCCGAGCGCGCGACGCCGGGGCTCAAGGCCGCGATCGGCGAATGCGCGCGGCTCACCCAAGGCTTGCTCCAGCAATCGGCGCGCTTCGCTCGCGACATTCGCGACAAAAGGCTGGCGATGGAGGTCGCCGCGATCCAGGCGCTCGCCGAAAGCCTCGCGCGGCGCCTGCGCACCGCCGATCCGCTGAGCGAGCGCGTCCACCATTCCAAGGCGCGGATGGCGTGGATCGCGGCGCGCGCGGCGCTGGGGCGCGCGTTCGGATGAACCCCAACACCACCCCCGCCGCGCTCCAGGCGCAAGTCTCGGGCAGCAGCTTCTATGCGGGCATGCGCGTGCTCCCCAAGGCCGAGCGCGAGGCGATGTATGCCGTCTATGCCTTTTGCCGCGCGGTCGACGACATCGCCGACGATCAACAGGGCGACGCCGAAGGCCGCCGCGCCGAACTCGAAGCCTGGCGCGCCGATATCGACCGGCTCTACGCCGGCGGCGATCCGGGCCGCGCCGCGCTCGTTGCCGAGGCCGTCGAGCGTTTCCAGCTCAACCGCACCGATTTCCACGCGGTGATCAACGGAATGTTGATGGACGTCGAGCGCGACATCCGCTGGCCCGATTTCATGACGCTCGATTATTATTGCGATTGCGTGGCGAGCGCGGTCGGGCGGCTGTCGGTCAAAATCTTCGGGATGGCGCCGCAGCAGGGCTTGGACCTCGCGCATCATCTCGGCCGCGCGCTGCAGTTCACCAATATCTTGCGCGATATCGACGAGGATGCGGCGATCGGCCGCGTCTATCTCGCGCGCGAACATCTGGCGGCGGCGGGCATCGAGCCGACCACCCCGGCCGAACTCGCGCGCGATCCCCGCGTCGATCACGCGGCGCGCGCCTTGGCGGTGAAAGCGCATGAGCATTTCGCCGCCGCCCATGCGATTCTGAAAGCGCGCCCCAAGGGGCATTTGATCGCGCCGCGCTTGATGGGCGCGGTCTATGAGAAAATCCTGAGCCGGATGGAGCGCGAGGGCTGGGCGCCGCCGCGCCGGCGGATCAAGGTCAACAAGCTGGCGCTGATCTTCACCGTGCTGCGCTTGATGGCGGTGCGTTGAGCCGCGTCGCGCATGTGATTGGCGCGGGGCTCGCGGGGCTTTCGGCCGCGGTCGAGCTGGCGCGCGCCGGCTATCGCGTGCGGCTGGTCGACGGCGCGGCGCAGGCGGGCGGGCGCTGCCGCAGCTATTACGACGCGCAGCTGGGGCTCACGATCGACAATGGCAATCATCTGGTGCTTTCGGGCAATCAGACGGTCGCGCGCTATCTGGCGACGATCGGCGCGAGCGACCGGCTGACGGGGCCGGACGGCGCCGACTTCCCCTTCATCGATTTGCGCAGCGGCGCGCGCTGGGCGTTTCGTCCCAATGCGGGGCGTCTTCCCTGGTGGCTGTTCGCGCGCGATCGGCGGGTGCCGGGCGCGGGCGTCGCCGCTCACCTCGCGCTCGCCAAGCTGCTGATCGGCAAGCGCGGCGATACGGTGACCGACCGGGTGGCGCCGCGCGGCCTGCTGTGGGAGCGGTTGCTCGAACCCGTGCTCGTCTCCGCGCTCAACACCGCGCCCGCCGAGGCCTCGGCCGATCTCGCCGCCGCCGTTGTGCGCCAGTCGCTCGCGCGCGGCGGGGCGGCGACGATGCCGCGCGTCGCCCATCCCACCCTCGCCGCCACCTTCGTCCAGCCCGCGCTCGATTGGCTGAAGCTGAAGGGCGCGCGGTTCGACACCGGCCGCCGGTTGCGTGCCTTGGAGTTCGAGGGGGACGAGGTAACGCGGCTCGATTTCGCCGACGGCGCCGAAGCGGTGGAAGGCCCGGTGGTGCTCGCGGTGCCCGCCTGGGTCGCGCAGAGCCTGGTCCCGGGCCTCGCCGCGCCGAACGCGTTCCGCGCGATCGTCAATGCCCATTTCGCTCACCCCGCCCCGCCCGGCGCGCCGCTGCTGATCGGCGTCGTCGGCGGCACGGCGGAGTGGATTTTCGCCTTTCCCGATCGCCTGTCGGTCACGGTCAGCGCCGCCGATGCGATCGTCGATCAGGATCGCGAAACGCTCGCCCGCCTGTTTTGGGCAGAGATCGGCAAGACGCTGAACCTGCAAGCGCCGATGCCCGCCTGGCAAATCGTGAAGGAAAAACGCGCGACCTTCGCCGCCACCCCCGAACAGGACGGCTTGCGCCCCGCCGCCGCCACAAAGTGGCGCAATCTGTTCCTCGCCGGGGATTGGACCCAGACGAAGCTGCCCGCAACGATCGAAGGCGCGCTTCGTTCCGGTGTTACCGCCGCGCAATTGGCACAGGCTGCCGCAATCGTCTAAGGAGCGCGGTCATGTCCGTAGAGCTATTGACCCAAGACCTCGTCTCCCAAGCCGATCGCGCCGCCGATCGCGCCGCCGCCGCCTTGCGCGAGCTGCAGCGCGACGATGGCCATTGGGTGTTCGAGCTGGAGGCCGATTGCACCATCCCGGCCGAATATATTCTGCTCCGCCATTTCCTCGGCGAGCCCGATGATCTGGTGCTGGAGACCAAGATCGCCCGCTATCTGCGCCGCATCCAATCGGCCGAGCATGACGGCTGGGGGCTGTTCCACGGCGGCGCGTTCGACGTGTCAGCCAGTGTGAAGGCTTATTTCGCGCTCAAGATGATCGGCGATTCGCCGGACGCCCCGCACATGGCGCGCGCCCGCGCCGCGATCCACCGCGCCGGCGGGGCGGCGGCGGTGAACGTCTTCACCCGCATCCAGCTCGCGCTCTATGGCGCGGGATCGTGGGACGTGATCCCGACGATGCCCGCCGAGCTGATCCTGCTGCCGCGCTGGTTCCCGGTGCATCTCTCCAAGATGAGCTATTGGGCGCGCACCGTGATCGTGCCCTTGCTCGTGCTGGGGGTGAAGAAACCGCTCGCCCGGAATCCGCGCGCGGTGCGGGTCGACGAGCTTTACACCGTCAAGGCCGCGCCGCTCAAAAGCAATGTCGCGGGCGCCAAGCGCCATTGGCAATTGTTCTTCGGCGCGATCGACAAGGTGCTCAAGACGGTCGAGCCCGTCTGGCCCCAGCGCAGCCGCGACCGCGCGATCGCCAACTGCGTCGATTTCGTCGTCGAGCGGCTGAACGGCGAGGATGGGCTGGGCGCGATCTATCCGGCGATGGCGAACAGCGTGATGATGTTCGATTGCCTGGGCTATCCCGAGGATCACCCGCACCGCGCGATCGCCCGCGCCTCGGTCGAAAAGCTGCTCGTGATCAAGGACGACGAGGCCTATTGCCAGCCCTGCGTCTCACCGGTGTGGGATACCGCGCTCGCCGCGCATGCGATGCTCGAGGCGGGCGGCGAAGAGAATGAGGCGCGCGCCAAGGCAGGGCTCGAATGGCTCAAGCCGCTGCAAGTGCTCGACCTGAAAGGCGATTGGGCCGATGACAAGCCCGAAGTGCGCCCCGGCGGCTGGGCCTTCCAATATCGCAACGATCATTATCCCGATCTCGACGATACCGCCGTGGTCGTGATGGCGATGGACCGCGCCAAGGACAAGCTCGCGCCCGCCGGTGTCGGCGCGGGCGGCTATGACCAGGCGATCGATCGCGGCATCGAATGGACCGTGGGGCTGCAATCGAAGAACGGCGGCTGGGGCGCGTTCGACGCCGACAATACGTACGATTATCTGAACAACATCCCCTTCGCCGATCACGGCGCCTTGCTCGATCCGCCGACCGCCGACGTCACCGCGCGCTGCGTCTCGATGCTCGCCCAGCGCGGCGAGCCTTTGGAGAGCCCGCGGATGCAAGCGGCGATTCAATATCTCGCCAAGGAGCAGATGGCGGACGGCAGCTGGTTCGGGCGCTGGGGGGTGAATTACATCTACGGCACCTGGTCGGTGCTGTGCGCGCTGAACGCGGCGGGGCTCGGCGCCGATCATCCGAGCATCGCCCGCGCGGCCGATTGGCTGGAGGAAATTCAGAACCCCGATGGCGGCTGGGGCGAGGATTGCGACAGCTATAAGCTCGATTATGCGGGCTATGAGCCGGCGCCCTCGACCGCGTCGCAAACCGGCTGGGCTTTGCTCGCGCTGATGGCAGCGGGGCGCGTCGAAAGCGCCTCGGTCGAGCGCGGGGTCGCCTGGCTGATCGCGCATCAGGACGAAGACGGGCTGTGGGGGCAGGAACATTATACCGGCGGCGGCTTCCCGCGCGTGTTTTATCTGCGCTACCACGGCTATCCGAAATATTTCCCGCTGTGGGCGGTGGCGCGCTACCGCAATTTGAAGCGCGCGAACGACCCGCGGGTCGCATGGGGGATGTGAGGCGCATCGCCAAATCCTCCCCATTCATGGGGAGGTGGCAGCGCGAAGCGCTGACGGAGGGGGCGGGCAAGCAGAAGCGATTCGCGCCGAACCGCTCCCCCTCCACCATTTGCCATGCGGCAAATGGTCCCCCTCCCCGTAAACGGGGAGGATCGGGTTCTCGCGAAACACCCCCCGTCACCCCGGACTTGGTCCGGGGTCCACGGTGGTTCTCGTCCGTCGGCCGGAAAACCGGGCACGCCGGTGGATGCCGGGCCAAGCCCGGCATGACGATGCCGAGCTGTAATCGCCCATGATCCTCATCGCCTGCGGCCTGCGCGCCGAAGCCGGGATTTTCGAACGGCTCGGCCTCACCGCCGTCGCCGGCGGCGGCGATCCGGCGCGGCTCGAGGCGGAACTGCGCGCCCGCGCCGGTCAAGCGACGCTCATCCTCTCGGCGGGCGTCGCTGGCGCGCTCGATCCGGCGCTCGCGGCGGGGGCGATCGTGCTCGGCCCGCCCGAAAGCTCGATCGCCCATTATCTGCGCGAGGCACTCCCCGAAGCCCGCCTCGGCACGGTGACCGGCGCCCCCGCGATCGTCGCCGAGGCTTCCGCCAAGGCCGCGCTTTATGCCGCCACCCGCGCGACCATCGTCGACATGGAATCGCACATCGCCGCCCGCGTCGCGCGCGCCGCCAACCTACCCTTCGCCTTCGCCCGCACCATCTCCGACCGCGCCGACGAAAGCCTGCCGCCGGCCGCGCAAGTCGGCATGCGCCCCGACGGCAAGGTGGCGCTCGGCCGCGTCCTCGCCTCGCTCGCCGCGCGCCCCGGCCAGCTCCCGGCGCTGCTGCGGACGGCGAAGAGCGCGGGGGCGGCCTTCAAGGCGCTCGAGCGGGTGGCGGCGGCGGTGGCGGCCTTAGAACAGAAACAATAACCAAACGGCGTCGTCCCAGCGCAAGCTGGGACCTCAAGCTCGTGACGCGCGACCGTGGCAAAAGGCCCCTGCCTTCGCAGGGGCGACGCTGTTCACTCGCTAAGCGGCGTTCGCGGTTCGCTTACTTCGCGTAAGCCACCCGCTTATACCCCTCCGGGTCCGCCGCCTTGATCTTCTCCAGCTCGCGCTCGACATGGCCCGAGAACACGTCCTGCGCCGGGCGGGCGTTCGAAATGTCGATGTCGGGGGCGAAGGGGCCTTCGGTGCGGATGCCGCTCAGCGCGAGTTGCGCGAGCTTCCACGGGCGCTTGATCGAGTCGGTCGCCGCCGTCCCCTCGAACCCGCAATGGACCATGCAGTTCGAGCATTTCTCGTACTTACCGACGCCGTATTGCTCCCAATCGGTGCCGTCCATCAGCTCGGCGAAACTGTCGGCATAGCCTTCGCCCACCAGATAGCAGGGCTTTTGCCAGCCGAACACGGTGCGCAGCGGCATCGACCAGGGGGTGCATTCATAGGTCTGGTTGCCGGCGAGGAAATCCAGGAACAAGGGCGAGTTGGTGAAGGTCCAGGCCTTGCCGCCGTTGCCGCGCTTGAAGACTTCGCGGAAGAAATTCTTGGTCCGCTCGCGGCTCAGGAAATGTTCCTGATCGGGCGCGCGTTCATAGGCATAGCCGGGCGAGATGGTGATCTCGACGCCCTTTTCCTCCATCAAATCGAAGAAGCGCGCCAGCCGCTCGGGATCGGCGCCGTCGAACACGGTGCAGTTGATCTGGACGCGGAAACCCTTCAACCGCGCCAGATCGATCGCCTCGATCGCGGTTTCGTAAACGCCTTCCTGGCACACCGAATGATCGTGCATGCCCTTGTCGCCATCCAAATGGATCGACCAGGTGAAGAAGGGCGACGGGGTGTAAGCGTCGATCTTCTTCTTCAGCAGCAGCGCGTTGGTGCAGAGGATGACGAATTTCTTCTTGGCGATATAGCCCTTCACGATCTCGGGCATTTCGCGGTGGAGCAAAGGCTCGCCACCCGCGATCGAGACGGCGGGCGCGCCGCATTCGTCGATCGCGTCCATGCATTGCTGGAAGCTGAGGCGTTGATTGAGGATCGGATCGGGATAATCGATCTTGCCGCAGCCGGCGCAGGCGAGGTTGCAGCGCAGCAGCGGCTCGAGCATCAGCACCAGCGGATATTTCTTGCCCGACAGATGCTTGACGACGGTGTAACGGCCGATGCGCGCGACTTGACTGAGCGGAAGACCCATGTGCGTTCTAATCCTATGCCGCCGACGCCCGCGCGGGGATGCGCGGCGCTTCGGCTTTGGGGGCGTGCCTTAGCTCAACCGGCAGGCTGAATTCCACCTTTTCCTCGATGCCGTCGAGCTGCGAGACCGACACCGGGCCGCGCCGGCGCAGCGCCGCGATCACGCTATCGACCAATTCGTCGGGCGCCGAGGCGCCGGCGGTGAGCCCCACCGTCTCGACCCCTTCGAACCAGGCCGGGTCGATCGCGTCGCCATCGGCGACCAGAAAGCTCGGCAGCCCCTCGTCCAGGCCGATTTCGCGCAGCCGGTTGCTGTTCGAGCTATTCTCGGCGCCGACCACCAGCAGCAGATCGACCACCCGGCACAGATCGCGCACCGCGCTCTGCCGGTTCTGGGTCGCGTAGCAAATCTCGGTAGTGGCGGGGCCGGCGAGATCGGCGAAGCGCGCCTCGAGCGCGGTGATGATCCCGCGCGTGTCGTCGACCGATAATGTCGTTTGCGTGATATAGGCGACCGGCGCCTCGCGCGGGATCGGCAGCGCGGCGACCTCGGCCTCGCTCGACACCAGATGCACCGGCGCGCCGATCTGGCCGATCGTCCCTTCGACCTCGGCATGGCCCGCATGGCCGATCAACACCATCACGCGCCCCTGGCCCGCGTAGCGGCGGCCCTGGATATGGACCTTGGTGACGAGCGGGCAGGTCGCGTCGATCACCGGCAGACCGCGCGCCGCCGCCTCCTGCTCGACCGCGCGCGAGACGCCGTGCGCCGAAAAGATGGTGCGCGCGCCATCGGGCACTTCGCTCAGCTCGTCGACGAAAATCGCGCCCTTGCGGCGCAACTTGTTCACCACATGGCGGTTATGGACGATCTCATGCCGTACGTAGACGGGCGCGCCATATCGCTCCAGCGCGCGCTCGACGATCTCGATCGCCCGCACGACCCCGGCACAAAAACCGCGCGGCTTCGCCAAAATCACTTCCAAGGACGAGCCCTTTCCTTACCCCCGGATGCTGCCATGCTGCCCTTTTGCCGAACATTCGGGCAGGATCGTGGCCTTCCCTTGCCGCGTCCGCCCTCGAGCTTCGAGGCGAAGGCTCATTTTAGGGGGCGGCGGCGCAAAGAAAAGGGGGGCGCGCCGCCCATGGCAAAGGCCAATATTGAAATCCAGACGGTAAAGGTTCAGCTTGGGTGCCCTATCGCGCCACATCGGTCGCGCCCCGGGGGTTTGCGCTAGACGCCACCCCGGGCCGAACCTATCGACGTCATCACGCAAGGAGCTAATTTCATGCGCATCTCGTTTCCCGCGCTCGTCGCCAGCCTGGCGCTCGCCAGCCCCGCGTTCGCGCAGAGCGATCCCAAGGCGCCGGTCGAGGCGCTCGACGAGGGCTTGCTCGCGATCATGAAGGGCGGCGCCAAGCTGGGGCAGAGCGGCCGCGCGGCGCAGATCGGCCCGGTGATCGATCGCAGCTTCGATCTGGCGCTGATGGCACGGCTCGCGGTGGGCGCGCCCTGGCTGCAGGCGACCCCCGCCGATCGCGCCGCGCTGGTCGCCGCGT
>LWDI01000073.1 GCA_002083475.1 Proteobacteria bacterium SG_bin5
CGGCGCTGGCGCGCGTGACCGCGGGCGGCGTGCGCGGCGCGGCGCGGATCGCCGCGCCCATGCTCAGCGGCACGATCGGCGACACCCCCGTCGCGCTCGCCGCCGATCAGGCGCGCATCGATCTCGCGACCCGCGCCTTCGCGCTCACCGATGCGCGCGCGCAGTTCGGCGCGGGCGAGCGCGCGACGCGGCTCGGCTTCGAAACGCTCGCCGGCGCGCTCGACCGCGACGGGGCGCGCGGCGACTTCACGGGCGGCGGCGCTCAAATCGCGCAAGTGCCGCTGCGGCTCGATCAAAGCGCGGGTGCCTGGCGCTTTGCCGACGGCGCGCTCACCGCGAGCGGGGCGCTGCGCGTCTCCGACCGAAGCCACCCCAAATTCTGCCCCGACGACGGCCATTATCTGGGCGATCCCGATGATCGCCCGCGCTTCTGCCAGCTGATCGCGAAGGACGTGACGCTCACGCTCGCGGACGATCGCCTCGCCGCGACCGGCACGCTCGTCACCCCCGCGCGCGGCGTGCGGGTGGCCGAGGTCGCGCTCGCCCATCATCTGGGCGAGGCGACCGGCCATGCCGATCTCAGCGTTCCGGGCGTCACCTTCGGCCCCACGCTCCAGCCCGAGGCGCTGACGCCCGTCACCTATGGCGTGATCTCGCTCGTCGCCGGCACGGTGCGTGGCGCGGGGCGGATCGATTGGCGCGGCGACACGGTGCGCAGCAGCGGCGATTTCCGCGCGGATGATCTGAGCCTCGCCGCCGCCTTCGGCCCGGTGCAGGGGGTGAGCGGCGCGATCCATTTCACCGATCTGCTCGATCTGGTGAGCGCCCCCGGCCAGACCGCGACGATCGCGAGCGTCAATCCCGGCGTGCCGGTGACGGGGGGCGTCGTGCGCTACCAGACGCTCGCCGACCAGCGCGTCGCGGTCGAGGGCGGGCGCTGGCCCTTCGCGGGGGGCGCGCTGGTGCTCGAGCCGAGCCTGCTCGATTTCGCGCAAGCGGCCGAGCGGCGGCTGACCTTCCGCCTCGAAGGCGTCGACGCCGCGCGCTTCCTGCAAAGCTTCGATTTCAAGAATCTCAACGCGACCGGCGTGGTCGACGGCACTTTGCCGATGATCTTCGACGAGCATGGCGGGCGGATCGTCGGCGGGCATTTGAAAATGCGCCAGGGCGGGGGGACGATCGCTTATGTCGGCGAAGTCTCGCAGCGCGATCTGGGCTTTTGGGGCAATCTTGCCTTCCAGTCGCTGAAATCGCTCGCCTATCGCGACTTGGAGATCGATCTCAACGGCCCGCTGGAAGGCGAGATGATCACCGACATCCGCTTCGCCGGGGTGCGCCAGGGGCAAGGCGCCAAGAGCAATTTCCTGATCCGCCGCTTGCAGCGCCTGCCGCTGCTGTTCAACGTGCGCGTCTCGGCGCCCTTCCGCCAATTGCTGGGAAGCGTCGCCGATTATTACGACCCGACGCGGCTCATCGAGCGCCATCTCGACGAGCTGCGCGAGGAGCAGCGCGCGGTCGAACGCGGCGTTCAGCGCGGGGCAAGCCAGGACGTGCCACAAGGAGAGCCGAAGTGAAGAAATGGGTGCTGGTGCTGGGGGTGCCGATCGGGGGATGCGTCAACGTCGCCGCGCCCGACAAGCCGATCGTCATCAATTTGAACATCAACATCACCCAGCAAGTGGTCTATCGGCTCGACAGCCAGGCCAAGGATTTGATTCAGCAGAAACCGGGGATTTTTTGATGCGTGCCTTGTTGATCGCTTTGAGGTTGATCGCTTTGAGCGTCGCCACGCTCGCCGCCCCCGCGCTCGCGCAGCGCGACCCCGCTTATGCCGAGGCGCGCGCCAAGGGGCAGATCGGCGAGCAGCCCGACGGCTATCTCGGCATCGTCGGCGCGCCCACCGACGCGCTGCGCCGGCTCGTCGCCGACATCAATTTGCAGCGCAAGGCGGCTTATGCCGAAAGCGCGAAGGACGGCTCGACCGTCGAGCAATTCGCCTTCGTCTCGGGCTGCAACCTGATCGCCAAGACCGCGCCGGGCGAGAAATATCGCACCCCCGGCGGCGAATGGAAAACGCGCACCGCCGCCCCGCCCGAGCGCGACCCGCGCTGTTTGTGAGCGCGCAGGCCGTCGATCCCCGCCCCGTCGCCCATGGTTGACTCGCCCCCCCGCCCTTTCTAAACGGGCGCCGCGACGGGGGTAGTCACGCAAACGTCGCATGCAGAGGCGTCCGCCCAGGCATCCGCCGGGCGGCGTTTTTCTACCAGGATGAGAATGCGCGCGTTGGCTGACGATCGCCAGAACCGACCCGATGAGCTTGACGCCCGAATTGCGCGCGCCAAGGCCGCGGCGGGCATCGGCGAGTCTCGCGCGGCCGCTCGCGCCGAAGGGCGCGGCTGGGCGGTGGGGATCGAATTCGTCGGCGCGGTGCTCGTCTCGGCGGCGCTCGGTTGGGCGATCGATAGCTATGCCGGGCTCGGCACGCGGCCTTGGGCGATGATCGTCCTGCTCGTGCTCGGCTTCGCCGCCGGCACGCGACGCGCGATGCAGACCTCGGCGCAATTCGACGCCGACACCAGCGAGGATAAGAGGTAAGCCTTGGCCAGCCCGATGCATCAGTTCACGGTCACCAAGCTCCATCAATTGACGATTGGGGGCTTGGACGCATCGTTCACCAATTCCTCGCTGTGGATGCTGGTCGCGCTCGCCTTGGTGTCGATCTTCCTGTTCGTCGGCACCGCGCGGCCGCGGCTGGTGCCCACGCGCTGGCAGGCGGCGGTCGAATATGTCTATGATTTCGTGCGCGACATGCTCGATACCAATGTCGGGCCCGAAGGCCGGCGCTATGCGCCCTTGATCTTTTCGATCTTTCTGTTCGTGCTGGCGTGCAATTTGCTCGGGCTCATCCCCTGGGTCGGCGCGTTCACGCCCACCAGCCATGTCGCGGTCACCTTTGGCCTGGCGATGATCGTGTTCGTCACGGTGGTGGTGGTCGGTTTCCTGCGCCACGGCTTGCACTTCTTCTCGCTCTTCTGGCCACACGACACCAATGTGTTGCTCGGCGCGTTCGTGTTCGTGATCGAGTTCCTCTCGTTCCTGTCGCGCCCGTTCACGCTCGCGATCCGCTTGTTCGCGAACATGACGGCGGGGCACGTGCTGCTGCAGGTGTTCGGCACCTTCGTCGTGGCGCTCGGCTCGTTCGGCGCGCTGCCTTATGTCTTCGGGCTATTGCCCTTGGGCGTGAACATCGCGCTCTCCGCGCTCGAGGTGCTGATCGCGGTGGTGCAGGCCTATGTCTTCGCGCTGCTCGCGTCGATTTATTTGAACGACGCGATCAACCTTCACTAAACTTTGCCAACGGAAAGGGTTTTTTCATGGACGTCGCAACTGCTGCCAAGATCGGTGCGGGCCTCGCCGCGATGGGCGCGGGTCTCGCCGCGATCGGCGTGGGCTCGATCTTCGGCCAATATCTGAACGGCGCGCTGCGCAACCCCGAAGCGGACGCCAAGATGGGCGGCCGGCTGATCTTCGGCTTCGCGGTGACCGAAGCGCTCGGCCTGATCGCGGCGGTCGTCGCGCTCGCGCTCGCCTTCTCGTAATTCTCGGGTGAAGTGGCGAGACCATGCCTCAATTTGATTTCGCGAACGTATTCTGGCCGCAGCTGATCTGGCTCGCGATTTTCTTCGCGATCCTCTATTTCGGCGTCGTCCAGACCACTTTGCCCAGGCTGGGCCGCGTGATGAACGCGCGCGAGGATCAGGTGAAGGGCGATCTCGTCACCGCCGAGAGCGCCAAGGCCGAGGCGGACACGCTCAAGGCCGCGCATGACGCGGGCGTCGCCGCCGCGCAGGAACGCGCGCGCGCGACGCTCGGCACGGCGCGCGCCGATGCGAGCAAGGCGCTGGAGGGCCGGCTCGCCCAGGCGGGCGCGGCGCTCGACGCCAAGGCGCAGACCGCTCAAGCCGAACTCGACGCCGCGCGCGCCCGCGCGCTCGCCGAGATCGAAAGCGTCGCCGCCGAAGCCGCGGCGGCGATCGTCGAGAAATTGACCGGCGCGGCCCCCGCCCCCGCCGAAGCCCATGCCGCCGCGCGCGCGGCGCTGGCCGCCTGAGGGAGACCGACATGCTCCACACACTGGCCGTCTCGGTCGAAGGGGCGCATCCCGAGGCGACCTTGCTCGGGCTGGGCTCGGAAGGCTGGGTCTATGTCGGGCTCACCATCTTCTTGTTGCTCGCGATTTTCGTCGCCAAGGCGCCGCAAAAGATCGTCGAGGCGCTCGACGGGCGCATCGCCGAAACGCGGCGCCAGCTCGACGAGGCCAAGGCGATCCGCGCCGAAGCCGAGGCGCTGCTCGCGGAGGCGCGGGCGCGCGCGCAAGCGAGCGCGGGCGACGCCGCCGCGATCGTGGCGCAAGCCGAGGCCGATGCCCAAGCGATGCTCGCCAAGGCCGAGCACGACGCAGCCGAGTTGATCGCGCGCCGCAGCAAAATGGCCGAGGACAAGATCGCCGCCGCCGAACGCGGCGCGATCGCCGATGTCCGCGCCCAGGCCGCACGCGCCGCCGCTCAGGCCGCCGCGCGGTTGATCGGCGAGCGCCACGGCGCCGATGCCGACAAGCCGCTGGTCGACCGCGCCATCGCCGGGATCGCGCGGCCCAACTGACGCCACGCTCGCCGCCGCCCGGTCGAGGGACTTTAGGCGGGCATTCAACACGTTTGGCCGCAATCGTTACACACTGCGACATTTAACCGCTGTCGCCGCGCGAAGACTTACGGCAATTTGGCCTCGGGCGACTCAAGTCGTCGGCAAAAGCTCGAGGCCGTGCATGAAGCTGTTGGTTACCGCTGCGTCCATGATCATTCTCTCCGTCCCCGCGGCGGCTCAACAAGCAGGCGCGACCGCGCCCGTGGCGAGCGCGACCAACCCTGCGCCCGCCGCCGGCACCACCGGCACGACGCCGGCGGCGACCGCGCTCACCCTCGACACCCCGCTCGAAACGCTCGTCGCCAATCCCAAGGCCAAGGCGGTGCTCGATCAGGTGCTGCAAACCGACATCACGCAGAATCCGTTCTACGAGCAGATCAAGGCGATGAGCTTCAACCAGATCCAGCCGCTCTCGAACGGCCAGCTGACCGACGAGACGCTGAAGAAATTGGGCGAAGGCCTCGCCGCGATCAAATAATCGCCGCGATCGATCCACGCACCCGTTCGGGCCGCCCCGATGGACCTGGCGCCACCGTCGTTCGACGGTGGCGGCCATCACGCCTTGGACGCCCTTTGGCGCACCTAGTCAGGGGCCATTCGTCGTACGCCGGAAATTCGCCCTAACCCCTTGCTTTCGCCACGACGCCCCCGACATAACCAGCGCGTAACGATCGGTCGCGGGTGGACGGCGCTTCTGGCCCAAGGTCGCGCGCGATGCGGGTTTCGTTGGGGGAGGACGATGGCTATGTGTCGCAAATGTAAATTGACCTGCTAGAACGGCCGCCGCAACGCTTCGCCCCGCTAGGAGGGGGTCATGGTGGCAGCGCCCGCGTTTCGGCTCGGGCGATCGCGCCATTCCAGCTAGGTCGGAGACGGCGACATGACCGAATTGCAGGATCTCAACCGCTTCATCGAATCGACCTATCGCGTCGAATCGGATGATGATCTGCTCGCGCTGCTGTCGGAACTCACGCAAACGCTCGGCTTCGATTATGTCTCGCTCTTCCGGCGCGACATGGTGCGCCCCGAGGCGATGGTGGCGCTCAGCAATTATCCGCGCCATTGGCTCGATATCGTCCAAGACAGACGTTATTTCGTGACCGACCCGGTCTATGTCGCCAGCCGCCGGACCGCCGTGGGGTTTCGCCGCGACCAGATCGGCCAATATGTCGCGCTCAACGAGCTGCAGCGCGAGATCATGCGCGAGGCCGAGGATGCCGGGCTCGCCGATTGGTTCGCGGTGCCGGCGCATGTCGGCGGCGAGGCGAGCGGGCTCGCGACCTTCGTCGTCGCCGATGGCAAGCCGCTCCCCGAGGCGAAGCTGCCGCTCGCCCAACTCGCCGGCTCCTTCGCTTTCGAGGCGGCGCGGCGGCTCCACCAAGGACGCGAGCTCAAGAAGTTGCCCGATCCGGTCGCGCTCAGCCCGCGCCAGCTCGATTGCCTGGTGCTCGTCGCGCGCGGCAAGACCGATTGGGAAATCGCCAATATCCTCGGGATCGCCGAGGATACCGTCGGCAAATATATGGACGACGCGCGCCGCCGCTATGACGTGACCAAGCGCTCGCAACTGCTCGTGCGCGCGCTTTATGACGGCCATTTCAGCCTGGCCGACGCGATCGGCTAGCAATACCGCCTTCAATACCCCCGTTCGGGGACATGCGGCCCGCACCATCGGCGCCTAGCCTCCTGCCCATCACAGCAGGAGGCGTTATGATCCGGATCCTCACCGTCGCCGATCGGTCTCGCTGGCCGACCGCCTTCGAAAGCATGCACGCCGATCGCAAGCGCGTGTTCATCGATCAGCTCAAATGGAACCTCACCCATTTGGCGGGGCTCGAGGTCGATCAATATGATCACGGCGACGCGGTTTATATCGTCGTCCTCGACGATGAAACCGGGCTGCACCGTGGCTCGGTTCGACTGCTGCGAACCGACCAACCGCACATTCTGGGCGACCTATTCCCCACGCTTTGCGCCGAAGCACCGCCGCGCGACCCCGCGATCCGGGAAATTACCCGCCTTTGCATTTCGCCCGATTGCCCGCCGTCGGCCCGGGTACAGGTGCGCCGCATGTTGATGAGCGCGCTGGTGCGTTACGCCGCCGCCACGCGCCTGACCGGCTTCAGCGCCGTGACCGACGTCGCCTTCATGTCGAAGGTCGCGGCGACCGGCTGGCGCTGCCGCCCGCTCGGTTTGCCGAAGCAATTCGATGGGCTCGACCTCGCGGCGCTATTCATCGACATCGACGACAGCACCGTCGAGCTGCTGCGCCGCGCGGGCACCTGGGTCGAGCATGAGGAAGCGCCCGCGGCCTCGGTGCTCGCATGAGCGGCCTTCCCACCCTCGACGCGGCGACGACCGACGTCGCCGGCGCGACCGAGCAGTTGCGACGCGATGGCGTGATCCTGCTGCGCCAGGTCGCCCCCGTGATCGCCGCCAGCGTCGCCGACGATCTCGCCCAGGCGTTCGAGACGACGCCGTTCAGCCAAGGTCCCTTCTATGGCGACCATACGGTGCGCTTCGGGCGGCTGCCCGCGCGCAGCGCCGCCGCCGCCGCGCTGATCCTCGATCCGCTCGTCTATGGCGTGGTCGCCGCCACGCTCGGCCGCTGGCATAGCGAGATCAGCCTCAGCTTCACCCAGGGTGTCGCCGTCCATCCCGGCGCGCCGGTGCAAGTGCCGCACCGCGACGGCGAAATGTGGCCGGTGCCGCCGAGCGAGGCCGAGCATCTCGTCAACGTGCTCTGGCCGCTCACCGATTTCCGTGTCGATAATGGCGCGACACGCGTCTGGCCGCGCAGCCATCGCGGCGGCGCGGGCGCGGCGGCCGAGCCCTGCTATGCGGAGATGCGGCGCGGCGACGCGCTGGTGATGCTCGGCTCGACGCTCCACGGCGCGGGCGCCAATGGCAGCGACGCGGATCGGCGCGCGATCATTTTCGGCTTTACCCCCGCCTGGCTGCTGCCGTCCGAAAATCCGGCGCTCGCTTATCCGCCGCCCGTCGCGCGGACCCTGCCGCGCGCGCTCACCCAGTTGCTCGGCTATCGCCGCTTCGCGCCCAATCTCAACAATGTCGATTGCCGCTGTCCTTCGGAATTCTTGACCGAAACCGGGCTCGGCCAGGGCGCGGTCGACGAGTTGACGCTCGACCAACGCGCGCGGCTCGAGGGCTTTTACGCGCGGCTGCGGGAGGAAATGGCATGACCTTCCTGCCCCGCGCCGACGAAGCGCTGGCCCTGCTCGATGCCGAGGATCCGCTCGACGGCGCGCCCGCGCCCGCGCCGCCGGGCTTCATGCTCGACGCGCGCGCCCCGTCCGCGCGCGCGATCGACCGGGCGGTGGTGCGGGCCAAGGGCATTCACGACATGCGCCGCCGACGCGAGCGGTTGTTCGGCGCGTGCGAGGCGCTGTTCCGCGATCCCGCCTGGGACATCATGCTCGATCTGTTCATCCAGACGAGCGCGGGGCACAGCGTTTGCGTCACCAGCGCGGCGATCGCCTCGCGGATGCCGCAAACGACGGGGCTGCGCTGGGTCCGCCAATTGGCGCGCTGCGGGCTGGTGCGCACCGTGCCCGATCCGTGCGACGCGCGGCGCGCGCATCTGCAGCTGACCGACAAGGCGGTCGCGACGATGGTCGAGCTGCTCGGCTGAGCGCGCGGGACGGGACGGCCGCCCGCGCGGCGCTTCCCTTGGCGCGAAATCGCTTTATCGACGGCGGACGCCCTGATTCTTCCGCCGAGGACCGATGAATCCCACGACGCTCCGCGCGCTGCGCCGCATTCACCTGTATCTGGGGATGGTGTTCGCGCCCGCGATCCTGTTCTTCACGGCCACCGGGCTGCTCCAGACCTTCGATCTGCACGAGAGCGAGAATGACCCGCCCGCTTGGCTGCGGGTCGCGGCGATGCTCCACAAGAAGCAGGATTTCCCCAAGCCGCGTCCCGCGCGCGCCAAGCCCCGTCCGGCGCCCCCGAGCGCCGCCGCGCCCGCCGCCGCCGGCACGCCGCGGCTCGCGCCCTGGCCGCTCAAGGCGTTCGTCGGCCTGATGGCGCTGGGGCTGATCGGCTCGACCCTGCTCGGTATCGCGATCGCGCTGGCCTCGCGCGCGCACCGGCGCGGCGCCCTGATCGGCTTGGGGCTGGGGACGCTGTTGCCGTTGGCGCTGCTGTTCGTTTAGGCCCTGTTCTATTAAGGACGGCCCTTCGACGAGCCCGGGGCGAACGGTTCGGGTTCAAGGCGCCGCGCCGACCCCGGTGTTCGCGGGCACCGGCGCGGCGAGGAAGCGCAACGTCCCCCCGCGCGCGAGCGCCGCGTGGCTCACCGCGCCGCCGAGCCGCCGCCCATTCAGCACCGCGTCCGGCGCATAGGCGCCACCCCCGCCCATAATCTCCAGCCGCCGCCCGCCCGCCAGCCGCAGCCGCGCGCGCGACACCAAGGGCGCGCCGAGCACATAGCGCCCGCTCGCCGGCTCGAGCGGATAAAAGCCGAGCGTCGCGAACACGTACCAAGCGCTCATCTGCCCGCAATCGTCATTGCCGATGATCCCACGCGGATCGTCGCGATAAAATTCGGTCGCGATCCGCCGCACGAGCTGCTGCCCCGTCCAGGGCCGATCGGTGAGCGCATAGAGCCAGGCGATGTGATGGCTCGGCTCGTTGCCATGGGCATATTGGCCGATCATCGCTTCCTGCCCCAGATATTCGGCGCCCTTGGTCGGCGGCAGGTCGAAGAAGAAGCGATCGAGCATCGCGCGAAAGTCGCGCGGCCCGCCCATCGCCGCGTTCAGCCCCGGCGGGTCGAACAGCGCGGGGGTCCAGCTATATTGCCAGGCATTCGCCTCGGTATAATCGCCCGGATTGTTGAGCGGCGACGTGGGGGTGAGCGGATCGAAGGGGGTGCGCCAGCCGCCCTTGCCGTCCCGCCCGCGCGCGAGCCGGGTCTCGGGGTCCATCAGCGCGCGCCACGCCTCGGCGCGCTGGGCGAAGCGCGCGGCGACTTCCCGGTCGCCGAGCATCGCCGCCATCCGCGCGGTGGCATCGTCGTGAATCCCCGCCTCGAGCGTGCGCGAGACCGATTCGCCCCCCGCGAGATCGAAGGGAAAATAACCGTAGCGCGCATATTGCGCCCAGCTCGACAGCGCCACGTCGTCGGCGGCGCGGACGCGATTGTCCTCCAGGCCGGTGCGCACCATCGCTGCGAGCGCGCGCCTGCCGTCGAAGCCGCGAAACCCCTTGGCCCAGGCGTCGGCGATCACCGGCATCGCCGGCTCGCCGATCATCGTCCCCGTCTCGCCGCCCCAGATCGTCCACATCGGCAGCCGCCCGGTGGCCTCGGCGTGATCGAGCAACGTCTGCACGAAATCATTCACCCGTTCGGGCACGAGCAAGGTGTAGAGCGGGTGCGCGGCGCGGAACGTGTCCCACAGCGAGAGCGTCGAATAGCGCAAGCCGCGCGCGGCGGTGCGTACTTGCCCGTCGGGCCCCCGCCAGCGGCCGTCCACGTCGCTGATCACGCTGGGGTGGAGAAAGGCGTGATAGAGCGCGGTGTAAAAGATGCGCTGCTGGGCGGGCGGCGCGGTGATCGTCGCGCGCGCGAGCAGGCTTTCCCAGGCGGCGGCGGCGGCCACGCGTGTCGCGGCGAAGTTCCACCCGGCGAGGCTTTCACGGTTGCGCCGCGCCCCCGCGACATCGACGGTCGACAGCCCGACCTTGGCTTGCAGCGCCTGGCCCTGCGCCAGATCGAAGCCGAGCAGATAGCGTTTGGCGGCGTCGCCCGGGCGTGGCGGCAGGTCGATCGTGGCGGCGATCGGGCGATCGAACGCCAGGCTGAAGGCGATCGTGCGCGTCGTCCAATTGCTGCGCCGCTGCACCCCCTCGACCCCATCGCGCGTCACCCTTGTGTCGCTCGCGAGCACCGGCTGGCGATCGGCGCGGAAGGTCAGCCCATGCTGGAGATCGACCAGCACCCACACCCGCCCGCCGCGAGCGAAGACATAGCGATGGAAGGCCGTGCGCAACCCGCTGGTGAGCTCGACGCGCACGCCATTGTCGGGCAATGTCACCGCATAATAGCCCGGCCGCGCGACCTCGTTCGCCTTGCTGCTCGCCAAATCGGCGCGGCGCGCGGCGCTCGGCATCAGCAGCACGTCGCCGAGCTCGGGAATCCCCGATCCGCTCGCGCGGGTTTGCGAAAAACCGATGATCTTGGGCGCGCGCAGCTGATAGCCCGAGGTATATTCCCAGCCGGTCTCGGCATTGTCCGGCCCCGGCTGCACCATGCCGAAGGGCAGGCTGGGGCCTGGAAAGGTGTGGCCGGTGCCGTCGGTGCCGATGAAGGGATCGACCTTCTCGACCAGCCGCTGCGCCGCCGCCGGGACGGCGCAGAGCAACAGCGCGAGCGCGGCGACCAGCTTCATGCCGCGCGCGACACGGGGTCGAGGGGCAAGCGCCACGCGCCCCGTTCGTCAGGCGCCGCGTCGAGCGCGTCGGTCATCATCACTCTCCCCACGCCCGGGCGCCGACCCCGGGATCATGCATCGAGTTCGGCATTTAGCAGCCTCGCCATCGCCCGCCAGTCCTTTGCGCCGCGCGGGCGCCGTAGCACCTGACCTGAATCGGCTCTCAGCGCTGCCGACCGGCTGGACTTGGGCGAGCTTGGATCAGCTTTCATGGGCATCTGGCTATGGAACTTCGCAGAAGTGTTCGCCGGATGCTTTCAACGAACCCGTGCTACGCATTCCCAACCTCAAGAATGGTGCGATTGATCTCGGCGACCTAAAGCGATCCCTTGTCCCTCTCGCAATGCCGAACGGCGACTATGTATTTCCCGGCGATCTGCTGATCGTGCGTACCAATGGTAGTGAGCAATTAATTGGCCGTACTGGCATCCTTGCCGAGCCGCTTGCTACGCCGACACATTTTGCGTCTTACCTCATTCGTTTCCGAATGACCGGTGACGAATTGAGATGGCGCTGGATTAGGGCATTGTCCGAGAGCCCCGTATTCAGATCATCGGTTCCAGCAAACATTGGCAGTTCAGCGGGGCAATATAACCTAAGTATGAGCAAACTGGCCGCGTTTCCAATTGCGCTTCCACCGCCAAGAGAGATGGCAGTCGCGTTGACCAAGTGGCTTAACGCGTCGCTCGAATTGGACGGTGATGTTCAAGAGAAGTTTTCAACCCTCCGCCAATCCATCCTCGCCGCCGCCTTCCGTGGAGACCTCGTCGCGTGAACGAACAAGCGCTCGTCGCCAAAGTCTGGAACTATGCGCATGTGCTGCGCGACGAGGGTGTGTCCTATGGCGACTATCTCGGCCAGATTAGTTTCCTGCTGTTCCTCAAGATGGACGAAGAGCGTTCGGCGGCGCTTAACGAGCCCTCGGCGATCCCGGCCGACTGTCGCTGGGATACGCTACGCACCCTCTCGGGCGCCGCGCTCGACCAGCATTACAAGCAAGTGCTCGCCAAGCTCGCCCAGCGCGACGACATTGTCGGCACGCTGTTTCTTAAGGCCGAAAGCAAGATCGGCGATCCCGCGCGGCTGCAACGCCTCGTCCAGCTGATCGACGCCGAAACCTGGATGGGCCTCAACGTCGATGTGAAGGGCACCATCTATGAAGGGTTGCTCGAGCGCAACGCGGGCGAGGTGCGCTCGGGCGCCGGGCAATATTTCACCCCGCGCGCGCTAATCAACGCTATCGTGCAGGTGATGGACCCCGATCCCACCGAAAGCGTCCACGATCCCGCCTGCGGCACCGGCGGCTTTCTGCTCGCGGCCTACGAGCATATGCGCGAAAAGCCCGCCGCCGCTGACCGGTCCGTCGCGCGCCGGCTGCGCGAGGAAATGCTGTCGGGCAAGGACATCGTTCCCGAAGTCGTGCGGCTATGCGCGATGAACCTCTATCTGCACGGCATCGGCGGCGCGCATTCGCCGGTGAAACAGGGCGATGCGCTCATCGCCGATGACGGCGCGCGCTATGACGTGATTCTGACCAACCCGCCCTTCGGCAAGCGCCAATCGTTCCGCATCGTCAATGCCGAGGGCGCGATCGAGACCGAGCGGCAGGATTATGTCCGCGACGATTTCACCGTCACCACGGGCAACAAGCAGCTCAACTTCCTCCAGCATATCATGACGATCACCAAAGCGTCCGCCGCGGTGGTGCTGCCCGATAACGTGCTGTTCGAGGGCGGCGCGGGCGAGACGCTGCGCCGCAAGCTGCTCCACGATTTCGATTTTTACACGCTGCTGCGCTTGCCCACCGGCATCTTCTACAGCCAGGGGGTGAAGGCGAACGTGTTGTTCTTCGATCGCGCGCCGGTGGGGGAGGGCATCGCGACCCAAGAGCTATGGGTCTACGACCTGCGCACCAACCAGCGCTTCACGCTGCGCGAACGCCCGCTCAAGCCCGCCGATCTCGACGACTTCATCGCCGCCTATGGCGCCCCGCACCGCCGCCATGAGCGGGTGGAGAGCGAGCGCTTCCGCCGCTTCGGCTATGAAGCGCTCGCCCAGCGCGACAAGCTGAACCTCGACATTTTCTGGTTGAAGGACGCGGGCGCCACCGACCCCGACAGCCTGCCGCCGCCCGATGAGGTCGCCGCGGAGATCGTGACGAGCCTCGAACTCGCGCTCGACAAATTCCGCGCCGTCGCCGAGCGCCTCGCTGGGGCAAACGTCGCTGCGCCGATGAGCGGCGATGCGCTGCGTGATCCTCAATAGGAAAAGGGGAGGTGGGCGTATAAGAATCGAGAAGTCCTAGATCGGGTCAGTTACTCGCTCCCGGATGGCGCCTATCGGGCGGGGAAATTCGAGCTTTAGCCATCCACAAGTGGGTGATACATCGAAACAGATTGCATCTATCGGTAAACTGTCAATATTATTGCGTAGGACTATAAGCCAAGATACATCTTTCAATTAAGAAGCTACAACCGTCTCGTTAGCTAGAAACGGAGGCGGCTACGAATATTTTCGATGTTCACGATGAACTATGGTTCCACGCCCTTGTCTTTGCACATGATGCGGCCGAGGCGATGGACATCGCCGAGCGGCATCGCGCGACGGATCGCAGTTTGGGCCAGACGCCCTTTGCGGTCGTGCCGAGGTTCCTGCCGCTGAGCGGCGCTGCCCGAGAGAAGCTGCTTCAATCCTTGCGGCTCGAAAAGCCCGGCATCGGGCATCTTCAACCCGATGGGAGCTGGGTCATCCTCCCTGCGGACGAACGCTGCGCGACAGCCTGTCGGCCCAAGCCGATGGAGATGCACGCCTATATCGATGAAGACGGCGACGAGTTCGTGCTGTTCACGCCGAACGAAGGTCGGGCACTCGCGATCTACGAGGCCTATCGCCGCGATACCCAAGCGCTGCCCGGAAACTGGGTCGCGCAAACCTATGAATATTGGCTCACGCTCGGCCTGGTTCGGCATGAACGGCAGGCGCGGAGGCGCGGCGTGGAGGGGTTGGGGCGCTACACCCCGGCCGGGTGGCTGATCCTGCCGATCGATTACGAACGGCTCGGGCTGCCGACTCCATGACATCCAAAGCAGTCGGTGGGAGATTGGTAAGACTCCCTAGGGATGCGTTTAGCCGGTCGCCTTTTTGGCTCGGGGTTGCCCAACGCCAATGGCTTGGTTCGGCGCAGCTGGTGCGGGATGGCGACGCAGGCCGCTACGCGTCGTCCCGTGGATCGGTATCATCAAGCCGCGCCTCACGTTCGCGGGCAAGCAAGCTACGCTCCCCACGCAGCCATTCCTCGAAGCCATCTTCGGCAATCCCGTCGAAGCCTTCGAGAAAGTCGCCGCGGGTCGATCGCACCAAATGCGGCGATCGGCGATCGATTGCGATGTGCTCAACGCGCAGCGCAACGACATCACTGAATGTTTCGAGGATCGTTTCGCTTTCAACGTTCAGAGTCGCGCGTAGGTTGGAAAGCTCGCGGCGTAAGCTCGATTGGCCTTGAACCTTGTTGCGGCTGCCCCAGAGACAGTCTTGCAGCCAACACCGCGTCCGTTCGCCATTTGTGGCCGTGGCGAGCATGGCGATGATGGCGCGCGATCGCCTCGATCCGATCAGCACACGACGCCCATGAGGATCGATCAGGCGGAATACCCCGATCAGGCAAAGCTAATATCGCGGGGCCACGACATCCGATTTTATCGTCTCGACAGCTAGGTTGGGATCAACCGCCGAGAGCCCGTCCGCCATGTTACGCTGAACTTGCGAGTGCACCTCATCCCCCTGCCGCCGCTCGTTCACATTGATTGAGAAATTCGATAGTCCTTGTGCCATTTTATCGGGCTTGGGTCAAATTGGATCGAGCCCGATCCATGGGTAGCCGGGGTGTGCATTGGCACGCCTCCGGTCCGACTTCCGCCGTAACGCTAACGTGACCAAAGAGCAAGAGGTGAGGGGTGGGCTCAAACCGTGTCGAAACGACCCACGCCCTATGGCGTAAATGGCTCTACTTTTCCTGCCGCCGCCGTTCCCTTCCTCAGGACGACCGTAGCGTCGATGCCGACCGCGCCGCCCCCGTATAACTAACGTCTATAATCGTGCCACATCGGCACATACTAGCGGGATGTTCATGACCGAAAAAACAATTCACGATCAAATCACGCAACGTTAACGTTCCGGTAGCGTAACTCTCACGTCTCTCGAACCTTCATGCTTTCTTAATCCTCCCGCAAGCGGGGCGAGCGAATCGGTCGACGGTTCCCGCCGCTTGAAAAGGGGATGTCAGCGTGGGGCTCGGGAGCCGGACGAGGCGCGAAGCGAACGCCAGCATATGGCTGGTCGCCTATCGCATCGCCGTCGCGGCGCTCCTGCTGCACGCCGGAGCGGCTTCAGCGCAGGTCACCGCTTATGCCGGCTCCGCTCAGCCGAATGTTACGCTCAGCATCTTCCTAAAAGCATCGGTCGGCCAGCGGTGCGGCATCGGCGAGTCGCTGGGGGCGAGCTTGAGCGTGGCGCTGGTCGCGCCCGATCTCGACGTCGCCGGGATCGATCAATCGGTTTCGTTCACGCTCAATTGCAACACTGCCGCGCGCGTCGCGGTGGTGTCCGATCATGGCGGCTTCGTCGCGGATACGGGCAGCGCGCCGGGTTTCACCAATCTTGCCCCTTATGATGTCGAACTCACTTTGGTGGGCGACGACGGCGTGGCGCGGGCGGTGTGCGGCGCGGCCGATCTGCGCCCCGGCGCGACGAGCTGCGCGCCGACTTATCTGATCCCGGCCGGCGGCAATTTCGCTGGTCCGGCGAGCGTGACCAGCGGGTTGCGCCTGGCCGGCCCGGCGCTCGCGGGCCGCCAATCGACCTTACGCGTCAAAGCCGGCGCGTGGCGCGGCCCAGGCCTGCTCGTCGCCGGCCGTTACGCCGACACTTTGACCTTAACCGTGAGCCCGGCGTCATGATCGGGCTCACGCATCCCAGCTTCTCGGCGCGCGTGATGCGTGTCGGCGAAGGCGAGCGCGGCCCGTGTCGCGAGCGCGTATCCATGGCTACCCGGAAACAAAGGAAATCAACATGCGCATTACGAAGCTGATCGCGGGCGCCTCTGTCGCGCTCGCCATGACCGCCACGCCTGCCTTCGCGCAGTCGACCGGCACCGTCAATCTGTCGGGCACCGTTCAGCCCAAGTGCACCATCGCGCTCGGCGCGACTGCGGGGTCGGGCACCTCGGCCACGACTTCCATCACCGCATCCGGCGATCTGTCGAGCAACGACGGAAACCTCAACGCCGCCGCTTTTGGCACTCAGTCGCAGCAGTTCACGGCCATGTGCAATGGCCCGAGCACCTATTCGGCTTCGGCGAGCGCGCTGACGACGCCTTTCACCGGCACGGTGCCCGCCGGTTTCACCAACAGCATCAGCTTCACGGCGAACCTGGGCAGCGGTGTGACCGTGAACAGCGGCGCGACGATTCCGGCGACTGCGGTTCCAGGACCTTATCTCGCATCCAATAACATCTCGCTCGGCAATCTGAGCACCTCGGGCGGCGCGCGTCCGGTTGCCGGTACTTACACCGGCACGATCACGGTGACCATTGCTGCGAATGCCCTGCCGGCCGCACCGCTGCCGTAATCCAATTTCGCAACTCTCGGCTCAAACTCGGGGATGATCTCCCCGAGTTTGACGAGATGATGGGAGATCGCCATGTCAGCGATTAAATGGTGGACGACAGGCGTCCTCGCGATCGTCGGCTATGGCTCTGCTGCAATGGCGGAGCCCGCCCAAGGAACGATGTCGATGTCGCTGTCCGCCACCGCGACGGCGCGTTGCGGATTCACCGACGGCGGCCAAGATACCAATCTACCGCTTGGGGAATTGACCCAAGCGGATGGACGACTCGATCCCTCGAAAGTGAATGGGAGAACCGCTAGCCTTAGCGGATGGTGTTCGGGCGCCGGCAGCACAATCAGCATCAATGCCGGTCGTATCAGCCGTATTCTTCTGCCGTCGTCATTGCCGTCTGATTTCTCCGCACAAATTGATTATCAGGCGGCTGTCACGATCAACGGCCAAACGGCCCAATCTCAGTCGAACGTCGGGGGCTCCACCCCCGTCGTCGTTGGCCCATTCGCCGGCAACATCACCATCGCAATGAGCAATGCTCAAACCGTTGGTGGCGCGAATAGGTTTCTCGTGGCCGGTGGCACTTATTTCGGTCAGGTGCAAATCACGATCAGGGCCAATTGATCTTGACGAAGAACTGGGCAGACTTACTACTCCTCGTCGGCTTGGCCGGGATTTCTATCGGTCTCGGCCAACCGGCGTTTGCGCAATCAACAGCCGTCGTCCAAACTGTCAATCTTTCAGGCCAAGCATCGCCAAGGTGTCTCGTCGGCCAACCCAGCCCACAGGTGGTCGACCTTGGCGCGCTCGCCGCGCAATCGGGGCCGCGCGCCGGAAGAACCGCCGCTGTCGCTCCCGCCGTGATCACCTTGCCCAACTCCTTCTGCAACTACGCCAACTCGCGCTTGCAGATCGAGGTGAGCGCACTGCGAACGACCGACACCCCCACCGCCTCCGCCAATTTCGCGCGCGCGATCAACTACACCGCGACTATTGGCCCATGGGCAAGTCCCGAGGCGACGGTAACGACCGCCGCCGCCGCCGATGGATCGCAACCCACCGCGACCGGCCTCAGCGCGGTGCAGCCCGCCGCGCGCGTCGCCGATCTGGTGTTGCGGCTTTCCGATTTCTCCGCGCCGAATGACGCGTATATCGTCGCCGGCACCTATAGCGCAGATATTCGAGTGACGCTTGGCCCGGCTAATGGAGCCGGCTTATGAAAGCGATTCGAACACTCGCGCTTGCCGCGTTGACGATTGCCGGCACCGCTCACGCGCAAAGCGACAGCAACACTCAAACCGTGAGCATCGGCGGCAGCGCCGACCGAATTTGCACGCTTGGCCAGCCGCAGCTCGTCGCCGGCGACGTGCTCAACTTTCTCAACCAAAGCGGCGGTTCGCTCCAGGTTCAAACCCTCGCCGATCCCGTCACGCTCACCACCCGCGCGGCGCGCGTGGGGGTAACGCTCGACGCGGTGTGCAACTATCCGCATCAGCTACGCTTCGAGACCGCCAATAATGGCCTCTTTTCCACCAACCAAAATCCGCTCGCCGCGCCGACCGGCTTTGGCGCGGCGGTGCCCTACACCGTCGATGCCCAATGGAACGGCACCAGCGCGACGTTCTTCGCGAACGCGCTGTTGCGTCAACGGCGCGAGCAAGTGTTGATCACGGGCGGCGCCTTCGCCGGGGCGGTGACGCTGCGCTTTACCATCGCTGCCGGCGCGACCAACGCCGAAGCAAATTCGCCGCTCGTCGCCGGCCCCTATGGCGATTTCGTGCGTATCTGGTTGGAGCCGCAGCCATGAGATTTGCCATCGGCGCGCTCGCCCTGATCGTCGCGGCGCCCGCCGCCGCGCAGAACGTAGCGGTTTCGCAACAAATCCAGTTCGCCGGTGACGCCCCTTCTGCTTGCGTGGTCGGGGCCGCACGGGCTGGCGCGTTACAGAACGCGACGGTTGGCGCGACGGATACCAGTTCGGCATCGGTACAGATCACCGAGCTCGCCGATCCGAATACCGCGGTCGCGCGACCGGCCGTGATTCGCGTCAGCTTCGCGGCGATTTGCACCGCCGCCAACAACGTGACCGTCACTTCGCGCAATGGCGGCATGCGTCGCGTCGGCGCCGTCGCCGGTGCCACCGATCCGGTAGGCTTTACTCAAGTCGCCCCTTATCAGCTGACCGTGACCTGGTCGGGAGCCTCGGCGTCGGGCGCGAGCGGCGCGAATACGCCGCTAACGCTGAGCGCGGGCCAAGCCGTCCGCGGGGATCTGGGCCTTGAGCTAAATTTCGCGGGCGGTGGCGCGCCCCTGGTTAGTGGCACATATGAAGACACGGTAACGGTTGAAGTGAAGGTTGCCGGCTAGGGCGGGGATCAAAAGGGGGAACGGATGTTCAAAGCGTGGAAGCGGCTGGTTCCGGCGGCGCTGATATGTGCGAGCGTGCCGGCGCTGGCGATGTCGGTTCAGCCGGTGGTGATCGATCTAAAGCTGCTGGGCAGCGGGAGCTCGCAAACGATCTCCGTGGAAAACAGCTTTTCAGGCCAGCTCCCCGTTGAACTCAAGGTAACGGAGTTAAATTTTAGCGCTGACGGCCTCGTCACCACCGGGAAGGAGTCGACCGATCTCCTCGTTTTCCCACCCCAGTCCATCATTCCCCCAGGACAAACGCAGAATTTTCGGGTGCAGTATGTCGGCGACCCCGACATCAAGAAGAGCAAGCATTATTACGTCACGGTCGCGCAATTGCCGATCAAGTTGCCGGATGGCCAGTCCGGCGTTCAGATTTTGTATAACTTCCAGGTGCTCGTCAGCATCGCCCCTTTGGGCGTCGCGCCGCAGCTGAAGGTCACCGGGGCGCGCGTTGGGAAAGACGATAAGGGCAAGCCGGTGCCCGAAATCACGTTCAACAACGGTTCGGCCGCTCATGGCTATGTCTCGGCGGGGCGTCTGCGAATCATCATGCGTGACGCCGCCGGCAAGGAGATCTTTCGCAAGCAACTTTCGGGTCCCGAAATCCAGCAGACCGTGGGCTTCGGATTGATCGGCGCTGAGCAGACACGCACGATCAAAGTACCTCTCGAGTTGCCTGCGGCGGAAGGCTCCATCGATGCGCAGTTCACGTCGCAAGGCTAGGCTCGTCCGGCCACCTTGCACGGTGCTGATCGCCACGATGACGCTCGTGGCGCTCGATCATGCCGATGCTCAAGGCCCACAACGCGCGACGGCCTCGCCCGCCGCAGCGGCGCTCGGCCGCATTGTGATCGAGCGTGATACGAGCGCCGGGGCGGCCAAAATCAATAGCTTAACGCGCACCGTAACGTTGCAAGTGGGGGTGAAGGATGGCGCTGCCTATCTGGGCGACATCCAATTATTCATCTCACCGGAAGATCGAATCTATTTCGAGGCCGGCAAGCTATTCGAGCTGATCCGCGCTTCGCTGTCGGAAGCAGCCACGAAAGACCTAGAGCAGCGCCTCCGCGCCGCCGAGACTGACGTTTCATCGCTTGCTGCCGCCGGCCTCGGTATACGTTATGATCCAAAGCGGATCGAGCTCATATTGACAATCGCGCCAACGCTTCGCGAGGCGCGGTCGCTCAATATCGGCAATCTCGATCGCGCCAAGGTGGGCTCATACGTCGCTCCCGCGACGTTGAGCGCGTATCTGAATATCCGAGGTGCTTTCGACATTATTTCGGATGGCCCCTCGCGGGGCGTTCAGGCCCCCATCATAGCGCTTGACGGCGCTGCCCGGTGGAACAACGTCGTGCTCGAGGCGGCCGGTGTCGCGCAGCCCGGCAACGTAACTGGTTCGAGCTTTCAGCGTTTGGGCACGCGATTGGTTTATGACGATCAGAAGAGTTTAATTCGCTGGACGGCCGGTGATTTGTTGCCCCTAGCACGCGGCTTTCAAAGCGCGCCGCAGCTCGCCGGCATTTCCTTGTTTCGCAGCTATACCGTTCTGTCCCCACAAGACATCATCCGTCCGCGCGGTGATCGAACCTTTCTGATTGAACGGCCCTCGCAGGTTAGGATTCAGGTGAATGGTCAGCAGGTTCAGCAAGTTCAGCTTGCCGCCGGCTCCTATAACTTGCAGGATTTTCCTTTCGTTCAAGGTGGTAATAACGTAAAGATCTCCGTCATCGACGATACGGGGCGGGCTAGGGAAATTCAGTTCAGCCTATTTCTTGATCAGACGCAGTTGCGCCGTGGCCTGAGCGAGTTCGGTTTTTTCGCGGGTGTGCGATCGGCGCTCGGGTCGGTTGGTCCGGTCTACAGTGACGAATTTGCCGTCACCGGTTTCTACAGACGCGGCATAAGCGACCGGTTGACGTTGGGGGGGAATTTTCAAGCTGACTCCCGTGTCGCTATGGGCGGTGGCGAATTTGTCGTCGCCACTCCACTTGGCTCGTTCGGAAACACATTTAGCATATCCTATAACAAAAACGGCGGGATCGGATATGCTACGCTGACGACATTTCAGAGAATCTTCCAGCGCCCAACTGGATTGAGCGATGCAATCAGTTTGGCGTTGGAAACCAGAAGTCGAAACTTCTCGTCAATTGGCGTGCTGATACCGAACAATCTCATCGCTTGGCGTATTTCAGGTAGTGCGACCCATTCCTTCTCCCGACAAGTTTTTGGAGGTTTCGACTTTCAGTACGCGAAAGGGCGAGGACAACAAAATGACGAACAGATTTATCGTTTGTCTGGTGGCATAAGAATATCGGATTCGCTTAGCTTTTCTGGAGACGTGCGTTATGAGAGCGGCCAGGCCGGGCGGCAGATAGCTGCCTTGCTGACGCTAACACTTCGAACCAGCCAATTCTCTAGTGCTCGTACCGATTATGACACCAGAAACAATCGAGCTCGGGCCTCGTACCAAGCGTTGAACGGTCAGGGTATAGGCGCGTACAACATACTCGCAGACGTGGAACGAAGCGATCTTGGATCAAGCGCGAGCGTGAACGCGTCATATTTCACCAATCGAGCTGAATTGGGGTTTGCCCATGCCGCGAATTTCGCCGGCACATTTTCATCGTCAATTTCACAGCGTTCGTCATTCCGGTTAGCCTCGTCTATTGCGTTCGCCGACGGAGCTTTTTCGGTCGGGCGCCCGATCAACGATGGTTTCGCCATTGTCGAACCGACGCCTGGTTTGAGCGGTACGAACATCATCGTGGCGCCATCGCCGCTCGGCAAGATCGGCCAAACGGGCGCCCTTGGCTCGGCGATCGAACCCAATCTCAGCGCTTATTCCGAACGAAGTATTGCGATCGATGCACCGGAGGCGAAAGCTGGGACGGACCTGGGCCTTGGCGCATTCCGCGTCCGGCCCCCTTATCGCGCGGGGTATCGACTGATTGTCGGTTCCGAGTACAATGTTTCCGTACTTGGACGTTTGTTACAGGCGACCGGCGCGCCTTTGGCGCTCGCGACTGGAAAAGCGTTCGAGGCAAAGGGCGGCGATCGGGAGCCGTTGGTCATTTTCACCAACCGCGAAGGCACATTTGGCCTTGCGGGGCTTTCGCCCGGTAAATGGACAATTCAAATGTCCGATGATGACCAAACCGTGTACGAGCTTGTCATACCAGAGAAATCCGAGGGTCTGGTTAGGGTTGGCGACATTAGACCATTGGGGGATTCGAAATGAAGCAGCTTGTTGTGGGGTTATCAAGCTCGATAATTTTGATATGCTGCCCGCTTGAAGAAACTAAAGCCTGCTCGTTGAATATTGTGTCGAGCCCTGTCACTATTGTGTACGATCCGTTTTCGAATAACGGCGCAACGGTTCAGGGTTCTATAGAAATAACCCGGCTAGGGAATGCTAACGAGAAGCCGCAGTCGGCGGCGGTAGTTCTAATAAAGCCAGATGCATGGCAAATGTTACAACTAATAACGCCTAATGCGAGCAACAGCGACGTATCTTATATTCGAGCTGAAATACCTGCTGGTCTACCCAACCCGATTTATAACCCAGGCAATCGTCAAATTACCGTTCGCTGGGCCGAACCAACGGCAACCGACTCCGTATCGGTCCCATTCACAATCATCGTTCCACCCAGTGTCCCGCTTCGCGTTGGCGCCAACGAACTCGCTTTTTCGGCTAGATATGCGTGTACAAATGCCGATGGAACTTATTCTCCTGCACAGAACATCGACATTATAGCGGCCGTTCGAGCAAACGTTGATGTAAAAAGTGCCGCTAGAGCTTATTTCAACGGCGAGCTGAGCAACAATTCATTGATATTCGACTTTGGTGAGATTGGAAATCTAAATTCAAACGACGTCCAAGTCGATCCACGAAGCTATACCCGCGAGGCGCGTCTCAATGTTCAGAGCAGCGGTTCGTATACCCTAGCTGTGACCTCGCAAAATGGCTATCGTCTCGCTTTGCCCGGCGGAAGTACGGCCGATCCGCGATCAACCGTCAGTTACCGATTGACCATTGGGGGATCGGCGCGATCTGGCTTAGGCGACCGATCGGCCTTCACTCGCTTGTGCGCGGCGGCGGGGGTCGTAACGGTCACCCAGATTCCGGTCAGCGTGTCGCTCGCCGAGGGCGGTGCGGGAAAACTTGCGTCTCCCGTCTATTCGGACGAGCTTACGATCACCATCACGCCCGAGATCCTTGGCACTGGCGGCATCCCGTGTCAGTAAGGCCGTGTCAGTAAGGCCGTGTCGGTAAGGCGAAACCGGGATCGGTCCGTTTGAGCTAAATTAACGTCTGCCGCTTATCGTCCCCGGGAAACTGGAGTGACGAAAATGAGGGCGGTCCCGAAGATTGGCATCCTGCTCGCGGCATTGGGTCTGCCGCTTCCGGCGCACGCAGCCGAGTCGTCGAACATTTCAATAAACCTTTCGGGAACGGTTCCAGTAATTTGTAGAGCGGAACTGGATTCCTCGGTCGTCCCCGTTGCCGAGGGCCGGTTCGTACTTGGGTCGATGTCTGAGTTTTGTAATAATGCTACGGGTTTCGTCGTGGTAGCCCGTTATGGTTCTTTCGGGTCCGAGGGGGTGACTTTATTCGTAGATGGCGAGGAAAAAGCGCTGACGGCGTCTGGTGAGATTGAATTGCTGCGACGCGACCGACCATCGATTGGCGTGCATCAGCTTGAAATGCAAACCATTAACACGAGCAACCCATCCGTGAATCTTTATATCGAAGTTCGCCCAAGATAGCATCCTCGATAAAAGGGGCCTTCACAGAAATCGCTTTTCTAGATGATCGTTCTCACAGCCAGGTGGCGCAGTGCGCGCTCGATTTAAACTTCTTGAGTCAGATAATGGTTGGTGAGGTGGCCGTCCTGTAATGTCCGCGCCTTGCCGCAGGGCATGCGGGAGCCGGTCATTCTCGCGGTTGCGAGCGCCACATTTTGCTGGGCGACGGCGGCACAGCTGAAAACTAGCGCGTTCAGCACCGTTTGCAGGTGAGATCGGCGGTTGACGCGCCGACAAGTGCAAGCCGGTTCTCCATAACGCCACCTGCGATGTTGTGTGCTACGCGGTTGAGGCCCAATAGGTACCTCTGCTATCGTTGGTGAAGCAGCCGGCTGGCACGCTGGCGATGATCCACGGTCCGGGATCACTCATGAGGAAAGACCTCCTCGCCGCCGAGCAGGAGCGAGTTGACGTCTTGAACCCGCATAAAACCTAGTCTGAGGCGCAGCTCGATCTTAAGCCCGCCGGACGGATACTTCTCGATGAGATCCAGAGGTTGACAATATGGCGCGGCGGCAGCTTGTGCGCCGCAGGACCAGCGGCGGCGCGCCTGCGCGCTACTTGGTTAGAGAAAGACGATCACCGGCGTTGCCTGTCCGTGGCACGTCAGCGCGATCGAATCGAAGGTTGCCAGCTGAAGCCGGGCCACATCAGCATGGACAACCTCCCCAGCTGAAATGAGCCGACCGTGCCCGAGGCAGGCGCGGCAGCATGCACACGCACCATGACGCGCCGTTTCCGTGATTGCCTGGTGCTTGATCGATATTTTCGCGCCGCTCGGTCCTCCGCCAACGTGGAAGCCGAACCCCCAGAAAACCGTGGTGCCGCTTGCGTGACTCGAACACGCGACCCCATCATTACGAATGATGTGCTCTACCGGCTGAGCTAAAGCGGCCCGGTGCCTGGGCGAGCGGCGCGCTTATCAGCTTGGTCGCGCGCGCGCAAGTCGGCGTGTTTGGCCGCGCGCTTTACCCATCATTTACCATGGTCGGGCACAAGGGGCCCTGGGGGCGATCGGCCGCCGGAGACGAGTGCGCCATGGATAGGCTGGGGTTCGACGAGGACGGGGTGACCGAAGTCGCGGGCGACGAAGGGGCAGATATGAGCGTGGACGACAATCCGAGCCCGCAAATCGGCAGCGACGAGCGCCGGATGCACGTGCGCGCCTATAATCATTGGGTCGCGCTGCTCGGCGGGCGGCCCTATCCCGATATCGCCGATCTCGATCCCGAAAACATCGCCGATTTCGGCCCGCATTCGGTGCTGCTCGATTTCACCGCCGGGATCGAGGATCCCCAGGTCCGCTATCTCGGCCAGGCGTTGCGCGACGAATGCGGCCTCAGCGGCACGATCGCGCGGATCAGCGACGTGCCGAGCCGCTCGCTGCTCTCGCGGCTCACCGATCATTATCTGCAGATCATCGCCAATCGCGCGCCGATCGGCTTCGAGGCCGAATTCGTCGGGCTGCGCGGGCACAACACCCTGTACCGCGGCATTTTGATGCCCTTTTCCTCGACCGGCGAGACGATCGATTTCATCTATGGCGTGATCAACTGGAAGGAGATGGTCGACCCCGCGACTCAGGCCGCGCTCGAAGCCGAGGTCGCCGCCGCGATTCGCCAGCCGCGCGCGCCGCTCGCCGCGACCGGCTGGGCGAGCGGGCCGAGCGCGGGCATGGCGCCGATCGAGGAAGTCGCTCCCGCGCAAGGGGGCACGTTGCCGCTCGCCGATCAGCTCACGCTCGCCCAGCAAAGCGCCGCCGCCGTCCGCGCCGCCGACACGCGCAGCCGCGCCGCGCTCTACCGCGCGCTCGCCCGCGCTTATGATTTCGCCGCCGCCGCCGATGCCGATCCGGCGGGCTATGCCGCGCTGCTCGCGACCGCCGGGATCAAGGCGCAAGCGCGCGCGCCGATGACGCCGATCGTCAAGCTCGTCTTCGGCGCCGATCACGACAAGACGCGGCTCACCGAATATGCGAGCGTCCTCGCCCATGCCCGGCGCCACAATGTGCCGGCGGGCGCGCTCGCCGATTTCCTCGAAGTGAGCGAGGGCGGGATCAAGGGCGTGGTCGCCGCCGAGCGCGCCGCCAAGCGCCCGGCATCGCCCCCGCGCGATCCGCTCGCCAAGGCGCGGCGCAAGCTCGACTCGGCGCCGGTGCTGGGTGAGGTGGCGCTGCCGGTCGCGGCCGACGACGGCGCGCTGGTGGTGCTCGTCGCGCGCAAGGGGGCGGCGTTCCAAGTGCTCGCCAGCCTCGACGCGGGCGACCCCGCCGCCGCCCGCGCCATCGCGCGCGCGGCGGGCTGAGCGCCGCCACTCCCAGCTTGCCCCGCACCGCGTGCCGCGCCTAGAAGCGCGCATGGTCAAAGCCACGCTGAAGTCGTTGTCGGACGCGCTCGCGGTTCGACTGGTCGAGGGGGCCCTGCCGGGCGAATTGGAGGGCTTCGGCGATGCCGAGCGGGCCGAGGCGGCGCGCTTCGTCGCCGCCACCGCCGGCGCCCGTCCCGCCGCCACCGCGCGGATGGAGCTCGAGACGATCAGCGGCGACGAGACCAACCGCCAGATGCGGCTCGCGATCGTCAACGACGACATGCCTTTCCTGGTCGATTCGATCGCGGCGACGATCGGCGCGCACGGCATCGACATCGATCGCATCATCCACCCCGTGCTCCCGGTGACGCGCGGCGCCGATGGGACGATCGACGCGGTGGGCGAGGGCGCGCCCGAATCGATGATCTATATCGAGATGGCGCGCGTCGACGCGCGCCGCCGCCGCGCCTTGATCGCCGATCTCGAGCGCGCGCTCGCCAACGTCCGCGCCGCCGTCGACGATTGGGAGCCGATGCAGGCGATGATGGCCGACGACGCCGAACGGCTGCGCGCGAGCGACGATGCCGCCGAGCGCGAGGGCGGCGATTTGCTCAACTGGTTCCTCGATCGCCACTTCACGCTGCTCGGCCATGAATGTTGGCGGCGCGACGGACCCAACGACCGGCTCGGCCTCGCCCGGCTCGATCAGACGGTGCCGATCCTCGCGGAGAATTCGCGCCAATTGGCGCTCGATTGGTTCGCCGCCGGCAATGCCGCGCCGCTGCTCGTGAAATCGAACCTGATTTCGAGCGTTCACCGCGCGGTGCCGCTCGATCTGGTGCTGGTGCCGCTGCGCGAGGGCGGCGCGCTCGTCGGGCTGTCGATCCATGCCGGGCTGTGGACCTCCTCGGCGCTCAACGCCGCGCCGCAAACGGTGCCGGTGCTGCGCGCGCGGCTCGCCGCGATGGAGGCCAAGTTCGGCTTCGATCCCAAGGGCCATGCCGGCAAGGCGCTGGCGCACGCGCTCACCCAATTGCCGCACGATCTGCTCACCGGCTTCGATGCCGCCTCGGTCGAGCAATTGGCGCTCACCGCGATGTCGCTCGCCGATCGCCCGCGCCCGCAAATGGTGCTGGTGCGCTCGATCCTGGGGCGGCATTTGATCGCTTTCGTCTGGCTGCCGCGCGACGATCTGACGACGGTGCGGCGCATCGCGATCGGCGACATGCTCGCCGAGGCGGCGCACGGCGCCTTGCTCAATTGGACGATCGCGCTCGAAGACGGGGTGGTGGCGATGCTGCGCTACACTTTCGATCTGCGCGGCGAGGGGCGGTTGCCCGATGTCGGCCCGCTCAACCAGAGGTTGGAGCGGATGGTGCGCGGGTGGGTGCCGGCGGTCGAGGCGGCGATCGCCGAGCGCGCCGATCCCGCGCGCGCCGCCCGGCTCGCGCTGCGCCACGCGAACAGCTTCCCGCAGGCCTATCGCGCGGTCGCGACCGCAGAGGAAGCGGCGCGCGACATCTTGCGGCTGACGACGCTCGAAACCCCCGAGGCGCGTTCGGTGCGGCTCTATCGCGGCGAGAGCGGGCCGCGCTTGAAAATCTATCGCTATGGCGGCGCGCTCGCCTTGTCGGACGCGGTGCCGGTGCTCGAGAATTTCGGCTTCCGCGTGATCGAGGAAGTGCCGACCGCGCTCGCCGACGAGGCCGAGGGCTATATCCATGATTTCGCGATCCAGCTGAGCCCCGAGGCCGCGCCGGGCCTGATCGAGGGCGACCCGACGGTGCTCGAAAAGGCGATCGCCGCCGTGCTCGAAGGCCAGGCGGAGAATGACCAGTTCAACCGGCTGATCGTCGACGCGGGGCTCAGCCCGCAGGCGGTGGTGCTGTTCCGCGCCTGGTTCCGCTATCTGCGCCAGGCGGGCATGGCCTATAGCCTGGTGACGGTGGTCGATGCGTTGCGCCGCGCGCCCCAAGTCGCCGCCGCGCTCATCGCCCGGTTCGAGGCGGCGCACGCGCCGGCGGGCGGCGATGTCGACGCCGCCGATGCCGAGGTCGCGCGTGGGCTCGACACCGTCCATGCGATCGACGACGACCGTATCCTGCGCAGCATCGCCGGGGTGATCGCGGCGACCCTGCGCACCAATTTCTATGCCCCCGCCGCGCGCGAGGCGATCGCCTTCAAGCTCGAAAGCGCCAAGGTGCCGGGGCTCCCCGCGCCGCTCCCCTGGCGCGAGATCTGGGTCTATAGCCCGCGCGTCGAGGGCATTCACTTGCGCGCCGGGCCGGTGGCGCGCGGCGGCTTGCGCTGGTCCGATCGGCGCGACGATTTCCGCACCGAAATTCTGGGCCTGATGAAGGCGCAGCGCGTGAAGAACGCGGTGATCGTGCCGACCGGGGCCAAGGGCGGCTTCTATCCCAAGGCGCTCCCCAACCCCGCCAATCGTGACGCCTGGCTGGCGGAAGGGACCGAAGCCTATCGCATCTTCATCCGCACCTTGCTGTCGGTGACCGACAATATCGTCGAGGGGCGGGTGGTCCACCCCGAAGGCGTGCGCATCCATGACGGCGAGGACCCCTATTTCGTCGTCGCCGCCGACAAGGGCACCGCGACCTTCAGCGACGTCGCCAACGCGATCGCGCGGGAGCGCGGCTTTTGGCTGGGCGACGCCTTCGCGAGCGGCGGCAGCCAGGGCTATGACCATAAGGCGATGGGCATCACCGCCAAGGGCGGCTGGGTCTCGGTCCAGCGCCACTTCGCCGAGCGCGGGGTGGACGTGCAGACCGACAGCATCCGCGTGGTCGGCTGTGGCGACATGTCGGGCGACGTTTTCGGCAACGGGATGTTGCTCTCCAAGGCGCTCAAATTGGTGGCGGCGTTCGATCATCGCCACATCTTCATCGACCCCAATCCCGATCCGGCGGCGAGCTGGGACGAGCGCGCGCGGCTGTTCGCTTTGCCGCGATCGAGCTGGGCCGATTATGATCGGGCGTTGATCTCGCCCGGCGGTGGGGTGTTCGCGCGCACCGAAAAGCTCATCCGCCTCTCCGACGAAGCGCGCGCCGCGCTCGGGATCGACGCGGCCGCGCTCGATCCGGCGGCGCTCATTTCGGCGATCCTGAAGGCGCCGGTCGACCTCATCTGGTTCGGCGGCATCGGCACTTATGTGAAGGCGGCGGCCGAAAACAACGTCCAGGTCGGCGATCCCGCCAATGATCGGCTGCGCGTGAACGCCGAGGAACTCCGCGCGGTCGCGATCGGCGAGGGCGCCAATCTCGGCGTCACCCAAGCCGGGCGCATCGCCTTCGCCAGCTATGGCGGGCGGATCAACACCGATTTCATCGACAATTCGGCCGGCGTCGATTGTTCGGACAACGAAGTGAACATCAAGATCGCGCTCAACCGCGAAATGACCGAGGGCCGGCTCGATTTCGACGCGCGCAACGATTTGCTCGCGGGGATGACCGACGACGTCGCGCATATCGTGCTCGAGGACAATCGGCTGCAGACCTTGGCGCTCTCGATCATGGAGCATGACGGCGCGGGCGCCTTGCCGAGCTATGTGCGGCTGATCGAGATTTTCGAAGGCAGCGGGCGGCTCGATCGCCATGTCGAGGGGTTGGGATCGAACGACGATCTGCTGCGCCGCGCGCAGGACCGGCGCGGGCTGACGCGCCCCGAACTCGCGGTGCTGCTCGCGACCGCCAAGCTCGCGCTGCAAGACGCGATCGAACATAGCCCGCTCGCCGGCGACGAAGCGACGCGCGCCGATCTCCACGCCGCTTTCCCGCCGGCGATGCGCGAAGCGTTCGGCGCGGCGATCGATCAGCACCGGCTGCGCGGCGAAATCGTCGCGACCAAGCTCGCCAACCGCATCGTCAACCGGCTCGGCGTGCTTCACCCCTTCGAACTCGCCGAGGAAGAGGGCGCGGCGCTCGCCGATATCGCGGCGATGTTCGTCGTCGTCGAACATTTGTTCGAACTGCCCGCGCTGTGGGCCGAGATCGAAGCGGCGGCGGTGCCCGAGGCGGCGCGGATCGCGATGTTCGACGAGGTCGCGCTGGCGACGCGCTCGCACATCGCCGATCTGCTACGGCTATCGGCCCCCGGGGCTAGCCCCGGGGCGGTGCTCGCGCGCGTCGGCGCGGGGGTCGAGGCGATCGAGGCGCGACTCGCGAGCCTGCTCGAGGACGAAGCGCGCGGGCAAAGCGCGCGGATCGCGCAGCGGTTGCAGACGGCCGGCGCTCCCGTCGAGCTCGTGCGCAAGGTCGTGCGCATCTTCGAGCTCGACGGCGCGGTGGGGCTCGCCGAGCTCAGCCAACGGCTCGCCTTGCCGGTCGAGGCGCTGACGCGCGGCTTCACCCGGCTCGGCGAGGCGCTGGGGCTCGACTGGGCGCAAACCCAGGCGGCGCGGCTCGAATCGAGCGACCCGTGGGAGCGGCTGTTGATCGCCGGGCTGGCGCGCGATTTCCAGCAGATCAGGCTCGATTTCCTCGGCCGCGCGGGCGGCGACGCCCCGGCGCGCGTCGAGACCTGGCTCGGTGACCATGGTCCCCGCGTCGCGCAGTTCCGCGCGCTCGTCGATCGCGCGCGCCGCGCGACCGCGCCCAACGCGGCAATGCTCGCACAGATCGCCGGGCAGGCACGGGTGTTGCTCGCTCGCTAGCTCGGCGGGCGCCTATTTGCCCCCGCCGCGCCGGGTGAGCGCGGCGACACAGCTCGCGCGGTCGATCGGCGCGCCATCGGGCTGGCGCGCGTCGACATGCGTCACCACGCTCGCCGTCCCTTTGGGATAAAGATAAGCGTCGAGCACGCAGATCGGCCCGGCGAATTGCAGCTTGCGCCCCACGCCTTCGGTTACGTCGGCGTCGGGCTTGCCGAACAAGGCGATCAGCTGCGGCGCGCTCTGGCCGAGCACGCGTTCGAGCCCGACGCGGTTGAGGCTGGGTATCGGCACCGGCGCCGCGCGTTCACTCGCCGGCGGCACCACGGTCCCCGCGCAACCGCCGAGCGCCAGAAGAATCGGTAAAAGCCGCATCGCACACCCCGTTGCGCAGTCACGCCCCGCGCTTTAGGCGAGCCCATCGCCTTTAGGGAGAGTTAAGTGAGCCAAGCCGCCTTTGACGTGGTCGCGATCGGCAATGCCATCGTCGACATTCTTGCCCATGCCGACGACGCCTTCATCGCCGAACAGGGCATGACCAAGGGCTCGATGCAGCTCGTCTTCTCCCCCGCCGAGGCCGATGCGCTCTATGCCAAAATGGGTCCCGGGATCGAGGCGAGCGGCGGTTCGGCGGCGAACACCGTCGCCGGGATCGCCGCGCTCGGCGGCAAATGCGGCTTCATCGGCCAAGTGGCGGACGATCAGCTCGGCCAGGTGTTCGCGCACGACATTCGCTCGATCGGCGTCGCGTTCGACACGCCCGTGCGCGCCGGCGAGCCCGCGACCGCGCGCTGCCTGATCTTCGTCACCCCCGATGGCCAGCGGACGATGAACACCTTCCTCGGCGCCTCGCAATTCCTGCCGGCGCAGGCGCTCAGCCGGTCGCTGATCGCGGATGCGGCGATCCTTTATCTCGAAGGCTATCTTTGGGACCCCGAGGAGCCGCGCGCGGCGATGCGCGCCGCGATCGACATCGCGCGCGGCGCGGGGCGGCGGGTCGCCTTCACGCTTTCCGACGTGTTCTGCATCAGCCGGCATGGCGATGATTTCCGCGCGCTGCTCCAGGGCGGGCTGATCGATATTTTGTTCGCGAACGAGAATGAACTGCTCGCGCTCGCCGAGATGGACGATTTCGAAGCCGCGCTCGCCGCCGTCGCGCCGCTGGTGCCGCTGCTGGTGGTGACCCGCTCGGAAAAAGGCGCGCTCGCGATCGCGCGTGGCGAGAGCGCGGTGGTCGCCGCCGAGCCGATCGAGCGCGTGGTCGATACCACCGGCGCGGGCGATTTGTTCGCCGCCGGCTTCCTGCATGGCCAGGCGCGCGGGCTGCCGCTCGACCAATCGCTGCGGCTGGGGGCGATTTGCGCGGCGGAGGTTATCAGCCACGTCGGCGCGCGGCCGCAGGTCGATCTGAAGGCGCTGGCGGCGGAAAAGCTGGGGGTGCAGGTTTGATCGGGGTCTCGCTCCAGCTTTAGCTGGAGCTTTTTTGCTCACGCGAAGACGCGAAGGCGCTAAGGAAGTTTTTTCTCACACGAAGCCACAAAGCCACGAAAGGGAAGAAGAGTCTTCTTTGTGGCTTCGTGGCTTCGTGTGAGAACAGCAACCGCCGTTAAAAGGCGCTTCGCGCCGATCATCGCGCTTAGCGGCTTAGCGGCTTTGCGTGAGATTCTGAGACCCTAAAACCGCGTCTCTTCGTAAATCCGCCCGACGTCGCCGCCCCAGGCGCCATGATAGCGTTCGAGCAGCATCTCCGCCGGCACTTTGCCCCGCCGGACGATTTCGCGCAGCGGATCGAGGAAGCCCGTCTCGTCGCTGCCCCCCGCGTCGTGCCGCGCGCGCGCCGCCAAGCCCTGGTGCGCGATGTCGAGCACCGCGCCCGCGATGTCGCGCAGCCGCCCGCCGCCGGGCAGCGGCGCGTCGAGCCCCAGCTTCGGCACGCTCGCGCGCAGTTCCTCGCGCGCCGCCATGTCCCACCCCTTCACCAAATCCCAAGCGGCGTCGAGCGCGCCCTGATCGTAAAGCAGCCCCACCCAGAACGCGGGGAGGGCGCAAATCCGCCCCCAGGGGCCGCCATCGGCGCCACGCATCTCCAGGAACGACTTCAGCCGCACCTCGGGGAAAGCGGTGGAGAGGTGATCGGACCAATCGTCCAGCGTCGGCTTTTCCCCCGGCAGCGCCGGCAGCCGGCCTTGGAGGAAATCACGGAAGGATTGCCCCGCCGCGTCGATGTAACGACCGTCGCGATAGACGAAGTACATCGGCACATCGAGCGCGTAATCGGCGTAACGCTCATAGCCGAAGCCGTCCTCGAACACGAACGGCAGCATGCCCGTGCGCGCGGGATCGGTGTCCGACCAGATATGGCTGCGGAAGCTCAAATAGCCATTGGGCTTGCCCTCGGTGAAAGGCGAGTTGGCGAACAGCGCGGTCGCGAGCGGTTGCAGCGCGAGGCCGACGCGGAACTTGCGCGCCATATCGGCTTCGCTCTGGTAATCGAGGTTCACCTGGATCGTGCAGGTGCGCAGCATCATGTCGAGCCCGAGCGCGCCGACGCGCGGCATGTGGCGCAGCATGATCGCATAGCGCCCCTTGGGCATGATCGGCAGTTCGGCGCGCGCCTTGTCGGGCCACATGCCCAAGCCCAGAAAGCCGAGGCCGAGCTCTTGCCCGACCGCCGCCACTTGCTCCAAATGCCGCCCGGTTTCGGCGCAGGTCTGGTGCAAATTGTCGAGCGGCGCGCCCGAGAGTTCGAACTGACCGGCGGGCTCGAGGCTGATCGAGCCATCGGCGCCGGTGAGCGCGATCACATGCTCGCCCTCGATCACCGGTTGCCAGCCATAGCGGGTGAGGCCCATCAGCAGATCGCGGATGCCGCCGGGCTCGTCATAGCTCGGCGCGCGGCGGTCGCTCAGCCGGTAGACGAATTTCTCGTGCTCGGTGCCGATGCGCCAGCGCTCGGGCGGCTTTTCGCCCTTGGCGAAAGTCGCGATCAGCTGGTCGCGGTGCTCGATGACCGCTGACTGCTTATCCGTAACGGTCTTCGTGCTCATGGCTCGCGCGTTTAGCCGCTGGTCGGGCGCCATGCTAGTGGCTGGTTCAGCGAAGCTGAACCAGCGCGGCCCCGGCCCGCATCCGCATTAGCGGATCAACTGCTAATGGGCTTCCGGCGCCCGCGCTATCTGGTAAAGCGCGGGCAATGGCCACCGAAACCCCGCTCGATCGCCTGAAGGCCGTGCTCGGCGGCACCGCGCGCGCGCTCGCCGACGAACCCGAGCTCGATCTCGCTTATACCGCCGATGCGCCGAGCCAATCGGGCAAGCATCTGAAGATCCCGATGCCCGCGCGCACGCTGCCGCCCGAGCAAGTCGCCGAGGCGCGCGGCTTCGCCGATGGCTTCGCGCTGCGGCTGAAGCATCACGACCAGGCGCTGCACCTGAGGGCCGCCCCCGCCGAGGCGCTCGCGCGCGCGGTGTTCGACGCGGTCGAGACCGCGCGGGTCGAGGCGCTCGGCGCGCGCGGCTATCGCGGCATTGGCGACAATCTGGAGACCGCGCTGCTCGCCCGCCTGAAAAGCGATCCCATCACCCGCGCGCGCACCCGCGACGAGGTGCCGCTGTCGACCGCGGTCGCCTTGCTCGCGCGCGAGCGGCTCGCCGGGCGCCCCTCGCCCGCGCTCGCCGCGCCGGGCATGGCGCTGGTGCGCGAGTGGATCGAGACCAAGGCGGGGGGCGATCTCGACGCCTTGGCGCTCGCGATCGACGATCAAGCCGCTTTCGCCAAACTCTCGATGAAATTGCTCGAGGATCTGGAGCTAGTCGAAGGCGATCTCGCCCCCGACGATGCCGAGGATGGCGGCAATGACGACGAGGGCCAGGAGGAGCAGGAGCAAGAGGAAGGCGACGAGAGCGACGACGCCGGCGACCAAGGCCAGGGCGAGATCGAACAACGCAGCCAGCAAAGCGAGGGCGACGACGCCCAGGGCGAGGCCCAAGCCCAGCAGGACGAGGGCTTCGACGACGCCGATGGCGAGCCCGGCGAGGAGGGCGAGGACGGCATGATGCCCGTGCGCGCCAACCGCCCGCCCGCCGATCTCACCCCGCAATTCGAATATAAGGCGTGGAGCACGCGCTTCGACGAGGAAGTCGCCGCGACCGAGCTTTGCGACCCCGACGAATTGCTCCGCCTGCGCGCCTATCTCGATCAACAATTGGTCCATCTGCAAGGCGCGGTCACCAAGCTCGCCAATCGGCTGCAACGCCGGTTGATGGCGCAGCAGAGCCGCAGCTGGGATTTCGACCAGGAAGAGGGCCTGCTCGACGCCGCCCGCCTCGCCCGCGTGGTGGTGAGCCCGACCCATTCGCTGAGCTACAAGATCGAGCGCGATACCGAGTTCAAGGATACCGTCGTCACGCTGCTCATCGACAATTCGGGATCGATGCGCGGGCGGCCGATTTCGATCGCGGCGATCAGCGCCGATATTCTCGCGCGCACGCTGGAGCGCTGCGGGGTGAAGACCGAGATATTGGGCTTCACCACCCGCGCCTGGAAAGGCGGGCAGGCGCGCGAGGATTGGCTCAACGCCGGCCGCCCGCCGCAACCCGGCCGGCTCAACGATCTGCGCCACATCGTCTATAAGCAAGCCGACGAACCCTGGCGCCGCGCCAAGCCCAATTTGGGGCTGATGATGCGCGAGGGGCTGCTGAAGGAAAATATCGACGGCGAGGCACTGCTCTGGGCGCACGGCCGCTTGCTCGCCCGCCGCGAGGACCGGCGCATCCTGATGGTGATCTCGGACGGCGCGCCGGTGGACGATTCGACCTTGTCGGTGAACAGCGGTTCGTATCTGGAGCGACATCTGCGCCAGGTGATCGGCTGGATCGAGACCAAATCCCCGGTCGAACTGATCGCGATCGGCATCGGCCATGACGTGACCCGCTATTACGCGCGGGCGGTGACGATCATGGACGCCGAGCAATTGGGCGGGACGATGATCGAGCAATTGGCGGGGTTGTTCGATACGCCGGGGCGGTGATTATTCTTCCGGCGTTTCCCGGCCGTGCGCCTCGCCGTTGGGATTCCAGTTGAGTCGATGATGATCTAGGGTCTCCGCGACTCAACGGAGCGCGGGATGCTGAACAAAATGCTGGAGCCGCTGACGGCGATCGGCTGCGCGCTCGGCGCCTGTTCGATCGGCGCGCTCGATGGCGGGTTGACGGCGGGCGCGGTGATAGGCGGCGCGGCGCTGGTCGCTCGGTTTCGAGAGGCGTGCGCCAAACACGGGTTCGATTCGTCGCAGTTGATCGAAAAGATGCGGCTCGCCGTTATGCGCGACTGGGACCGCGCCGACCAGCCCGAGGAGGAGCGGGAGGCCATCGCGCGCGCGAGCAATGCGATCGGCGTGCATATCGCCGATTGCCTGCCCTCGCGCGAAGAATTGGCGGCGACCGCGCTGAAGGGCGAGCGTGTTTATCCGGCGGCGGCGGCGGCGCTGGTGGTCGACCGGCTCGCCGAGCGCGACGCCGAGTGCGCGGCGCTGTTTGCGGTCGAGACGACCGCGCGACGCTTCGCGCTCGCCGTGGTCGAGCGCGCGCTGCGGCTCGCCAAGGACGATCCCGATTATGCCCCGCTGCTGACGCTCGATCTGGTGATCGAGATTGCCGGTGGTGTGGGGCGGATCGAGCGGGCGGTTGAGCGAGACGCCGCCATCAATCTCGATACCAACGCCATGGTCCAGGCGCTCTTCGATAAGATGCGCGCGGAGGAGCAGGCGCGAAGCGTTACCGACGAAGCCCTGATCGCGCTCGCTCGCAAGATCGCCGCGCAAGTCGATGATCCGGCGGAGGCGCTCGCCGCGTTGGGCAGCGCCATCGACGAATTTCTGCGCGTCCGCGAATCGGCGGCGCGCGGCACCAATCTCGGCGAGCTTGTCGACCAGACGTTGCGCAACATCGCCGCCGCGAACGAGCGCGGCGCGCTTGATGAAGGCGCGCGGCTGGGGGCGCGGGCTTTTGCCGAATGGGAGGAACGGCAGGAAGCCCAGCGCCAGGCGGGCCTGCGGCTGATCGAGGCGAATATCGAGCAGCAGCGCTTGCGGTTCGATGCGGCGGCAATGGCGCACTGGATCGGCGAACGCCTCAAGCTGCTGGGCGGCGGCACGATCGATTTCGGCGCACTGCGCTTCGTATGGGCAGAGTGGTATCAACGCGGCTTGATTCGGGGATTGCGCCTTGATCTCGATGTCTCGATCGCGCTGGCGCGGCTTTCGATTGAGTTTGCGAGCTCGAAGCGTGATTGGGCGGTGGCTCAAAACGACCTTGCCGTTTCGCTAAACAATCAAGGCGAGCGGACGGGGGGCGAAGCGGGGCTGGCGCTGCTGGCCGAGGCCGTTGCCGCCTATCGCGCCGCGCTCACGGTGCGCACCGAAAGCGCGATGCCCGCCCAATGGGCGATGACGCAGAATAATCTGGGCAATGCGCTCGGCACCCAGGGCGAGCGGACGGGGGGCGAAGCGGGGCTGGCGCTGCTGGCTGAGGCGGTTGCCGCCTATCGCGCCGCGCTGACGGTGCGCACCGAGCGAGCGACGCCCGCCGATTGGGCGATGACGCAGAATAATCTGGGCACTGCGCTCCAAGCGCAGGGCGAGCGGACGGGGGGCGAGGCGGGGCTGGCGCTGCTCGCCGATGCCGTTGCCGCCTATCGCGCCGCGCTCACCGTCTACACCGAAAGCGCGATGCCCGCCAACTGGGCGATGACGCAGAACAATCTCGGCATTGCGCTCCGCAGTCAGGGCGAGCGAACGGGGGGCCAAGCGGGGTTGGCGCTGCTGGCCGAGGCGGTTACCGCCTATCGCGCCGCGCTGACCGTTTACACCGAAAGCGCGATGCCCGCCAATTGGGCGGCGACGCAGAATAATCTGGGCATTGCCCTCGGCCACTTGGGCGAACGGATTAGCGGTGCATCGGGGCTTGCGCTGCTAAACGAAGCGGCGGCCGCTTTTCGCCAGGCGCTCACCATCTTGACCGCCGAGCATTTCAGCCATCAGCATGAAGGCGCCGACCGCAGCCTCAGGCACGCCCTTACCCTGATCGCCAAACGCACCTCTTGACCCCCCTCACCCCACCTCCCGGCGGGTTCATCGGCCCGGTCAAACGCTCGGTCACCATCGCCGGGCACCCCACCTCGATCAGCCTCGAGCCCGTCTTCTGGGCGGCGCTCGAAGCGCAGGCTGCCGCCCGCAACCTGCCGCTCTCGGCGCTCATCGCCCAGATCGACGCTTTGCGCATCCAGGCGGCCGATCCGCCCAATCTCGCGAGCGCGTTGCGCTGCTGGCTGTTTGTCCAAACCAGGCCATAAAGCTGCGAATAACTCGCAATAGCGTTGACACTGCGACTGTTTCGCAATAGCGCCAGCCCATCAGGAGGGCCAGTTGCGACACATTCTCATCACCACCAGCCTCATCGCGCTGCTTACAGGCACCGCGCGCGCCGCCGATCCGGTGCCCGACGCGCCCGAGCCGCTCGGCGACGAGGTGACCGTTACCGGCCAGCGCCTGGGCTATGGCACCGAGGAAACCAGCACCGCGACGCGCACGCCGGTCAAACTGCTCGATCTGCCCCAGTCGATTACCGCGATCACCAAGCAACAGATCGACGATCAGGCGATCCGCACCATTGGCGACGCGCTGCGCCAAGTCCCCGGCGCGATCGCCGCGCAGGGCGAGGGCAATCGCGATCAGATCGTGCTGCGCGGGCAAAACACCACCGCCGATTTCTTCATCGATAATCTGCGCGACGACGTGCAATATTATCGCCCGACCTATAATCTCGAACGGCTCGAAGTGCTGCGCGGGCCGAACGCGATGATTTTCGGGCGCGGCGGCGGCGGCGGCGTCGTCAATCGCGTCACCAAGACGCCCTATGACATGATCGGCGCGGGCGCGACCGCTTCGGGCGATAGTTTCGGCGCCTGGTATGTCGATGGCGATCTCAACCTGCCGCTCTCGGGCCACATCGCCGCGCGGGTGAACGCGGTGCACGAGGAATTCGCCAACCACCGCCGCTTCTATGGCGGCAATGTCACCGCGGTGAACCCCGTCGTCCGCTTCGCGCTCGATGATCGCACCGAGATCACGCTCGGCTATGAATATCAGGCCGACCGCCGCGTGGTCGATCGCGGCATCCCCTCGCTCAACGGGCGCCCGCTGAACGGCTTTCGCGACACCTTCTTCGGCGTCCCCGGCTTCAACCGCACCGCCTTCACCGGCAACATCGCGCGGCTGACCGCGACGCATCGTTTCTCGGATAACCTCCAGATCACCGGGCGGCTGCTCTACGGCGATTACGAGAAATTCTATCGCAACGCTTTCCCCTCGGGCGCGGTGAGCGCGGCGGGGCTGGTGCCGTTCCAGGCCTATTATGACTTCAACAACCGCCGCAATTTGTTCAGCCAGACCGATCTCGTCTGGCGGGTGCGCACCGGGCCGATCGCGCATACGATCCTCGCCGGCGCCGAATTCGGCGATCAGCGCGGCGACAACGGCCGGCTCAACGGCTTTTTCGATGGCCAGCCGGGGGCGAGCGCCGACGCGTTGACGCTGCCGGTGCGGCTCGCCGATCCGGTGGTGATCCCAACGCCGGTGCTGCGCGCGGGGCCTGGGCAACGCTCGGTGCGCTATGGGTCGACGATTTTCGCGGGCTATGCGCAAGATCAGCTCAAATGGGGGCCGATCGAGTTGCTCCTGGGGCTGCGCTATGACAGTTTCACGCTCTCCGCGCTCAATCGGCTGACCAATCAAACGCTCGAACGCACCGACGGGCTGTGGTCGCCGCGCGTGGGGCTGGTCGGGCATCCGGTGAAGAACGTGTCACTTTATTTCAGCTATGCGCGCAGCTATTTGCCGCAATCGGGCGACCAATTCACCACGCTCGACCTGACGAGCGCGGCGCTGATCCCCGAACGCTTCGACAATTACGAAGTCGGCGCCAAATGGGAGCCGCGCGCCGGGCTGTTGCTCGCCGCCAGCCTCTATCAGCTCGAGCGCACCAACACGCGCGCGCCGGGGCCGACTCCGGGAACGACGGTGCTCACCGGCACGCAGCGCAGCCGCGGGTTCGAGCTCGAAGCGCGCGGACAGCTCACCAAGAATTGGAATCTCAGCCTCGCTTATGCGCTCACCGAAGCGGTGATCACCACCACCACCGCCGCCGCCCCCGCCGGGCGCCAGGTGCCGCTGGTGCCGCGCCACAGCTTCTCCGCCTTCACGCGTTATGAAGTGACGCCGCGCCTGGGGATTGGCGCGGGGGTGAGCTATTTGTCCGATCGCTTCGCCTCGATCTCGAACGCGGTCACCTTGCCCGATTATGCGCGGGTCGACGCGGCGCTTTATTACAAGCTCACCAAGAATATCGAAGCGCAGGTGAATATCGAAAATCTGTTCGACGCCGGCTATTTCCCCCAGGCCCATACCGACAACAACATCACGACCGGCGCGCCGATCAACGCGCGCGCGACCCTGCGCCTGCGGTTGTAAAGGGCGGTCAGGCGATCAGCGCCGCCGCCCCGCGCAAATCCGCGACGAAGCGCGCATATTCATCGGCGGCGCGGTCGCGGTCTTCGATCCGCAGCAGGAAGCTGGGATGGACCGTGATCCAGCCGGTGCCGCCTTCGGCCAGATCGATCGGGCGGCCGCGCTCGCGCCCGATCGTCACCGCGCGACCCAGGAGCGAGCGCGCCGCGGTCGCCCCCAGCATCACCGTCACCCGGGGGCGCAGCAGCAGCCGTTCCTGATCGATCCACCAGCGGCACGCCTCGATCTCGCCGGTATCGGGCTTGGCGTGGATGCGGCGCGTGCCGCGCGGCTCATATTTGAAATGCTTGACCGCGTTGGTGACATAGGCGCGCGATCGATCGACGCCCGCCGCGCCCAGCGCGCGGTCGAACAATTGCCCGGCGGGGCCGACGAACGGCCGACCGGCGAGGTCTTCCTGATCGCCCGGCTGCTCGCCGACGAACATCAGCTCGGCGGACACCGGCCCCTCGCCGAACACGGTTTGGGTCGCGGGCTTGTAGAGCGGGCAGCGGGTGCAACCCGCCGCTTCATCGCGCAACGCCTCCCAAGCCGCCTGGAGATTATCGCCGGGGGTGGCGCGCGCGGCCTCGATCATTTTCGCCTCCCGCGCTTGCGCGCCCGCGATCAACCGCGGCACCAACGCGGTCTCGGGCATGTTTTTCCAATATTTCTTGGGCATTTCCTTGAGCATCGCGCCCAGCTTCACCCGCGCGGGGTTGAAGATGCTGGCGTAATAGCTGCCCCATAGCGCCTCGACCGGATCGTCTTGCGGCGCGTCGCCCCGCGTCGCGCCCGGCCCTTCGCGCAAGGCCCCGTCCCAATGGAGCGAGACCTCGGGCGTCAGGATCGACCAAGCGAGCGACGCGAACCGGTTGACGAAGAAGCGGGCATTGGCGCGCACGATATGATGCTCGGGCTCGAACCAGGCGACGAAGCGCGTCTTGTCGCCCTCGGCCAGTTCGCGGAAGCGCAGGAACGCGCGCATCTTGTGAATGTCGCGCCGCACCGCCTTGGCGAGCTCCTCGGCGCGGCGCACCTGGGGGTCGGCGCGGTCGTCGAGCAGCTTGTTCTGGTCCTGCAGCCGCAGCAGCAGCGTGTAGAGCAAGGCGAAGCGTTCGGGATCGCGGTGCAGGATGACGTTGCCGGCGAGATCGAGAAAGCCGCGTGGCACGGTGAGCCCGGCGGCGGGGGGCGCCGCGCGCGCCTCGGCCTCGCCCGCGAAGAGGTCGCCCGGCGCGCCCTCGATCTGCCAGACGATCTCGCCCGGCGGCACGCGTTCGAGCGCGAGCGCGCGCGCCGCCTGGCGCCAGCCGTCGAAATCATCGGGCGCGGCGAGATGGGCGGTGCGCATCAGCCGAACAATTCGAGCTGGGCGGGCTTGGGCGCGACGAGCGGCTTCAGCTCGGCGCGATCGGTCAGGCCGCCGGGGTGCCAGTCCTCGGCGACGATGAAGGGGCGTAGCTTGGCGACCGAGACCGTCAGCCGCGCGACATCCGCCAGCCGCAGCCGCCGCCAGCGCCGCGCGGCGAGGATCGCGTTCACCGCTTTCACCCCCAAGCCCGGCACGCGCAGCAGCAGCGCGCGATCGGCGCGATTGACGTCAAGCGGGAAGAGCGCGCGGTGCTTCAGCGCCCAAGCGAGCTTGGGGTCGATATCGAGCGGCAGCATGCCCGTGCCGGGATCGGCGGCGTCGGCGACTTCGTCGGGCCGATAATCGTAGAAGCGCATCAGCCAGTCGGACTGATAGAGCCGGTGCTCGCGCATCAGCGGCGGGCGCTGGAGCGGGAGCACGCTCGACGCGTCGGGGATCGGGCTGAACGCCGAATAATAGACGCGGCGCAGCCCGAACGATCCATAAAGCCCGGCGGCGCGCGCCACGATGTCGCGATCGGTCGCGGCGTCGGCGCCGACGATCATCTGGGTCGATTGCCCGGCGGGGGCGAAGCGCGGTGCCGATTTGAAGCGTTTGCGCGCGTCCTTGGTCTCGACGATCGCCGCTTTCATCCCCGCCATCGCGCCCTCGATCCGCGGCGCCGATTTCTCGGGCGCGAGCCGCGCGAGCCCGGCGACGGTCGGCAGCTCGACGTTGATCGACACACGATCGGCGTAAAGCCCCGCCTGGCGGATCAGCCCGGGATCGGCGTCGGGGATGGTCTTCAGATGGATATAGCCGCGAAAATCGTGATCGTCGCGCAGCGCGCGCGCGACCTCGACCAGCTGTTCCATCGTATAATCGGAGGATTTGATGATCCCCGAGGAAAGAAAAAGCCCCTCGATATAGTTGCGCTTGTAGAATGAAAGCGTCAGCTGGACCACTTCCTGCGCGGTGAAGCGCGCGCGCCGCACGTTCGAACTTTTGCGGTTGATGCAATAATGGCAATCGAAAATGCAGCTGTTGGTCAGCAATATTTTGAGCAAGCTGATGCAGCGGCCGTCGGGCGCATAGGCGTGGCAAATCCCCATGCCCTCGGTCGAGCCCAGCCCCTTTCCGTCGCGCGAGTGGCGCTTGGCCGTGCCCGAGGAGGCGCAGCTCGCGTCATATTTGGCGGCGTCCGCCAGAATTTCGAGCTTTTCCCGGGTGCTAAGCTGCGCCATCCGTTCGATATATGTTCGGCCGGGCGCGAAGTCGAGCGGCGACGAGCAACAAGGCGGCGAGCGGCAGCGCCAGCGTCAGATAAAGCACCATGCCCTGCCAGGGGCGCCAATAGAGCCAAACGCTCGGCCAATCGTCGAAGCGCCCGGCGGGGAGCGCCACGCCGAGCACTGGATCCCAGATCGGAAACGGCTTGTCGTCGGGCGCGAAAATATCGGTCGCGGCGATCGCCAGGTTGAGCGCGATCGACAGCAACAGCAGCAGCGCGATCCCCGCGCGCCACCGCGGCCGGGCGGCCCAAAGCGCGCCGAGCCCCAGCGCGAGCAAGGGCACCGCCGGCAGGCTGTGGCGCGGTCCGGTCGAAAAGCCGCCGTCCCAATAGACATAAGCGGCGTTGACGAGCAGCACCGTCGCGGCGCCGGCGGCCGCCATCACCCCCAGGTCGCGGGTGCGTCGCGCGGCGATCAGTCCCGCCAGCCCGGCGGGCGCGAGCAGCAGCACCGGCGCGACCCAGAGCAAGCCGCGCCGCGACCCGATCAGCAGTTCGAGCAGCACGAGCGGCTTGGGATAAGTGAGGCCGAACAGACCCTGGCGCATCCCGTCCCACCCCACGACGCCGGCGTAACCGATGCGAAAGGGCTGGCCGAAGGCGATGAGATTATAGCCGATCAGCGCCGCCGCCGCCGGCAGCGCGCCGGCGAGCGCCGCCAGGATCGCCACCCCCGCGCCGTCGCGCCCGCGCAGCCGCCACAGCGCCCACAGCCCGATCACCGCGCCGGCGAGCACCGCTTGATATTCGATCAGCACCGCCCCGCCGAGCGCGACCCCCGCGAGAAGCGCATGGCCGGGCGATGCGCGCGCTTGCGTTCCCCGCCACACCGCCCAGGCGGCGATCGCGTAGAGCGCCGCGACCGGGGCATGGCCGAACAAGGTGGTCGACCAGCCCCAGGCCGGCGTGCCGAGCGCATAGCCGAGCGCGGCGACCAAGCCGCCGCCCGTGCTACCAATCGCGTCGCGGGCGAGCGCGAACAGCGCGACCGCCCCCAGCGCGGTGAGCACCGCGCTCCCCAGCGCCGTCGTCAGCCAAAGGCGTGAGCGCAGATAGCGGCCGAACCAATAATCGCCGCGCGACAAGGGGTGGTCGCGCGCCCGGTCGCCGTCGAACCGGCCGAGCGCGGCCACCGCCGGCGCCGCGAGCAGCGTCATGCCCGGCGCCTTGTCGAGATAATGATGATCGCCGAAGCGCGCCTTGTCGATCGTCAGCGGCGCGTAATCGTCGATGCTCGCCCGGCCTTCCTCGACCAAGGCGATCGCCGCGTAGAGCCGCGTCGCCTGATTGTCGTTGAACGGCCACGAGCCGAACCAGGCACAGGAAAGCCACACCAGCGCGAACAGCAGCGCGGGCAACGCCGCGCGGTGGGCAAGGGGCGTCGCGCTCAACCGAACAACCAGGCGCCGAGCATCCGGTTGAACGGAAAAGTGAAGAAGCCCGCGATCAACAGCGCGCCGGTGACCATGCCGCGCACGGCGCCGCGGTGCATCGCGACCCGGTGCGTGCGCGCGCTCCACCAGATCAACGGGGCTTGGATCAACACCCAGAACGACAGCAAGTGAATGATGCTCAACCCGCCGTGATTGGCATAGCGCATCGCGAAGCTGCCGAGCGCGGTCGCGATCATCGCCGCGACCCAGAGCGTGCCGAGCCGCCGGTGCCAGCGATCGCCGCGGCGGCGGAGCAGCATCGAGGGCGTCAACGCCAGCGCGACGAGGATCGTCAGCAGATGGAGCCATACGGCCGGCGGCACCGCCGGCCAATGGGCGCGGCCACGCCAGAGCGCCGCCGCCACCGCCAACAAGAGCGCGATCGCCCCAAGCGCGAGCGCGCGTTCGAAAAGGTCCGGCGCGAGCGACTTCGCCGTCGCGCGTTTTGCTCCGATGGCCCCCGCCATGCCGCTCCCTCAATTGGGCGTGATTTGCGACTCCTCGCGCGCTTGCTCGGCGGCGCGTTCGCGATTTTCGCGGCGCGCCTGGACGAAGCGCTGGTTGGCGCAGCCGATCATGCCGCCCGCGCCCACCGTCGAGCAGCTGCCGATGCCGACCTGACCCTGATCGACGATGTCGCGGCTGCGCGCCGCCCAGCTTTCATATTCGGGCTTGATCGATCCCTCGCGCAAATTCTTGGGGATGCGGAATTGCTCGCTCGCCTCGAGCCGCACGCACACCGTTACTTCATTGCCATTGGCGTCGGTCGGGCATTTTTGATCGCCGTAAAGATACGTCACGCCGTTGATCGGCGCGTCGGGCGTGCCCGCGCCGCCAGAGGCGCCGGGGCGCGGGGCGGGGAGCGTCGGGCCGGTCTGCGCGGCGGCGAGCGTCGGCGCGAGCAGCAGGGCAAGAACAGCAAGCTTCTTCATAACCGCTCCTTCGCGCATGGATGTCAAATGCGTTTCGACGCTTCGATCGCGACGCGGCAGCCGAGCCGGATCACGCCCGAAAGCAAGGGATAAGCCGGCGCGCGCTCGGCGCCCGAGGCGAGCGCGGTCGCCTTATGCTCGAGTTCCTCGGCCTGGAACTCGCGAATCGCCTCGGCGAGTTCGGGATCATCCTCACCCAGCGCGTCGAGCTGTTCGGCATAATGTTTGTCGATCTCGGTCTCGACGGCGGCGGTGCAGGCCATCGCCGCCTCCGGCCCCAGCGCCGCCGTCACCGCGCCGAGCGCGAAGCCCGCCACGTTCCAAAAGGGCTGGAGCAAAGTGGGGCGCACCCCGCGTTCGACGATCAGCCGATCGAAAAAGGCGCGGTGGCGCGCCTCTTGATGCGCCATGCCGGCGATCTCGCGCGCGGCAGCACCGCGATCGCCCATCACCGCGAGCTGCCCGGCATAGATGCGCGTGGCGCCATATTCGCCCGCTTGATCGACGCGGATCATCGCATCGATCCGCCGCCTGGCGTCGCCCGGCTTCCAGCTCATGCCTGCCTCCCTTTTGCGAGCAGTGCCAATATGGTGGCCCCGCCGGCAAGCGAAAAGAGCGCGTTGAACCCGGCGAGCGAAATGCCCGCGAGCGTCCATTGCGGCGCGTCGCAGCGCACGATCGGCGCGTTCAAGATCTCGCTCAAGGCATCGCCGCCATGGCTCGCGACGCGCGAACAGGGGGTGATGCCCTGCCACCAATGATATTCGACACCCGCGTGAAACACCCCGATCGCCCCGCTCGTGAGCACCGCGAGCCCGGCGAGCGCGACCAGCACGCCGCGCGCCGGGCGGGGGCCAACGAAGGCGAGGGCGGCGAGCGCGATCGCCGCATACTGCGGCCAGCGCTGCCAATGGCACATTTCGCACGGGTAAAGCCCGCCGATGAACTGCGCCCCCAGCGCCCCCGCCATCAGCGCGGCGGGGAGCGCGAGCGCGAGCGCCCGGGCGGTGGTGAAGGCGCTCACTGGTTGGGCGCCGCCCCCGGCCCCGGCTCGGCCTTCACCGGCGCCGCGGGCGTCAACTCGGCGCGCGCCGGATTGGGGGTGCCGAGCTTGGCGATCATCGCGACCTGAGTCGGCCCGCCCAGCCGCGCGAGCGTCTGCAGCGCGTAATAAAGCTGATAATCGTCGATCTTCTTCGCCTTCAGCTCGTCGGGCTTGGCGGCGAAGCGCGGGTCGGGCTTGCCGTCATCCTCGATCAGCTTGTTGTCGACCTTGGCGGTGTTGAGCAAATGGCGGCGCAGATCGTCTTCGCGGACCACCGGGCGGCTCTTGTAATCGGCGTCCGACAGCTGCGGCACGGGCAGATCGGGATCGATGCCGCCTTCCTGCACCGATCGGCCCGAGGGGGTGAAATAGCGCGCGGTGGTGAGCCGCACATCGGTCTTGGGGCCAAGCGGCAGCAGCGACTGGACCGAACCCTTGCCGAAGCTGCGCTCGCCCTGGACGATCGCGCGGTGATGATCCTGGAGCGCGCCCGCGACGATTTCGGACGCGCTCGCGGTGCCGGCGTTGACCAGCACCACCAGCGGCGCGCCGCCGGTCGCGTCGCCCGGGGTCGCGGCGTAGCGCTGGATGTCGAGCTTGTCGCGCCCGCGCTGCGAGACGATCTCGCCATGATCGAGGAAGACGTCGGCGACCGAGACCGCCTCGTTGAGCAGCCCGCCGCCATTGTCGCGCAGGTCGATCACATAGCCGAGCGGATCATGGCCGAGCTGCTTCTTGATGCCCGCCACCGCCTCGCGGACGTAACGCCCGGTGCCGTCCGAAAAAGTGGTGATGTTGATGACGCCGATCTCGCCCTTCACCTCCCAATTGACGGGCTTCAAGGTGATGATCTCGCGGGTGAGGGTGAGTTGGATCGGCTTGTCATAGCCCTTGCGCGCGATCGTGATCGTCACTTTGGTGCCGGGCTTGCCGCGCATCTGCGCGACCGCTTCGTCGCGGGTCAGCCCATAGACGAATTTGCCGTCGACATGGGTGATGTAATCACCCGATTTCACCCCCGCGCGCCACGCCGGCGTATCCTTTTGCGGGGTGATGACTTTCACGATCCCGTCTTCCATCGTGATCGACAGGCCGAGGCCGCCGTAATTGCCCTCGGTCTGGATGCGCAGATTTTCGTAATCGGCGCCGTCTTCATAGCTGCTATGCGGATCGAGTGCTGCGAGCATGCCCTCGATCGCGCCCTTCACCAGCACCTTATTGTCGACCGGATCGACATATTTGGCTTTGACGAGATTATAGACGTCCATGAACTGATCGAGTTCGCGGTAGCTATCGGTCTCGACCTGGGCGAGCGCGCCGGTGGTGACGGGAATCAGCGCCAGCGCGGCGACGGTCGCGGTGGCTTGCAGCAGAACACGGGGCATTCGGGCTACTTTCGTTACGATGTTCCCGCCATTGTAGCGCGGCTTATTGCGCGAAGAAATGGGGCGGTTCGGTGTTCCGCAAAATCCACCCCAGCTTCGCTGGGGAGGGGGACCACGCGAAGCGTGGTGGAGGGGCGGCGCCGGCCGCGCCGTTGCTGGCCCCTCCACCATTCGCTGCGCGAACGGTCCCCCTCCCCAAGCAAGCTTGGGGAGGATCTGGCGCGCTCACCCCAACAACCGCGTCAGATCGATCGGCCGGTCGCGGCGGCGCAGTTCGATCGTCACTTGCGCGGCGTCGCGGGGCGCGGCGCCGAGCGGGGCGCCTTGCGCGAGCCAATCACCCGGGCGCGCGGCGGCGGTGCCCAGGCCCGCGATCAGCGTGCTCCAGCCCTGGCCGTGATCGAGGATCACCACCAGCCCATAGCTGCGAAACGCGCCGACGAAGCGCACCCGCCCCGCCGCCGGCGC
>LWDI01000074.1:0-14420 GCA_002083475.1 Proteobacteria bacterium SG_bin5
GGGCGCGCGTGATTTATATGTCGGCCGAGCGCTTCATGTTCGAGTTCGTCCAGGCAATGCGCGCGCGCGACACTTTCGCGTTCAAGGCGCGGCTGCGCTCGGCCGATCTGCTGATGATCGACGATCTTCAGTTCATCGCCGGCAAGGACGCGACTCAGGAAGAATTCTTCCACACGATCAACGAGGTGATGGCCGCCGGCAAAAGGCTGGTGGTCTCCTCCGATCGCGCGCCGCAGGCGCTCGAGGGGATCGAGGCGCGCATCCTCTCGCGCTTCGCGGGCGGCTTCGTCGCCGACATCAAGCCCGCCGAGCCCGAGTTGCGCCGCGCGATTCTCGACGCGCGCCTGGCCGAGCTGCCGGGGGTGAAAGTGCCCGCTGAAGTGCTCGATCTGCTCGCCGCGCGGCTGATCGCCAGCGTGCGCGAGCTGGAGGGCGCGCTCAACCGGCTGGTCGCTTATGCCCAGCTGACCGAGGCGCGGATCGATATGGATTTCGCGCTGGAAACGCTCGGCGACGTGTTGCGCGGCGCGCAAAAGCGCGTGACGATCGACGAGATCCAGCGCGCGGTTTCGGCCTATTTCGATTTGAAGCCGCTCGATCTTGTGAGCGCGCGCCGCGCCCGTGTCGTGGCCCGCCCGCGCCAGATCGCCATGTATCTCGCCAAGCGGCTGACGACGCGCTCGCTGCCCGAGATCGGCCGCAAATTCGGCGGGCGCGACCATTCGACCGTGATCCACGCGGTGCGCCGGATCGAGGAACTGCGCGGGCAGGATGGCGAGATCGACCAAGCGGTCCGCCGCCTGATGCGGGACCTGGAGGGGTAGGGGAGGCCCCAGGGGAACCTGGCGCGCCGGGCAGAACGCGGCAAATCCGAAGCCCGTCGTCCCCGCGCGGGCGGGGACGCATTCTGGCGGACGTCGGTAAATATGGCTCCCCGCCTTTGCGAGGATGACAGGGGCGCTACACACGAGGGTGAGCATCAGCGCGGCGTTATTCCCCGCCGAATCGCCGCCCTATTCCCCGCTCGCGAGCGGCGGGCGCGGCGCGTTCGGCGGGCGAGACGCATAGAAGAGCGCGACCGCGTCGATCTCGCGATCGCTCAGGTGGCGCGCGGCGGCGTACATCGGATTGTCGCGTCCGGTGCCGCCGCGAACCCCCGCGCGGAAGAGCTTGAGCTGATCGCGCATATAGCGCCAATTCTGCCCGTTGATGTTCGGATAAGCCTTTTCGACCGCCACAATATATTCATGGCAGCTCGCGCAGGCGTCGACCTCGCGCGCCGCGTCCCCTCGGCTCGCGATCGTCGCGCCGAGCGCGCGCAGCTCGGCCGGCGGCGCGAGCGGCTCGGCCTGGCGCTTGGGCTGGGCGGCATAATAGCGCGCGAGCCCCGCGATCTGCGCGGGCGTGAGATTGGTCGCGACGGCTTGCATGAACCCGCTCGACCGGGCGCCGCTCGCATAGCCGGTGAGCGCGCCGGCGATCTGTTGTTCGGTCAGCAGCGCGATATTGGGGAAGGCGCCGCCCGGCCGCCCCGCGCCGTCCACGCCGTGGCAGGCGATACAGCCTTGCCCCACGCCCGCATCGGCCCCGGCATCGCCGAAGCCGTAAACGGGGCGCTCGATGCGCTGCTCGCTCGCGTCGGGGGTGTCGATGTCGGGCCGATAGGGGATCGGCCGCACCTGCCCGGGCGGGAAGGGCGGAAGCGCGCCCGGCAGATCGCCGCCGACCAGCTGGCGGTAGCGATCGGCGCTCATGCGCGGCAGTTGCTTCACGAAGGCGGCGAGCGCCCACACCTCGTCGTCGCGGTTCTGCACCGGCCAAGCGGGCATCGCCGAATATTTGACGCCGTGCTTGATGATCCAGAACAGCTCGGGCGCGGTGAAATCGCCCGCGACCTGCGGCAGATATTGCGGCTGCGGCCGCATCGCGAGCGCAACGACATTCTGCCCGCGCCCGGGGATGCTGTGGCAGTGCGAGCAAGCGCGATCATAATGGACCGCGCCCTTCTGGATCAGCGCGGCGCTGTCGATGTCGGGCGGCGGCGCCAGCCCGCGTGCGTGAAAAGCGGTCGAGCGCTGGAAGGTATAATGCAGCAGCGTCGCCCAACCCGCCGGATGCGGCACCGAGGCGGCGAGGTCGAGCGCGCCGCTCCAGATGAGCGCGCCGCCGAGAACGAGCGCGAGCAGCGCGGCGGCGGCGAGCGGCCCCAGCCATTGCTGGAGGCGCCGGGGGAAGAAATCGTGCAGCAGGCTGAGATAGGGGGAACGCATGGTCTTCGCCTCCGCCGGGCCAGTCGCGCCGACCAATGCGGCAGGCAGCGGAAGCGTTGCGGCGCGCTTGCGTAAATGACCGAAAAACAAAACGCCGCCCGGGAAGTGATCCCGGGCGGCGTTCGATTTTACAACGATCGGGGTTTAGTCGTTCAGATAATCCCCCGCGTCGGCGTCGGTGCCATGGCCCGAGGGCGCGACCTTGGCGAGCGCGTCGTCACCCGTGCCGACCGCCTCGCGCGGGCTGCGCGCGAGTTCGGCGGCGTGCTCTTCGGCGGCCGAGGCCGGCGCGATGATCGAGGCCTGGTTCATCCGCCGCTGCGCGACCCGCAGCGCCGCGTCGCGCGACGACGCGGCGACGCGGATACGGTTCATCCCCGCGCCCGTCCCCGCCGGGATCAGCCGCCCGACGATCACGTTTTCCTTGAGGCCGATCAGCGTGTCCTTCTTGCCCTGAACGGCGGCCTCGGTGAGCACCCGGGTCGTCTCCTGGAACGAAGCGGCCGAGATGAACGAGCGCGTCTGGAGCGAGGCCTTGGTGATGCCGAGCAGCACCGGCTTGCCCTGGGCGGGCTGCTGGCCCGGTTCGAGCTTGGCGTTGATCTCGTCCATCTCCTCGCGATCGACTTGTTCGCCCGCCAGCAACGTGGTGTCGCCGCCGTCGGTGATTTCCACCTTTTGCAGCATCTGGCGAACGATCACTTCGATATGCTTGTCGTTGATCTTCACGCCCTGCAGTCGATAGACTTCCTGGATTTCGCTGACGAGATATTCCGCCAGCGGCTCGATGCCGAGCACTTCCAGAATGTCATGCGGATCGGGCGAGCCGCCGATCAGATTGTCGCCACGCTTGACGTAGTCGCCTTTCTGAACGTCGATCACCTTCGACTTGGGGATCAGATATTCGACGACCTCGCCACCATCCTCGGGCTGGATGCCGATCTTGCGCTTGGCCTTATAGTCCTTGCCGAACACCACCCGGCCGCTGACCTTGGCGATGATCGCATTTTCCTTGGGCTTGCGCGCTTCGAACAGCTCGGCGACGCGCGGCAGACCGCCGGTGATGTCGCGCGTCTTGGCGGCCTCGCGGCTGACACGCGCGAGCACGTCACCCGCCGCGACGGTCGCGCCATCCTCGACCGAGAGCGTCGCCCCCGGCGCGAGCATGTAGCGGCCGGCCTCGCCCGAGGCTTCGTCGAGCAGGGTCAGGCGCGGACGCAGATCCTCCTTCGACTTGGACGAGGCGCGATATTCGATCACCACGCGCTGGGTGATGCCGGTCGCTTCGTCGGCCTGTTCGGCCATGGTCTTGCCGTCGATCAGGTCCTGATATTTCACGACGCCGGGGTTTTCGGTGATCACCGGCATGGTGAAGGGGTCCCATTCGGCGAGGCGATCACCCTTGGCGACGCTCGCGCCATCGTCGAACGCGACATAGGCGCCATAGGGCAGGCGGTGCACCGCGCGCTCGCGGCCCTCGGCGTCGATGATCGCGAGTTCGCCCGAGCGGCTGAGCACCACGCGCCGACCGCGCTGGTCGACGATGATGCGCAGGTCGCGATATTCCACGGTGCCGTCGGTATTGGCCTCGAGGTTCGATTGCTCGTTGAGCTGCGCCGCGCCGCCGATGTGGAAGGTCCGCATCGTCAGCTGGGTGCCGGGCTCGCCGATCGACTGGGCGGCGATGACGCCCACCGCCTCGCCGATGTTCACCGGGGTGCCGCGCGCGAGATCGCGCCCATAGCATTTGGCGCAAACGCCGACCTTGGTCTCGCAGATCAGCGGGCTGCGGATTTTCACCGACTGGATGCCCATTTTCTCGATCCGCGCGACCATCGGCTCGTCGAGCAAGGTGCCCGAGGCGATGGCGATCTCGCCGGTCTTGCCGTCGACCAGATCCTCGGCCGTGGTGCGGCCCAGGATGCGCTCGCCGAGCGAGGCGATGGTCGACCCGCCCTGGACGATCGCCTTCATCTCGAGCGCGCGCGTCGTGCCGCAGTCGATCTCGGTGACGACGCAATCCTGCGACACGTCGACCAGACGGCGGGTGAGATAGCCCGAGTTCGCCGTCTTGAGCGCGGTGTCGGCGAGACCTTTACGCGCGCCATGGGTCGAGTTGAAATATTCGAGGACGGTGAGGCCTTCCTTGAAGTTCGAGATGATCGGCGTTTCGATGATCTCGCCCGAGGGCTTCGCCATCAGGCCGCGCATCCCCGCGAGCTGCTTGATCTGCGCTTGGCTACCGCGCGCGCCCGAGTGCGCCATCATATAGATCGAGTTGATCGGCTTTTCGCGGCCGGCCATCGGGCCGTCCTCATAGCGCCGCACCGCCTTGATCTCGTCCATCATCGCGCCCGCGACCTGGTCACCGCAGCGGCTCCAGGCGTCGATCACCTTATTGTATTTTTCCTGCTGGGTGATCAGGCCGTCCTGATATTGCTGCTCATAATCCTTGACGAGCGCGCGCGTCTCCTCGACCAATTTCTCCTTGGCGGCGGGGATGATCATATCGTCCTTGCCGAAGGAAATGCCGGCCTTGAAGGCGTGGCGGAAGCCCAGCGACATGATCGCGTCGGCGAAGAGCACCGTCTCCTTTTGGCCGGTGTGACGATAAACTTCGTCGATCACGTCGCCGACGTCCTTCTTCGTCAGCAGGCGGTTGACGATGTCGAACGGCACCTTGTGGCTCTTGGGGAGGCATTCGCCGAGCAGCATCCGGCCCGGCGTCGTCTCATAGCGCTTCAAATAGCTGCGGCCCTGCTCGTCGGTCTGCGGCACGCGGCTGATGACCTTGGTGTGGAGCGTCACCGCGCCCGCGTCGAGCGCCTGATGCACCTCGGCCATATCGGCGAGGAGCATGCCTTCGCCGGGTTCGCCGCTCTTCTCCATCGTGATGTAATAAAGCCCCAGCACCATGTCCTGCGAAGGCACGATGATCGGCTTGCCATTGGCGGGGCTGAGGATGTTGTTGGTCGACATCATCAACACGCGCGCTTCGAGCTGGGCTTCCAGCGAAAGCGGCACGTGGACCGCCATCTGGTCACCGTCGAAATCGGCGTTGAACGCCGAGCAGACGAGCGGGTGGAGCTGGATCGCCTTGCCCTCGATCAGCACCGGCTCGAACGCCTGGATGCCAAGACGGTGGAGCGTCGGCGCGCGGTTGAGCATCACGGGGTGCTCGCGGATCACCTCGTCGAGGATGTCCCAGACTTCCTTGCGCTCCTTCTCGACCCATTTCTTGGCCTGTTTGAGCGTCATGGAGAGGCCCTTGGCGTCGAGCCGGGCGTAGATGAACGGCTTGAACAGTTCGAGCGCCATCTTCTTGGGCAGGCCGCATTGGTGGAGCTTGAGCTCCGGACCCGTAACGATCACCGAACGGCCCGAATAGTCGACGCGCTTGCCGAGCAGATTCTGGCGGAAGCGGCCCTGCTTGCCCTTCAGCATGTCCGACAGCGACTTGAGCGGCCGCTTGTTGGCGCCGGTGATGGTGCGGCCGCGGCGGCCGTTATCGAACAGCGCGTCGACCGCTTCTTGCAGCATGCGCTTTTCGTTGCGCACGATGATGTCGGGCGCGCGCAGCTCCATCAGCCGCTTCAAGCGGTTGTTGCGGTTGATGACGCGGCGATAGAGGTCGTTCAAGTCCGAGGTCGCGAAGCGGCCGCCGTCGAGCGGCACCAGCGGGCGCAGCTCGGGCGGGATCACGGGGACGACTTCCAGGATCATCCACTCGGGGCGGTTGCCCGACTCGAGGAAGCTCTCGACGACTTTCAGCCGCTTGATGATCTTCTTGGGCTTGAGCTCCGACTTGGTGGTCGCGAGCTCTTCGAGCAGCGCGCGCTTTTCGCCTTCCAGATCGAGGCTTTCGAGCATGATGCGCACCGCTTCCGCGCCGATCCCGGCCGAGAAAGCGTCCTCGCCATATTGATCCTGCGCGTCGAGCAGCTCGTCTTCGGTGAGCAGCTGGAACTTATCGAGCGGCGTCAGGCCGGGCTCGATGACGATGTAATTCTCGAAATAGAGCACCCGCTCGAGCTGCTTGAGCTGCATGTCGAGCAGCAACCCGATGCGGCTGGGGAGCGACTTCAGAAACCAGATATGCGCGACGGGGGCGGCGAGCTCGATATGGCCCATCCGCTCGCGGCGCACCTTCGAGACCGTCACCTCGACGCCGCATTTTTCGCAGACGATGCCCTTGTACTTCATGCGCTTATACTTGCCGCACAAGCATTCATAGTCCTTGATCGGACCGAAGATGCGCGCGCAGAACAAGCCGTCACGCTCGGGCTTGAAGGTGCGATAGTTGATCGTCTCGGGCTTCTTGATCTCGCCGAACGACCAGCTGCGGATGCGGTCGGGCGAGGCGATGCCGATCTGGATCTGGTCGAAGACTTCGGGCTTCGCCATCGGGTTCGCGAAATTGGTCAGTTCGTTCATGTCTTGGCTCCGCTGAGCCCTCTCCCCTTCAGGGGAGAGGGTTGGGAGAGGGGGATGCCGAGCCGCCAGGCTGCCACACCGTCCCCTCTCCCCGACCCTCTCCCCTGAAGGGGAGAGGGAGGAAGAAGGTTACTCCGCCGCGATCTGCACGCCGTCGGAATCGAAGCCGGGTTCGTCGGCCTTCAACTCCACGTTCAGCCCCAGCGAGCGCATTTCCTTGACGAGCACGTTGAAGCTCTCCGGAATGCCGGCCTCGAAAGTATCGTCGCCCTTGACGATCGCTTCATAGACCTTGGTGCGGCCGACCACGTCGTCGGACTTCACCGTCAGCATTTCCTGGAGCGTGTAGGCCGCGCCATAAGCCTGCAGCGCCCACACCTCCATTTCGCCGAAGCGCTGGCCGCCGAACTGCGCCTTGCCGCCCAAAGGTTGCTGGGTGACGAGGCTGTACGGCCCGATCGAACGCGCGTGGATCTTGTCGTCGACCAAGTGGTGGAGCTTGAGCATGTAAATGATGCCCACCGTCACCTTGCGATCGAACTTCTCACCGGTGCGCCCGTCATAAAGGTCCGACTGGCCCGAGGGGTGGAGCCCGGCGAGTTCGAGCATCCGCGAGACGTCCGCCTCGCGCGCGCCGTCGAACACCGGGGTCGCCATCGGCACGCCGCGGCCCAGATTTTGCGCGAGGTCGATGATCTGCTCGGGCGTGCGCGCGTCGATCTCGGCGGCATAATTGTCGCCATAGACCGCGTGCAGCCGGTCCTTCACCGCCTGCGGCATCTCGCCGGCGCTCGCGCGCGGATTGGCCTCGCGCCAATCCTCGAGCGCGCGCTGGATCTGCTGGCCGAGCCCGCGGGCCGCCCAGCCGAGATGCGTCTCGAAAATCTGCCCGACGTTCATGCGGCTCGGCACGCCGAGCGGGTTGAGCACCAGATCGACCGGCGTCCCATCCTCCAGGAAGGGCATGTCCTCCTGCGGCAGGATGCGGCTGATGACGCCCTTGTTGCCGTGGCGGCCGGCCATTTTGTCGCCCGGCTGCAGCTTGCGCTTCACCGCGACGAACACCTTGACCATCTTGAGCACGCCCGGCGGCAGTTCGTCGCCGCGCTCCAGCTTCTCGCGCCGATCGTGGAACTTGTCGGTGATCAGCTTGGCGGCTTCGTCATATTGCGCCTTCACCGCTTCGAGATCGGACTGGACCTTGTCATCGGCGACCGCGAACTTCCACCATTCGTGGCGATCGACCCCGTCGAGCACGTCCTCGTTGATGAGCGTGCCCTTCTTGACGCCCTTGGGCGCCGCCGTCGCGGTCTGGCCGAGCAGCATTTCCTTCAGCCGCGACCAAGTGGCGCGGTTGAGGATCGAGCGCTCGTCATCGGCGTCCTTGCGCAGCCGTTCGATCTCCTCGCGTTCGATCGCGAGCGCGCGCTCGTCCTTGTCGATGCCCTGGCGGTTGAACACGCGGACCTCGACCACCGTACCGGCGACGCCCGGCGGCAGGCGCAGCGAGGTGTCGCGCACGTCGCTCGCCTTTTCGCCGAAGATCGCCCGGAGCAGCTTTTCTTCGGGCGTCATCGGGCTTTCGCCCTTGGGGGTGATCTTGCCGACCAGAATATCGCCCGGCTCGACCTCGGCGCCGATATAGACGATGCCCGCCTCGTCGAGGTTGCGCAGCGCTTCCTCGCCGACATTGGGAATGTCGCGGGTGATGTCTTCCGGCCCGAGCTTGGTGTCGCGCGCCATCACTTCGAATTCCTCGATATGGATCGAGGTGAAGACGTCGTCCTTCACGATGCGTTCGGAGATGAGGATCGAGTCCTCATAATTATAGCCGTTCCACGGCATGAACGCGACCAGGCTGTTACGGCCCAGCGCCAGCTCGCCGAACTCGGTCGAGGGGCCGTCGGCGATGATGTCGCCGGCGCGCACCACGTCGCCCACTTTCACCAGCGGGCGCTGGTTGACGCAGGTATTCTGGTTGCTGCGCTGGAACTTCATCAGCGTATAGATGTCGACGCCCGATTGCCCGGCCTCGACTTCGCCGGTCGCGCGGACGACGATACGCGTCGCATCGACCTGATCGACGATGCCCGAACGCTTGGCGGCGATCGCCGCGCCCGAATCGCGCGCGACGGTCGCTTCCATGCCGGTGCCGACGAACGGCGCTTCGGCGCGGACCAGCGGCACCGCCTGGCGCTGCATGTTCGATCCCATCAGCGCGCGGTTGGCGTCGTCATTCTCCAGGAAGGGAATGAGCGAGGCCGCGACCGAGACGAGCTGCTTGGGGCTCACGTCCATCAGCGTGATCGTATCGGGGATCGCCATCAGGAACTCGCCCGCCTGGCGCGCCGAGACCAGATCCTCGGCGAAACGCCCCTCGGCGTCCAGCTCGGCATTGGCCTGGGCGATGGTGTGCTTGGCCTCTTCCATCGCCGAGAGATAGACGACCTCGTCGGTCACCCGCCCATCGACCACGCGCCGATAGGGGGTTTCGATGAAGCCATATTTGTTCACCCGGCTGAACGACGCCAGCGAGTTGATGAGGCCGATGTTCGGCCCTTCGGGCGTTTCGATCGGGCAGATGCGGCCATAATGCGTCGGGTGGACGTCGCGCACCTCGAACCCCGCGCGCTCGCGCGTCAAGCCGCCCGGCCCGAGCGCCGAGACGCGACGCTTGTGCGTCACTTCCGAAAGCGGGTTGGTCTGGTCCATGAACTGCGACAGCTGCGACGAGCCGAAGAATTCGCGCACCGCCGCCACCGCCGGCTTGGCGTTGATCAAGTCGTTGGGCATCACCGTCGACACATCGACCGACGACATCCGCTCCTTGACCGCGCGCTCCATGCGCAACAGCCCGACGCGATATTGATTTTCCAGCAGCTCGCCGACCGAGCGCACGCGGCGATTGCCGAGATTGTCGATATCGTCGATCTCGCCCTTGCCGTCCTTCAGATCGACGAGCGTCTTGACGACCGCGAGAATATCCTCGGTGCGCAGCGTGGTGACGGTGTCGGGGCAATCGAGATCGAGCCGCATGTTGAGCTTCACGCGGCCGACCGCCGACAGATCATAGCGATCGGGATCGAAGAACAGCCCGGCGAAGAGCGATTCGGCGGTCTCGAGCGTCGGCGGTTCGCCGGGGCGCATCACGCGGTAGATGTCCGCGAGCGCCTGCTCGCGCTCCTCGGCCTTGTCGGCCTTGAGCGTGTTGCGGATCCAGGGCCCGGTCGTCACATGATCAATATCGAGCAATTCGATCCGGTCGATCCCCGCCTTGTCGAGCTTTTCGAGATTGTCGGCGGAGATTTCGTCGCCTGCCTCGATGTAAATTTCGCCGGTCTGCTCGTTGATGAGGTCATAGGCCGAGTAGCGGCCATAGATTTCCTCGGTCGGGATCAGCAGCGTCTCGAGCCCGTCCTTGGCGGCTTTGTTCGCCGCGCGCGGCGAAATCTTCTGCCCGGCGGCGAAGACGATCTCGCCGCTCTTCGCGTCGATGATGTCGAACTGCGGCTTCTGCCCGCGCCAATTTTCCGCCTGGAACGGAATCTGCCAGCCGCCCGCGCCGCGCACGAAGGTGACGCGGTTGTAGAAATGGTTGAGGATCTGCTCGCCGTTCAGGCCCAGCGCATAAAGCAGCGTCGTCACCGGCAGCTTGCGCTTCCGGTCGATCCGGACGTTGACGATGTCCTTGGCGTCGAACTCGAAATCGAGCCACGAGCCGCGATAGGGGATGACGCGCGCGGCGAAGAGATATTTGCCCGACGCATGCGTCTTGCCGCGATCATGATCGAACAACACGCCCGGCGAGCGGTGCATCTGGCTGACGATGACGCGTTCGGTGCCGTTGATGATGAAGGTGCCGTTCGCGGTCATGAGCGGCATGTCGCCCATGTACACGTCCTGCTCCTTGATATCGAGCACCGAACGGGCTTCGGTATCGGCGTCCACCTCGAATACGATCAGCCGCAGCGTGACGCGCATCGGCGCGGCGAAATTGATGCCGCGCTGGCGGCATTCATCGACGTCGAACTTGGGCTGTTCGAGCTCGTAATGCACGAAATCGAGCTCGGCGGTGCCGGCGAAATCGCGGATCGGGAAGACGCTGCGCAGCGTTTTTTCGAGGCCCGAGACATAGCCGATCGAGGGATCGGAGCGCAGAAACTGTTCGTACGATTCGCGCTGCACCTCGATCAGGTTCGGCATTTGCACGACTTCGTGGATATTGCCGAAAACCTTGCGGATGCGGCGCTTGGTCATGCCGCTGTCGATTGCTTTGGTTGCCATGGGGTCGGTATCGCCTCGTCAGCCGAAAATAAGCGTCCCGGTTGCCGCCGGGCCAGGCGTGCTGGAGACACAAAAAGCCGCGATGCCCAGGGGGCTCGCAGCTTCAGCGTCCGAAAAGCCAAGCTTCCCATTCCCTTGGACGCGCTGCGCGACGACGCGACCTTGCTCGGAAGATGTGGCAGAGCGCGCGATATAGGGCGCGTGTTGGAGCCTGTCAAAGGGGTAGCGCGCGCTTCTTTCCTTCGATCTTGATACGCTGCCGCCGTTGCCGCTTCCCCGGCGAAGGCCGGGGCCCAGCATCGATGCCGCGGGGACAGCTACGCCGACCGATCATCCGCCATCGCGACTGGGCCCCGGCTTTCGCCGGGGAAGAGGGCCGCGCTAGTGCTCATTCTGCGGCAGCCCATCGGCGATGGTGTAATAATCGCCTTTTTCGGCCACGAAGATATGATGGGCGAGCGCGGTGCCGGTCGGCGTGTCGAACGCGCCCATGCCGATGGCGATTTTCTCCCGGCCGGAAACGTCCCAGAACAGAAAGGCGCCGCACGTGCCGCAAAATCCCCGGCGGACGCGCTCCGAGGATTGGTACCAGCGCAAAGCGTCGGCGCCGGTGATCGTCACCGCCGCGCGCGGCACGTCGGTCGAGGCCCAATAATGGCCCGATTGGCGCCGGCATTCGCGGCAATGGCAGGCGTCGGGCGCGCCGAGCGGCGCTTCGACCGTGAAGCTGACCGCGCCGCACAGGCAGCGGCCGAAATGGATTTCGGTCATTACGCCATCAGCCCTCTTGCGCGCGTCGCGCGAACCGTCGCACCTTTTAGGCGAGGGAGAGAGCCACGTGAAGAAACTGATTCTGCTCGGCGCCGCCGCGCTCGCGCTGACGCCCGCCATCGCCCAGCAATCGGCGCCCGGCGGCGACATTCCGGCCAAGTTCCAGCCGCCGCAGACCGCAAACGACTATGTGAAGCGCGAAGTGATGATCCCGATGCGCGACGGGGTGAAGCTCTACACCGTCATCGTCATCCCCAAGGGCGCGCGCAATGCCCCGATCGTCCTCACCCGCACCCCCTATAATGCGAGCGCGCGGGCGAACCGCGCAGACAGCCCGAGCATGGCGGCGATGTTGCCGCAGGCCGATGAGGGGTTCGTGAAGGGCGGCTATATCCGCGTCTACCAGGACGTGCGCGGCAAATATAAGTCCGAAGGCGATTATATGGTCACCCGCCCGCCGGTCGGCCCGCTCAACCCGACCACGACCGATCATATCACCGATGCCTGGGATACGATCGACTGGCTGGTCAACAAGGCCAATCTGCCCGAATCGAACGGGCGGGTGGGGATGATCGGCTCGTCCTATGAAGGCTTCACCGTGGTGATGGCGCTGCTGAAGCCGCATCCCGCGCTGAAGGTCGCCGCCCCCGAAAGCCCGATGATCGACGGCTGGATGGGCGACGACTGGTTCCATTACGGCGCCTTCCGCCTCGCCAACATCGGCTGGATCGCGAGCCAAACCGGCTACAAGGGCAAGGGGCAAGATCCCGCGACCGGAATTTACGACAATTACGAGGAGTTCCGACGGATCGGCGGCGCCGCCGAATGGGCGAAGCGCTCGGGCTTCGATCAGCTGCCGGCGTGGCAGCGGATGGTGCAGCACCCGGCCTATGACGCTTTCTGGCAGGGGCAAGCGCTCGACAAGATGCTTGCTGCCAACCCCAGCAACGTGCCGACGCTCTGGGAGCAGGGGCTGTGGGACCAGGAGGATATGTACGGCGCGATCCACGCCTGGGAAGCGCTGCGCGCCGCCGGCAAGACCGGCAACAACTGGCTGGTGATGGGCCCCTGGCGGCACAGCCAGGTCAATCGCGACGGGCGCGCGCTCGGCCCGCTCACCTGGCGCACCGACACCGCCGCCGTGTTCCGCGACGATATGGTGCTGCCGCTGTTCGACCAATATCTGAAGGACGCCCCCGCTTTCATCCCGCCCGCCGCCACGATCTACAACACCGCCGAGGATCGCTGGCAGCGCTTCCAGAATTGGCCGGTGGCATGCGAGACGGGATGCGCCAAGCCGCTGACGCCGATCTATCTCGGCGAAGGCGGGGACTTAAGCTTCGCCAAGGGCGCGAGCGGCGGCGACAGCTATGTGAGCGACCCCGCCAAGCCGGTGCCGCATCTGCCGCGCCCGGTGAATTTCGACGATGGCCGCTGGGGCGATTGGCTGGTGAGCGACCAGCGCCACGCCGATGGCCGGCCCGACGTGATGACCTATCAGACGCCGGTGCTGACCAAGGCGGTCGCGGTCTCGGGCGTGCCCCTCGCCGAGATTTTCGCGAAGACCAGCGGCACCGATGGCGATTTCGTCGTCAAGCTGATCGACGTTTATCCCGATGAAGTCCCCGGCGGCGGCAAGATGGGGGGCTATCAATTGCCGGTGAGCCTCGACATTTTCCGCGGGCGGTACCGCGAGAGCTTCGCCGATCCCAAGCCGATTCCGGCGGGCAAGGTGCAGCGCTATAAATTCCGGCTGCCGGCGGTGAATCACGTCTTCCTGCCGGGGCACCGGATCATGGTGCAAGTCCAGTCGACCCTGTTCCCGCTCTATGATCGCAACCCGCAGACTTATGTGCCCAATATCTTCCTGGCGAAGGCGAGCGATTATAAGCCCGCGACGGTCACGCTGATGCGCGGCGGCGGCGAGGCGAGCGCGGTGTGGCTGCCGGTGGTGGAATAGGGGGCGAAATTGGCGCCAATTGCGATTAACGTAGTCAGCTCCACCCCTGTAAGGGGAGGTGGCACCCGCGAAGCGGGTGACGGAGGGGTGTGCCCGGCAGTTCGAGGGGGATACCCCTCCACCATTCGCTACGCGAATGGTCCCCCTCCCCTTGCAGGGGAGGAGCTAGGGCGTTCGCTCGCCTGGTTCGGTTAGATCGCCATTCGTGCTCCGCCGTGCCGAGCTTGCGGAAGCACCGTCCTGCTGATCCACGGCTGCAAGGCGCGACCGCGATTGCCTTCGCCGCCTTTCGGGTCGACGAGCAACGGGCGAACGACGCGCGATAGGCAAGCAGCCGTCCGCTACCCCTCGATCCTCGCGCGCAGTAAGTCGGCGAAGACCTTGGCCTCGCACAGCCCCGCCACCCCGCGCGCGCGGCAGCCGGGCAGGGGGAGGGGCTGGCGCACCACCGCCTCGCTCGCCGCGCGCACGCCCTCCAGCGTCTGCGAGCGATAATAGGCCCGCACGTATCGCCCCCCGCGCGCGTCGCGCAGCCGTTCGAGCACGATCGCGCCGCCGGGGCTCGGATCGTCGGGCGCGAAGCCCTGCACGTGCCAGTGGAGATCGAGCAACCCGCCCAAATTGGCGACATTGGTGTCGTGGCCCGAAATCATCGTCACGCGCGGCGCGCGCGCGTCGGTGAGGGCGGCGAGGATCAGCGG
>LWDI01000074.1:14426-15019 GCA_002083475.1 Proteobacteria bacterium SG_bin5
CCAAATTGCGCGCCGCGATCGGGCGCGGGCGCGCGAGCAGCGCGAATTCGATCGCGTGGAACACCCCCAGCCGCTCGATATCGGCGGCGCTCGCGCGGCCCCAGCCGACCTCGGCGAGAGGCTTGGCGTCGGCATATTCGAGCAGCAGGATGTGCGCGGCGGTCGAGGCGCGATCGAGCGCGCCGGTGAGCTTGGGGCGGGCGTTGGGCGCGATCTTCAGCCCGCTCGGGGTCGCGCCGACGCCGCAGGGCGCGGGCGCGCCGTCGCACAGAATCGCGTCGAGCCGCGTGAGCGCGCCGCGCAGCCGCGCCTCAACGGCGGCGATTCCGCCCGGGCCGGTGGCGCCGAGCACCGCGCGCTCGGCCTCGGGCGCGCCGAGCGGGGCGAGGCCGCGATCGATGGGGGCGAACATCGGGTCTTCCTCGCCCTCGGTCCGGTGTTCGGCGGCGACCGGGCAGCCGGGCTGGAGCGCCGCGCCATAGACGCGCGCGGTCGCGATCGTGCGCTGGTCGCTATCGGCGATCAACCGCACCCCGCCGCAGCCGCGCGGCAAGAGCGCGCGCCAGCGGGCGGCATCGGCGCGGGCGAGCGCG
>LWDI01000075.1 GCA_002083475.1 Proteobacteria bacterium SG_bin5
GGGGGAGGGGGGCGTAGGCGGGCAAATCACCTGCCGGGGGCAGTTGCTCCGCCGGAGCCCGGCTTGCGAAGCAAGCCGGTGGTCGCGCAGCGAATGGTGGAGGGGTATCGCCCTCGAACTGCCGGGGACACCCCTCCACCGCGCTTCGCGCGGTCCCCCTCCCCTTTCAGGGGAGGAGCGAACTAGTTCGATCGCAAGCGGCTCTAGAAACCGCTCCCGCGCTTTCGGCGCGCGCCGATGGGTCACCCTGCGCGCAAGCGGTCGATCGTCCGCGCGCGCCCGATCAGTGGCAGCAGCGCGGCCATGTCCGGGCCGTGATCGCGGCCGGTCAGCGCGCGGCGCAAGGGGAGGAACAGCGCCTTGCCCTTGCGCCCCGTCTCGGCCTTGAGCGCGCCCGTCAGCGCGTGCCAGGGATCGCCCGCCCAATCGAGGCCTTGCGCGAGTTCGGCGGCGCGGGCGAGGAACTCGGCGTCTTCCGCCGCGGGCGCCGCCGCGATCGGGCCTTGGACCACCGCCCACCAATCCGCCGCCTCGTCGATCCGGCTGAGATTGGGGCGGATCGCGTCCCAAGCTTCTTCGCCCATCCCCTCGGGCAGCCGCGCGGCGACCGCCGCGAAGGGCAATTGGTGGATGATCCGGGCGTTTAGTTGGGCGAGTTCCGCCTCGTCGAAGCGCGCGGGCGCGCGGCCGAAGCGCGCGAAATCGAAGCTTTCGATCAGCGGCGCCATATCGACGAACGGCTCGACCGGATCGCTCGTGCCGAGCCGGGCGAGCAGCGCGCGCACCGCCTGCGGTTCGATGCCGGCCTCGCGCAACGCCTCGACCCCGAGCGAGCCGAGCCGCTTCGAGAGCTTGCCCTCGGCGCCGGTGAGCAGCGCGGCATGCGCGAACACCGGCGGCGCGGCGCCCATCGCCTCGAACATCTGAATCTGGAGCGCGGTGTTCGAGACATGATCCTCGCCGCGCGCGACGTGCGTGATGCCCAGCTCGATATCGTCGATCGCCGAGGGGAGCATATAGAGCCAGCTGCCATCGGCGCGGCGCACCACCGGATCGCTCATCGTCGCGGGGTCGAAATGCTGGGGGCCGCGGATCAAATCCTGCCATTCGACCGGCGCCGCGTGATCGAGCTTGAAGCGCCAATGCGGGCGGATGCCTTGCGCCTCCAGCGCGGCGCGCTCGGCGTCGCTCAGCTTCAGCGCGGCGCGGTCGTAAATCGGCGGCAGCCCGCGCCCGAGCTGAATCTTGCGCTTCAGATCGAGTTCGGCCTGCGTCTCATAGGCCGGATAAATCCGCCCCGCCGCGACCAAGGCATCGAAGCGCGCCTGATAGCGATCGAAGCGCGCCGATTGCCGCGCCTCGCCGTCAGCCGAAAGCCCCAGCCAGGCGAGATCGGCGCGGATCGCCTCGACGAACCGCTCCTCGCCGCGTTCGGCATCGGTATCGTCGATCCGCAGCCAGAATTCGCCGCCTCGGCTCCGCGCGAACAGCCAGTTGAACAAGGCGGTGCGGATATTGCCGATATGAAGCAGCCCCGTTGGCGAAGGGGCAAAGCGCGTGCGTACGGTCATGCCCCGGCGCCTAAGGCGCGGGGGCGGGGCGGGCAAGCACTACCAGCGCTTGACCCCGTGGCTCTCCGCGAGCGCCGCAATGGCGTCGATCTGGTCTCGTGTCAGTGCATGGGTCGCGACGAACAATATCTTCACCTCGCTGATGTAGAACAACAGGCTGTCCTTCCCCGCCACCCAAGCGAGCAACTGGTCCCAAGCGATCGTGACGCTCGACTGACTATTGTGGTTTTCGATGCCCGTGTCGGTCCAGCGCCACTGCCAGGCACCGCGATCGAACTTATCCTGTCGCCGCAACCGTTTCACGCTGTAGGGCAGTAGGAAATAATTAATGGCGACGCAAAGCGATCCGACGACGACGCCCACCAGCATCCAGAGGATGACGCACAGCGAACGCAGGATCGGCGATGCGATGTCGCTCGATAGCAAAAACGCCAGGCCGGCGTAGATCAAGACGATGACGGCGGTCATGCGCCACGTGCGCGGCCGCTGCAGGGCGCGACCGAAGATCAATCGGGCGGCCGCGACATGATCCGCGTCGCTCGGCGTCCATTGCACTTCAACCGCCATTTCCCGCCCCCTTTTCGCCCGAGCATATCGCTTATAAGGGGAGCGGCAAGGGAGGGCTCAACCCCAATGAAACTGCTGACCGGCAACTCCAACCTGCCGCTGGCGCGCGACGTGGCGCGCTATCTCGAAATCCCCCTCACCGAGGCGAGCGTGCGCCGCTTCGCCGATGAGGAAGTGTTCGTCGAGATTCAGGAGAACGTCCGCGGCGAGGACGTGTTCGTGCTGCAATCGACCGGCTATCCCGCGAACGACAATCTGATGGAGCTGCTGATCTGCATCGATGCGCTGAAACGCGCCTCGGCCAAGCGGATCACGGCGGTGGTCCCTTATTTCGGCTATGCGCGGCAAGATCGCAAACCGGGGCCGCGCACGCCGATCTCGGCCAAGCTCGTCGCCAATCTCATCACCGTGGCGGGCGCGAACCGGGTGCTTTCGATCGATCTGCACGCGGGCCAAATCCAGGGCTTTTTCGATATCCCGACCGATAATCTCTATGCCGCCCCGGTGATGTCGGCGGACATCCTCGCGCGCTTTTCGGGACGCAATCTGATGGTCGTCTCGCCCGACGTCGGCGGGGTGGTGCGCGCGCGCGCGCTCGCCAAAAGGCTCGACAACGCCCCGCTCGCGATCGTCGACAAGCGCCGCGAGCGCGCGGGCGAATCGGAAGTGATGAACATCATCGGCGACGTGACCGGGCGCTTCTGCATTCTGATCGACGACATCGTCGATTCGGCGGGCACCCTCTGCAACGCCGCCGCCGCGCTGAAAGCGGCGGGCGCCGAGGAAGTCGTCGCTTATTGCACCCATGGCGTGCTCTCGGGCGGGGCGGTCGCGCGGGTCGACGGCTCGGCGCTCACCGAACTCGTCATCACCGACACGATCGGCAGCCCGCCGGCGGTGAGCGAGGCCAAGCGCATCCGCCATCTGACGATCGCGCCGCTGCTCGGCGAAGCGATCCGCCGGATCGCCGACGAGACGAGCGTGTCGTCCTTGTTCGACTGACCGGCGCCCAGGGTCCGGAACCCCACCCCGCGCCCATGCGTCCTAGGAGCTCGCGGTGGTGATCTTCGTGCTCGTCAAGCAGCTCTACGTGCGGGGCGCCCTCGGTCACGAGACCGAGGTGCCGGGCGAGGGCTGAGCGCCCGCGCGGCCGCGCCAGGCGAGCACTTGCGCGATCGTGCCGCCCTGCACCAGCACCGAGAAGAGCACCACCGCATAGGTCGCGGCGAGCAGCGCGCCGCGCGCGGGTCCCTCGGGCAGGCCGAGCGCCAGCGCGACCGAAATCCCGCCGCGCAGCCCGCCCCAGATCAAGGTCACCGGCGCCATCCGCCCCAGGCTCAGCCACGGGCGCATCGCGCCGAGCGGGGCGAGCACCGCGAGCGCGCGCGCGACCAGGATCAGCGGGATCGCCGCGAGCGCGAGCGGCACCAGCCGCGGATCGGCGGGCACGGTGATCACCTCCAGCCCGATCAGCAGGAACAGCAGCGCGTTCAGCACCTCGTCGATCACCGCCCAGAATTTGAGCAGATAGTCGCGCGTCACGTCGCTCATCGCATGCGCGACGCCGGCGTTGCCGATCAACAGCCCCGCCACCGCCATCGCGACCGGGCCGCTGACGTGCAGCCAACCGGCGAGCGCATAGCCCCCCATCACCACCGCCAGGCTGATCATCACCTCTAGCTGATAATCGTCGATCGCGCCCATCGCGCGATAGGCGATCCAGCCGATCGCGAGCCCGAGCACCACCCCGCCGCCCGCCTCGATCGCGAACAGGCCGCCCGCGCGGCTCAGCGAAAAAGGCTCGTGCCCCAGCGCCACCGCGAGCAGGATGGTGAAGACGACGACGCCGACGCCATCGTTGAACAAGCTCTCCCCCGCGACCGTCGCCTGCAGTGTGGGCGAGACGGTGGTGCGCTTCAGCACCCCCATCACCGCGACCGGATCGGTGGGGCTGATCAGCGCGCCGAAAGTGAGGCACCAGGCGATCGGCACCGCGAGCCCCAGCGCGTGCGACAGCAGATAGAAGCCGCCGCCGATGATGACCGTGGAAATCACGACGCCGATCGTGCTCAGCACCAGGATCGGCCAGCCGCCGCGCTTCATCTCGCCCCAATCGACATGGAGCGCGCCCGCGAAGAGCAGGAACGAGAGCATCCCCTGCATCACCGCTTCGTGAAAATCGATCTGGGCGATGAAGCGCGTCACGCGGCCCGCGAGGCCGCTCGCCGGCACCGCATAATCGATGCCGACGAGCGCGAGCGAGGCGAGCGCGCCCATCAGCGTGAGCCCCACCGATTGGGGCAGCTTGAACAGCCGGTGGTTGAGATAGCCGAGCGCGGCGGCGAGCACGATCAGCATCGCCGCCGCGTCGAACAGGCTGAGTTCGAACCCCCGATGCATCGCAAATCCCCTTTGGGACTTGTTAATGCGTCATGGTCCGAAACCCAAATATCAGGCGTCGCGCGATCAGCCCTTGGCTTGGGTCGCGCGCTCGATCGCTTCCATCACGATCCGCCGCGCGTCGTCGGCGCCCGCCCAATGGCCGACGCGGACCCATTTCTTCGCTTCCAAATCCTTGTAATGGGTGAAGAAATGTTCGATCTGCTGCATCACGATCTCGGGCAGATCGCCATGTTCGTCGACCTTGGAATAATAGGGAAACACCCCGTCGACGGGCACGGTGAGCAGCTTTTCGTCGCCGCCGGCCTCGTCCTCCAAATGGAGCACCGCGATCGGTCGCACGCGCACCACGCACCCCGGGATGAACGGCGAGCGCGCGACGACGAGCGCGTCGAGCGGGTCGCCATCGGGCGACAAAGTATGCGGGATGAAGCCGTAATTGGCCGGATAGCGCATCGGCGTGTGCAGGATGCGGTCGACGAACAACGCGCCCGATTTCTTGTCGAACTCATATTTCACCGGCTCGCCGCCGACGGGCACTTCGATGATGCAGTTGAGGCTGTTGGGCGGATCGTCCCCGACCGGGACCATATCGATACGCATGTCGATTCCCTGAATTAAACGGTGCGCGAGCCCCTAGCGGGGGGCGAGCAACCGGTCGAGCCCCGTTTCGCCCGCGCCGATCTTCTCCAGCCGGGGATAGCGCAGCCCGCCCTTATATTCGATCCGCCGTTCGATCAGGCGATCGCCCTTCTTGGTGACGAGCTGGATCGGTGCGCCCGTCTTCGCGGCGGTGATCGCTTCCTTCAGCCGATCGGCGCTGAAGGCGAAGCCGTTGACGCTGGTGATCTCGTCGCCGATGTCGATCCCCGCCTTGAACGCCGGGCCGTCCCACACGACCGTGGTCACGTCGCCGCTCCCCGTCACCACCAGCCCGATCGAGTAGGACAGATTGTTGTTCTTGCCCGCTTTTTCGCCCGCCTTGAAGAAGGGCGTCGGCTCTTCGGTGAAGACCAGGCGATAGCCGTTGTTCTCGAACCCCTTGAGCGGGGCGGGGGCGCCGACCGCGTTCAGCCGATCGCCGAGCAACTTGCCCCAATCATAGGGCTGGATGCCGTTCAAGGTGCTGACCACGTCCTCGAAGCGATAGGTCAGCACGCCCCAATCGCCATCGCGCACGCCGAAGAAGGCGCGGGCGAAATCGTCGATCGATTTGGCGCCCTTCGATTCGCGGCGCAGGATCGAATCGACCTCCATCCACACCAACAGGCCTTCGTTGTAATAATCCTCGGGCCGCTGCCAGTTGCGCCACGGCTCGGGGCGGCGTTGGCTGATGATCGGCTCGTTGGTGGTGTCGGCGAGCGGCCGCCACTCGCGCCCGCGCTGAATATCGAGCGAGGCCATGATCGAGGCATAGGCGTCGAGCGTGTCCTGCTTGCTCACCAGCCCCGAGCGCGCGCCGAGCACATAGCCCCAAAATTGCGTCTGGCCTTCATACACCCAGAGCAGCGAGTTGCGCATCGGGGTGCGATAATCGGGCGTATAGAGATCGGCGCCGCGCCGGAATTTGCCGTCCCAGCTATGCGTGAACTCGTGCGGCAACAGATTGCGCGCGGGCATGCTCGTCGCCCATTCGGTGAAATAGCCGGGCTTCACGCCATTTTCGGAGGAACGATGATGTTCCAGGCCGATCCCGGCGAGCTCGTCCGAAATCGCGAACAGAAATTCGTAATTGTCATAATGCTGCGCGCCGAAGGTCTTCACCGCTTGCTCGGCGAGGCGGACGTGCGCGGCAAGTTGTTCGTCGGTCGCGCCCAGCTCCTTGTCGTTATCGGCGAAGATGTTGAGGGTGACGCGGGGGCTGAGCGGCACGCGGCGATAATGGGCGCCGGCGAACACCGGCGAATCGACCAGCGTCTCGTAATCGGTGCGCTGATAGCGATAGACGCCGCCCTGGCGCGTCGCCGGCAGGCCCGAGGCGGCGGTCCAGCCTTCGGGATAGCGCGCCTGCGCCTCGATCGGGATTTGCCGCGTGAAATAGCCCGCCGGATAAAGGCTGGTGAGGTTCCATTGCAGGTTGAGCAAGGCCGGGGTCATCACCACGCGGCCCTGATTGCTTTCGGTCGGCGAGAGATATTGGAAGCGCGCCTCGATCGCCTTGGCGTTCGCCGGCACGCGGACGTGGAACGCGAAGACGTCGACCGGATCGCGGCGCCAGACGAGCGGCTGGCCGTTCGCGGTGAAGACGAGCCCGGCGATCTTGTCGATCTGCCCGGTCGGCGAGTGGTTGCCCGGCAGCCATTTGGGGAACAGCAGCACCATCTCCCCGCTCGGATCGCGCGCGCCGGGCGCGACGGGGATCGTTTCGACCACGCGGAAAATGCCGCGATCGGTGTCGGTCGCGTCGACCTCGAGCTCGAGCGTGCCGGGATAGGGGATGTCGCGCGCGGCCGGGATGGTCTCGACGATCGGCAGCGGCTGCGGCTTGCTATTTTCCGCGAGCGCCGCGCCCGAGGCGAGCAGCAGCGCGGTGAGCGACAGCGTGCGAAACATGGTAATCCTCCCTTTTCTTGCCGCTCTAGGCGTTTAGCGGGCCGCGCGGCAAGTGTGCCCACCTTCCCCGGCCTGCGCCGGGGAAGGAAGAGGGGCCGGAGGATGGGGACCAGCCCTCACCCGCCCGAACCCCCGATCACGTTGATCGTGAACGCCAGCACGCCCAGGTTGAACACGAACGCCGCCAGGCAGTGCACGGTCACGACTTGGCGCATCGTGGTGTTGGTGATCGCGGTGTCGCTCGTCTGGAAAGTCATCCCGAGCGTGAAGCTGAAATAGATGAAGTCCCAATAAGTCGGCTCGTCGCATTCGGGAAAGCGCAAGCCACCGCGATCGCCGCCGTCCTTGCCGCCTTGATAGAAGAGATTGGCGTAATGCAGGGCATAGACGACGTTCGAGAAGAGCCAGGCGAGCGGCAGCGTCACCAGCACCAGCGCGAGCGTCAGCGGTTGGGTGCGGCCGTGCATCTCGCTCGCCACCGCGACCAGCACCACCAGCGTCACGACGAAAGTGATCACCAGCAGCAGCGTGCGGTTGGCGTCATTGTCGCGCGCGGCTTGGCGCATTTGTTCGGCCGGATTGTCGAGCAGCGGATAGACGCTCGCCAGGAACACCGCCGTCGCCGCGTCGAAGGCGGTCAAGATGCCGCGCGACGGCCCGAGCGGCGGGATCGCGGCGAAAGCACCGAGCGCGAGCACCAGGCAGAAGACGACGAAGCGGAGCGGTGCGGCGCGGGTGACGAGGCGCTTGGACATGGCGCTGCAATGCCCGATCGCGCGCCTGGCTCCAACCAACCTCTTCCCTCTCGCCCCCGCCTCTTTTATGGCGCGGCGTTTATGGCGCGCATCGAAACGCCGCGACCCATTCGCGGCACTCAGGATATTTTCGGCGAGGACCAGCGCCGCTTCCAGCGCGTGGTCGATACGTTCGATCGCGTGCGCCGGCTTTATTGCTTCCAGCGGGTGGAATTGCCGGTGTTCGAGGCGACGGCGGTGTTCAGCCGCTCGCTCGGCGAGACGACCGACGTGGTTTCAAAGGAAATGTATTCGTTCGAGGATCGCGGCGGCGATTCGCTGACGTTGCGCCCCGAATTCACCGCCGGCATTGCCCGCGCTTATCTCACCGAGGGCTGGCAGCAATATGCGCCCTTGAAAGTGGTGAGCCACGGCCCGGTATTCCGCTACGAACGCCCGCAAAAGGGGCGTTACCGCCAGTTCCACCAGATCGATGCCGAGGTGATCGGCGCGGCCGAGCCCTTGGCGGACGTCGAGCTGCTGGTAATGGCCGATCAGCTGCTGCGCGAGCTGGGCATCGCGGAAGGCGTCACGCTCCAGCTCAACACGCTTGGCGATGCGGAGACGCGCGACGCTTGGCGCGCGGCGCTGGTCGCGCATTTCGAGGCGCATCGCGGCGAATTGAGCGAGGATAGCCTGGCGCGGCTGGCGAAGAACCCGCTGCGGATCCTCGATTCGAAAGACCCGCGCGACCGCCCGATCGCCGAGGCGGCGCCGGGAATCGACGATTTCTTGACGCGCGAGGCGGGCGCCTTTTTCGAGAGCGTGACGCGCGGGTTGGACGCAGCGGGCGTCGCCTGGACGCGCAACGCCCGGCTGGTGCGCGGGCTCGATTATTACCGCCACACCGCGTTCGAGTTCGTCACCGATCGCTTGGGCGCGCAAGGCACGGTGCTGGCCGGCGGCCGCTATGACGGGCTGATCGAAAGCCTGGGCGGACCGAGCACGCCGGGCGTCGGCTGGGCGGCGGGGATCGAGCGGCTGGGGATGTTGCTGGGGGAGATATTGCCTCCGTCATTGGATGTCGCCGTGGTCGCGGAGTCTATCGATTTGGAACCACGGGCGGCGGCACTCACGGCGCGATTGCGTGCGGCGGGGCTGGTCGCCGAGCAATTTTGTTCGGGCAGTCCGCGCAAACGATATCAGCGCGCGCTCAATGCGCAGCCGGCAATCGCAATCTCCTATGATGTGCGCGATGGGTTGCCCGTAAGCGGCATGCGATTGCTGCGGAATGACAGTTTGAGCGAGGATCAGCGGGTGGCCGTTCAGCGCTTGTTCGATAGCCTGCCAAATTAATGAGCGCGGCCGAACTATTCTCTCAGCTCCTCCCCCGGCGGGGGAGGTGGCAGCGCGAAGCGCTGACGGAGGGGTGTCCCCAGCAGTTTGAGGGCGATACCCCTCCACCATTCGCTGCGCGAATGGTCCCCCTCCCCCTGCGAGGGAGGAGCTTCCACCCATGACCACCATCTCCCCCGAACGCATCGCGCAGATCGCCGCGCGGCATCATGAATTGCAGGCGCTGATGGCCTCGGGCGATCTGGCGGGGGAGCGGTTCGTCCAGGTCTCCAAGGAATATGCCGAGCTCGAGCCGGTGGTCGGCGCGGCGAACGAGGTCCGCCGGCTGCGCGCCGAACTCGACGTGCTCACCCATATGCTCGAAGGCGATGAAGAGCCCGATATTCGCGACATCGCCCGCGAGGAGATCGCCGCGATCAAGGCGCGGCTGCCCGATGCCGAACGCGCGCTCGCGCTCGCGCTCCTCCCGCGTGACGCCGCCGACGAGCGCGCGGCGATGCTCGAAATCCGCGCGGGCACCGGCGGCGACGAGGCGGCTTTGTTCGCGGGCGATCTATTCCGCATGTATCAACGCTATGCCGATGCGCGCGGTTGGCGGGTCGAGCTGATTTCGGCGAGCCCGGCCGAACTCGGCGGTTATAAGGAAGTCGTCGCGAGCGTCACCGGCCAGGGGGTGTTCGCGCGGCTGAAGTTCGAAAGCGGCGTCCACCGCGTCCAGCGCGTCCCCGCGACCGAGAGCGGCGGGCGTATCCACACCAGCGCCGCGACCGTCGCGGTGCTGCCCGAGGCGGAAGAAGTCGACGTCCAGATCGACGACAAGGATCTGCGGATCGACATTTACCGCTCGTCGGGCCCCGGCGGGCAATCGGTCAACACCACCGATTCGGCGGTGCGCATCGTCCATATCCCGACCGGCCTCACCGTCATCCAGCAGGACGAGAAGTCGCAGCACAAGAACAAGGCCAAGGCGCTGAAAGTGCTGCGGACGCGGCTTTACGAAATGGAGCGCGAGCGGCTCCACGCCGAACGCGCGGGCGCGCGCAAATCGATGGTCGGCTCGGGCGACCGATCGGAGCGCATCCGCACCTATAATTTCCCGCAAGGCCGGGTGACCGACCACCGCATCAACCTGACGCTCCACCGCCTGCCCGAAATCATGGAGGGCGAGATGGACGAGCTGCTCGGCGCGCTGATCGCCGAGGACGAGGCCGAGCGGCTGGCGAGCCTGGATGGATGAGCGCCGCCCCGAGCATGGGGTGTCCACCGCCCCGGCCCCTCATCCCACCCTCTCCCCTGAAGGGGAGAGGGCTTTCGCCCCTTTCCGCGCGCCCCCAATGGCCCTCTCCCGTTTACGGGAGAGGGTTGGGTGAGGGCGGGGACCGGGCTCGTCCGTCACGCGCTCGCCGATGCCGCGCGCGATCTCGCCGCCTCGTCCCCGACCGCCCGGCTCGATGCCGAGCTGCTGATGGCGCACGCGCTGGGCATCGATCGCGAGAGCCTGCTCCTTCGCCACCTCGACACGCCCGCGCCGCCCGGCTTCGCGCCGCTCGTCGCGCGCCGGCTGACTCATGAGCCGATCGCCTATATCACCGGCCGCCGTGCCTTTTGGACGGTCGAGCTGCGCGTCGGCCCCGGCGTGCTCGTCCCGCGCCCCGATAGCGAGACGCTGATCGAGGCGGCGCGCGATCATTTCGGGCAAGCGGGGCCCGCGCGCGTGCTCGATCTCGGCACCGGGCCCGGCACCTTGCTGCTGGCCGCGCTCGCCGAATGGCCGGGCGCGACCGGGCTCGGGATCGATGCCTCGGCCGAGGCGCTGGCCTATGCCCGCGCCAATGCCGCCGACCTCGGGCTCGCCGCCCGCGCGGCGTTCGCGCGCGGTGACTGGGCGGCGGGCATCGCCGAGCGTTTCGACCTGATCCTCGCCAACCCCCCCTATGTCGGCACCGACGAACCGCTGCCCGACGAGGTGCGCCGCCACGAGCCGGCGGCCGCCTTGTTCGCCGGGGCGGACGGGCTCGCGGCCTATCGCGCGCTGTTTCCACAGCTGCCGCCGCTGCTTGCGCCCGGCGGGGTCGCGATCGTCGAGTTCGGCGCGACCCAGGCTGAGGCGGTGCGCCAAATCGCGACCGCCGCCGGCTTCAAAGTCACGCCGCGACAAGATCTTGGCCAAAGACCGCGCGCGTTGATCTGCGAGACTTGAAGCAAGGCCTCGCGCCGCATATTTGGGCTTGGCGATTGGGTGGCCACCCGCTATGGCTTGCTCCGGGGCCCGCGTTAATCTCAGCTCACCCAAGGTGAACGCGCTGCCGCCACTTCCTTCGTCATCAGGCCGTTGCCGTCGGGCGGCCCGCGCTTGCGCCGATCGGCGCGACCGCAGGTCGGGCGGTAAGGGGGGAAGCACCCGCCGGAGCTAGGTTCAAAGGCACGAGGATAGAGTTGATCAACAATCGTCAGGCCGGCCGCCGTCGCGGTCGTGGCGGGCAGCGCTCGCAGGGTAATCCCGGGCGTCCCGACAATGGCAACCGCGTCGACAATCGCGCGCGTGGCAATGCCGCGCAGCTCTTGGAGAAATACAAGAATCTCGCGCGCGAGGCGCAGATGCAGGGCGATCGGGTCAACACCGAATATTATCTGCAATTCGCCGATCATTATTTTCGGGTGCTGAACGAAAACCGCGCCCGCTTCGAGGATCAGCGGCGCGGCCGCGAGGATCAGTTCGAAGGCGAGGACGACGAGGATTATGACGGCGAGGCGATCGCCGACGATCGCGTCGACGGCAATCGCGGCGACCATCGTGGCGATCAACGCGGCGATCCGCGCGGCGATCAACGCCCCGCCAATGGCCGCGACGGCGCGCGCGAGGGCAATGGCCGCGACAACGGGCGCGATTATGGCCGCGACGGCAACCGAGACGGAAGCCAGCGCGAGGCATGGCGCGACGAGCGTCGCGAGCCGCGCGAAGACCGCCAGGCCGAAGCGCCGCGCGGCAGCCAAGACGACGAGCCGGTCGCCGAGGTCGAGGAAGCGCCCCGGCGTCGCCGCAACCGCCGCGCCCCGCGCGCCGAAACGCTCGAAGCGGCGGCGGAAACGGGCGCCGAGACCGGCGCCGCCGAGGCGCC
>LWDI01000076.1:0-590 GCA_002083475.1 Proteobacteria bacterium SG_bin5
GGCGGCGCCGCGCCCCGCGCTGGTGACGTGTTTCGCCGGGGTGAGCCGCTCGACCGCGCTCGCTTATGCGCTCGCGTGTCGCGATCGGCCGGGCGCGGCGGCGGCGCTCGCCGAGGAACTGCGCGCGCTCGCCCCCTGGGCGACGCCCAACCCGCTCGTCGTGGCGCTCGCCGACGCGGCGCTGGGGGCGGAGGGAGCGATGATCGCGGCCGTGAAGGCGATCGGGCGCGGCGCCGAGATCGCGCGCGGCGGGCTCGTCGCCTGGACCCCGGGGGCGGGCGGGGCGGTGCTGGTGCCGGCGGTGGCGCGGTTGTGAGGATTTTTGGTTCACGCGGAGACGCGGAGACGCGGAGGGGAGAAGAATTTTTCGCGCGGAGGCGCGGAGAAGAAAAGGGAGGCGCGGAGAGCGGTTCAGGGTTCGCGCCGCAGGCGCCATTGATCATCGGATGAGGGGCGCTGCGCGCCGCTATTGGTTCCGCGTCCTCCGCGATCTCTGCGCCTCTGCGCGAACCCCATGGCTTTATGAGCCGCGTGACGAAGCCAGTCCCTCTCCGCGTCTCCGCGTCTCCGCGTCTCCGCGCGAACCAAAA
>LWDI01000076.1:595-27498 GCA_002083475.1 Proteobacteria bacterium SG_bin5
CCACGGCCCCCCGCGACAGAACCGCCGTCACCGCGACGTCCATCGTCACATTCCCCCACGTCCGGAAAATATCGGGGATCGTCTCCACCGCGATCAGCAGCCCCAAGGCCTCCACCGGCACCCCGATCGCGAGCCCGATCGGCGCGACCGAGGCGACATAGCTCACCTGGCCCGGCAGCCCCACGCCGCTGAACGTCGTCACCGACGCCGCCGCCACCGCCGCGGCGATCTGCCAGGGGTTGAGCGCCAAGCCATACCAATGCGCGATATAGAGGATCACCGCCAGGTTCATCGGCGGCGCGGTCACCCGGAACACCGCGACCGCGAGCGGCAGCACCACCCCCGATACCGGCTTGGGCAGGGCGAGCGCCTCGGCGCCCTTGATCATCGCGGGCAGCGAGGCAAGCGAGCTTTGCGTCGAGATCGCGACCGCCTGCGCCGGCGCCACCGCGCGCGCGAAGCGGCCGAGCGGCACCCGCCCCGCGATCAGCACCAGCGGATAAGCGAGCAGCCCGATCACCAGCCCCACCGCCGAATAAGTGACGATATAATGGACGAGCGCCCCCACCGCCGCCGTCCCCGCGCGCGCGCCGACCACGAACGCCAACGCCGCCACCCAGATCGGCGCGAGCGCGAGCACCCAATTGATCACGATCAGCATCGCCTCGGCCAATGCCTGGAAAAAGCTCACCAGCAGCCGCCGTTGCTCCTCGGGCAGGCGGGTGATCGCGAAGGCCATCGCCATGGTAAAGATGATCAGCGGCAGGATCGCGTCGTTCGCCGCCGCGGCGATCGGGTTGGTGGGGATGATCGCCTTCATGAAATCGCCGAAGCCCGGCATCGGCCCGCTCGGCTGCGCGCCCGCGAGCGCGTGGCGCAACGCGGCGCCCGCCGCCGGATCGAGCGGCCACAGCGCCAGGATCGCCGGCATGATGAGCGCGGCGAGCGCGGCCGCCGCCACCAGCAGCATCATGAACAGCCCCAGCGCGCGCGCGGCGAGCCGGCCCGAGCGCGCGGTCTCGGCGGTCGCGGCGATCCCGGTCACCAACAGCGAGACGATCAGCGGGACGATCGTCATCTTCAGCCCCGCGAGCCAGGCCGCGCCGATCGGCTGGGCGATGTCGGCGGCGGGCGCGACCCAGGCGCCGCCGCTCGCCGCCGCCGCGATCCCGGCGGCGAGCCCGAAGATTAGGGATAGCAAGATACGGGTGGGTTGTGACATGCGCTCGCACGGTTAAAGGGCAAAGCGTGCCTCCTGCCCAGGCTTGGCGCGCGGCGGCAAGCAATTTGAGTGGTGAAGCATGGCAAGAAAATATTTCGGCACGGACGGGATCCGCGGGCTCACCAACATCGCGCCGATGACGGCGGCGATGGCGATGCAGGTCGGCATGGCCGCCGGCGCGCATTTCGCGCGCGGCGATCACAAGCACCGCGTGGTGATCGGCAAGGACACGCGGCTGTCGGGCTATATGCTGGAATCGGCGCTGATCGCGGGCTTCACCGCGGTCGGGATGGACGTGGTGCTGGTCGGGCCGATGCCGACGCCCGCCGTCGCGATGCTCACCCAATCGATGCGCGCCGACATGGGGGTGATGATCAGCGCGAGCCACAACCCCTTCGCCGATAACGGGATCAAGCTGTTCGGCCCCGACGGCTATAAGCTGTCGGACGAGGACGAGCTCGCGATCGAGCGGTTGATCGATAGCGCGGTGCCCTTGGCGCCCGCCGGCGAGATCGGCCGCGCCAAACGTTATGACGACGCGCGCGGGCGCTATACCCATGCCGCCAAGCTCACTTTCCCGCGCGACCTGCGGCTCGATGGGCTGCGGATCGTCGTCGATTGCGCGAACGGCGCGGCCTATCAGGTCGCTCCTTCCGCGCTGTGGGAGCTGGGCGCCGATGTCGTCGCGATCGGGGTCGAGCCCAATGGCAAGAACATCAACGACGGGGTGGGCTCGACCGCGCCGGGGATGCTCTGCGAAAGCGTGGTCGCCGCCGGCGCCGACCTCGGCATCGCGCTCGACGGCGACGCCGACCGGCTGATCGTGGTCGACGAGAATGGCCGGGTGATCGACGGCGACCAGCTGATGGCAACGATCGCGCTCGGCTGGGCGCGGCGCGGGCAGCTGAAGAACGGCCTGCTCGTCGCGACGGTGATGTCGAACCTGGGGCTCGAACGCTATTTGGAGAGCCATGAGCTGGGGCTGGTGCGCACCAAGGTCGGCGACCGCTATGTGCTCGAGGCGATGCGCCAGCGCGGCTGCAATGTCGGCGGCGAGCAATCGGGGCACATCATCTTGAGCGATTATGCGACGACCGGCGACGGGCTGGTCGCGGCGCTGCAAGTGCTGGCGGAAATCGTCCGCGCCGGCCGCCCGGCGAGCGAAGTGCTCCACCGCTTCGATCCGCTGCCGCAATTGCTCAAGAACGTGCGCTTTTCGGGCGGCAAGCCGCTGGAGCATGAGCGCGTCCAAGCCGTCATCGCCGAGGCCGAGGCCGAGCTTTACGGGCGCGGGCGATTGGTGATCCGCCCCTCGGGGACCGAGCCGGTGATCCGGGTGATGGCGGAAGGGGACGACCCGCAGCAGGTCGAGCGGGTGGTGGAGCGGATTTGCGGGGTGGTGCGCGAGGTGGCTTGAGGAGGCTACGGTCCGACTCGGAAGGCTTCATCCGACTTTACGAAAAAACGATAAACCGGCGTAAGCTCTCTATGGTTCGACGCCTTCATGCGCCGCGTGATGCCCTGAGCCTTCCCCCCTCCCCCCAAACCCCCTAAACCGGCCCCATGCTCGAAATGCGCCCCGATTGCGAACGCTGTGGCGTCGATCTGCCCGCCGATGATCCCGGCGCGTTCATCTGCTCGTTCGAATGCACCTTCTGCGCCGAATGCGCCGATGCGCTCGACGAGCTTTGCCCCAATTGCGGCGGCGAGCTGGTCGATCGGCCGACGCGGATCGGCAAGGCGCTGCGGACGCACCCCGCCTCCACCGCGCGCAAACACGCGCGATGATCCCGCGCATACTCATCATCGCCGGCTCGGATAGCGGGGGCGGGGCGGGGATTCAGGCCGATATCAAGACGGTGACGATGCTCGGCGGCCATGCGATGACCGCCGTCACCGCGATCACCGCGCAGAACACGCTCGGCGTCAGCGCGGTCCATACGGTGCCGACCGAGATGGTGCTCGCCCAGATCGAGGCGGCGGCGAGCGACATCGGCGTCGATGCGGTGAAGATCGGGATGATCGGCGCGGCCGAGACGGCGGCTGCGGTCGCGGACGCGCTCGCGGCGTTCGACGTGCCGATCGTGTTCGATCCGGTGATGGTCGCGACCTCGGGCGCGGCGCTCGCCGATGACGCGACGATCGCGGCGTTCGGCCGGCTGATGGCGCTCGCCTCGGTGGTGACCCCCAATCTGCCCGAGTTCGAGGCGCTGGGCGGCGCGGCGGCGGTGCTCGGCGCAGCGCCCGCGCTGCTGGTGAAGGGCGGGCATGGCGCGGGCGAGACGCTGGTCGATCGGCTCGTCACGCGCGACGGCGAAGTCGCGCGGTGGGAAAGCCCGCGGATCGACACGCCGCACACCCACGGCACCGGCTGCACGCTCGCCTCGGCGATCGCGACCTATCTCGCCTTTGGCGCGCCGCTCGCCGCGGCGATCGGCCGCGCCCGGCAATTCGTGCGGATCGCGCTGCGCGACGCGCCCGGGCTCGGCGCGGGGCACGGACCGATGGGCCACGCGCGCGTGCGGCTCGATCTGGGGCCGGGCACGCGGCTCAACCAGGTGACGCTGCCGCTCGGCGCGGGCGCGATCGAGTTTTGGCGTACGCTCGGGCTGCGCCAGATCGTCGCGACCGAGGACGGTCATTATGCGCGGTTCGAGGCGGCGGGCGGCGCGACGCTCTCGCTGGAGCAAGCGGCGGCGCCCACCGTCTTCCTCGAATGCGATGATCTGGATGCCGAGGTGGCGCGGTTGCAGGCCGCCGGGGTGATCTTCGATCATTTGCCCGTCGATCGACCCTGGCGCTGGCGCGAGGCGCGGCTCACCGATCCGGCGGGGAACCGGCTGTGCCTGTATCAGGCCGAGGAGAATCGCCGCTTTCCGCCGTGGCGCCTGCCATGATCGCCGGCGTCGACGAGGCGGGGCGCGGGCCGCTCGCGGGGCCGGTGGTGGCGGCGGCGGTGATCCTGTGCTCGCACGGGATCGAGGGGCTGAACGATTCGAAAAAGCTTTCGCCCGCGCGCCGCGCCGAACTCGAGGCGATCATCAAGGCGCGCTGCCGCTGGGCGATCGCGCGGGTCGAGCCCGACGAGATCGACCGGCTGAACATCTTCGCCGCGACGATGCTCGCGATGACGCGCGCGGTCGCCGCGCTCGGCGTCGATCCGGCCGAGGTGCGGATCGACGGCAATCACAGCCCGGCACGGTGGCGCGACGAGTGGCGCTGGCCGGCGCGCGCGATCGTCGGCGGCGACGCGACCGAGCCCGCGATCTCGGCCGCCTCGATCCTCGCCAAGGAAGCGCGCGACGCGCTGATGCGCCAAGCCTGCGCGCGCTGGCCCGCTTATGGCTTCTCGCGCCACAAGGGCTATGGCACGCGCGAGCATCTCGACGCGCTCGCCCGCCACGGCCCCTCGCCGATCCACCGGATGAGCTTCGCCCCGTGCGCGCAAGCCTTGCTCCTGTGAGTCCTGCGCGCCACACCCACCGCTAATAGGGGCCGTGGACAAGGCCGTGACTCAAGATGTGGGAAATGCCGCCGCCGCCGCGCGAAGTTAAGGATTCTTAAGTCCTTATCGTTAACCATATAATGCTTGACGAAGCGCGCAAATCGGCCACGGATGCATCCCGCCGCGCTAGGGGATGGTTAAAATGGGTGTTCTGGAGAAAATCAGGCCAGTGGCGAGCGCGCTGCCGCTCGACCAGCTGATCCAGGGCGATTGCATCGCCGAAATGCGCGCGCTGCCCGCCAAATCGGTCGACATGATCTTCGCCGATCCGCCCTATAACCTGCAATTGGGTGGCGATCTTCATCGCCCCGACGGTAGCTTCGTCGACGCGGTGACCGATGATTGGGACAAGTTCGCGACCTTCGCCGCTTATGATCGCTTCACCCACGCCTGGCTCGCCGAGGCGCGGCGCCTGCTGAAGCCCAGCGGCACGCTTTGGGTGATCGGCAGCTATCACAATATCTTCCGCGTGGGCGCCGCGGTCCAGGACCTGGGCTTTTGGATCCTGAACGACATCGTCTGGCGCAAGGCCAATCCGATGCCCAATTTCAAGGGCACGCGCTTCACCAACGCGCATGAAACGCTGATCTGGGCGGCGATGGGGGAGAAGGCGCGCTATACGTTCAACTATCGCAGCCTGAAGACGTTGAACGACGAATTGCAGATGCGCAGCGATTGGGAATTCCCGATCTGCGGCGGGCAGGAACGGTTGAAGAAGGATGGGGTGAAAGTCCATCCGACGCAAAAGCCCGAGGCTTTGCTCTACCGCGTGCTGCTGGCGTGCACGCGTCCGGGGGACGTGGTGCTCGATCCTTTCTTCGGCACCGGCACCACGGGCGCGGTGGCGAAGCGGCTCGGACGGCGCTGGATCGGGATCGAGCGCGAGGATGCCTATTGCGCCGCCGCGCGCGAACGGATCGCCGCCGCGCTGCCGCTCGATGAATCGGCTTTGGTGACGATGCAGAGCCCGCGCCAGGCGCCGCGCGTCGCCTTCGGCACGATCGTCGAATGCGGTATGCTCGCGCCCGGCGCGGTGCTCACCGACGCCAAGCGGCGCTTTTTCGCGACGGTTCGCGCCGATGGCTCGCTCGCCAGCGATGGCGGCGAGGGCTCGATCCACAAGCTCGGCGCCGCGCTCCAGGGCGCGCCCGCGTGCAACGGCTGGACCTTCTGGCATTACGAAGCCGAGGACGGCCTCAAGCCGATCGACACGCTGCGCCAGCTTTATTTGCTGGGGACGCAGCCTTGAGCGCCGGCGATCATATCCGTCCGTCGCCCCGGGCTTGACCCGGGGCTCGGCTTCTTCTTCCGCCGCCAAGGCAGCCAAGCCCCGGCTTTCGCCCGGCCGACGGGCAGGCCAAAGTGCCAAGAAGCCAAGACCGTTACACCGATGTAACTTCCCTCGCCCGCCGCTCCCCCGGCTAGACTTGCGAAAACGCAAAAGGGGGCAAGCATGGATCTGGCGACGCGACTGGCCGAACTCGAAAAACGCACCGCGCAGCACCGCGAATTATTGCTCACCGAAGAAGCCGCCAAGACCGCGCTGGTGATGCCCTTCCTCCAGGCGCTCGGCTACGACGTGTTCAACCCGGCCGAGGTGATCCCGGAATTCAGCGCCGACGTCGGCACCAAGCGCGGCGAGAAGGTCGATTATGCCTTGTGCCTCGATGGACGGCTGGCGATGCTCGTCGAATGCAAGCCGGCGAGCGTCGAGCTCGACCTCAACCATGCCGGGCAGCTTTATCGCTATTTCAGCGTGACGGAAGCGCGGGTGGCGATCCTCACCAATGGCGTCGTCTATAAATTCTATTCGGACATCAACCAGCCGAACAAGATGGACGATCGGCCTTTCTACACTTTTTCGATCGACGCCATCCGCCGCAGCGATCCGGCGACGCTCGAACTCTTCACCCGCCACGCCTTCGACATCGATCGCATCGTCGAGGAGGCCGAGCGGCTGAAGCTGCAATCCCTGCTGCGCGAGGAATTGCGCAAGGAATTCGCCCAGCCCTCCGAAGAATTCGTGAAGCTGATGGCGGGCAAGCTGCATCAGGGCAAATTGACCGCGGCGGTGAAGGACCGCTTCCAGGCGCATCTCGTCGCCTCGATCGCCGAATTGGTCCGCGATCTGGTCAACGAGCGGCTGACCTCGGCGCTCGCCGCCTCCAACCCGCCGCCGGTGCCGGTACCGGGCGCGCCCGCCGCCGACGCGGACGAGGAGGCGATCGTCACCACCGAGGACGAAATCGCCGGCTATCGCATCGTGCAAGCGATCTGCTCGCGCGTCGTCTCGCCCAAGCGCGTCGCGATCCGCGATCAGCGGAGCTATTGCGCGGTGCTGCTCGACGACAACAACCGCAAGACGCTCGCGCGGCTCTATTTCAACAGCCCGACGACGCGCTATGTGGGGACGTTCGTGGGGCGGGACGAAGAGAAGAATGCGGTGACCGAGCTGACCGATATTTACCAGCTCGAGGAGAAATTGCTCGCGCGGGTGGCCGAACTCGAGGCGCGAGTGGCGGACAAGAATGGGGCGGGGGTGTGAAGCAGTTTTTTCTCGCACGAAGACACGAAGGCGCGAAGAAGGGCGATGACGCCGTCTAATGCCCATCGCAACCCGCAATAGAAGCGTCATGCCGGACTTGGTCCGGCATCCACCTTTGTTCCAGGCAATTCGTTCGCAGGACCAGCGCCTCGGTGGACCCCGGACCAAGTCCGGGGTGACGCTCGGCGGGGGCAGTGATCAAAGGCCGTCATCGCCCCGGACTTGATCCGGGGTTAGGCTAATTCGATACGCTCGAAGAAGGCGCCGGGCCTTCCATTCATTCTCACGCAAAGACGCGAAGACGCCAAGAATTCCGGCTGCTTCGCGGCTTTGCGTCTTCGCGTGAGCCGAAATTACCGATCGCGTTCCAAAATGAACCGCGCGATGTCGCGCAGCAAATCCGCCTCGGGCCCGAAATTCTTCAGATGCGCGATCGATTGATCGACCAGCAGCCGCGCCTGTTCGCGCGCGCGGTCGACGCCGAGCAGGGTAAGGAAGGTCTCCTTGCCCTGCGCCTCGTCCTTGCCGACGCGCTTGCCCATTTTGGTCTCGTCGCCTTCATGGTCGAGCAGATCATCGGCGATCTGGAAGGCGAGGCCGACGTCGCGCGCATAGCCGCGCAGGCCCGTGCGTCCTTCCGCCGGCACCCGGCCCAGGATCGCGCCCGCCTCGACCGAACTCGCGATCAGCGCGCCGGTCTTGAGCGCCTGCAGCCGGGTGATCGTCGGCAGGTCGAAGCTTGCCTTCTCGGCCTCGATGTCCATCATCTGCCCGCCCGCCATGCCGGCGGGGCCGGCGGCGCGCGCCAGATCGAACACCAGTTCGGCGCGCACGAAGGGATCGGAGTGGGTCGCGGGATCGGCGAGCACTTCGAAGGCGAGCGCGTGCAGGCAATCGCCCGCTAGGATCGCCGTCGCCTCGTCGAAGGCGCGGTGAACGGTCGGCTTGCCGCGGCGCAGATCGTCATCGTCCATCGCCGGCAGATCGTCGTGGATCAGCGAATAGACATGGATGCACTCGATCGCGAGCCCCGCGCGCCCCGCGCAATCGCGATCGACGCCGAACAGCCGCGCGGTGGCGGCGACCAGCAGCGGGCGCAGCCTTTTGCCCCCGCCGATCGCGGCGTGGCGCATCGCGCGATAGAGATCGGCGCGCGGATCGTCGGGGATTTGAAGCAACAGATCGAACCGGCGATCGATATCGGCGGAAACTTCGCCGAGCGCCGCGGTCAGCATCGTGGTGGCATCGCCCATCGCGGTGTCAGCTCGCTGCAAAAGAGGTGGTGCCGGCGGCGCGGCCTTCGGCATCGAGGCGGATCGCCTCGATCCGCGCCTGTGCCGCATCGAGCCGTTCGGCGCAACGCTGGCGCAACTGGCTCGCCCGCTCGTAAAGCGCGATCGACGTGTCGAGCGCTTCGTCGCCGCTTTCCAGCCGCCCGACGATTTGCTCCAATTCCTTCAGGGCGTTTTCGAACGCCATTTCGTTGACCGGTGTCGCGCCATCCATGGCCTCGCTATGGGGCAGGCGGGCGAGGGGGGTCAAGAGAGCGGCGCCCTTGCGCGGGGCGCGGCGCCCGCGCAAACAGGCGCGCAACCGCGGAGATAGCCATGTTCCAGTCGATCGATCCCGCCACCGGCGCGCCTGCGCACACCATCCCCGAAATGACCGCCGACCAAGTCGAGGCCGCCGTCGCGCGCGCGGCGGCGGCGTTTCGCGACTGGCGGCTGACCCCGCTCGAGGCGCGCGCCGCGCTGCTCGAGGCGATCGCCGAGGAATTCGATCGCCACCGCGAACGGCTCGCGCGGCTGGCGACCACCGAAATGGGCAAGACCCTGAAAAGCGCGCGCGCCGAGGTGGAAAAATGCGCGGCCGGCTTGCGCTATTATGCGCAGCATGGCCCGGCGATGCTCCGCGAAATCGAGGTGCCGAGCGTGGGCGCGGCGCGGGTGCGCCAAGTCTGGCTGCCGATCGGCCCGGTGCTCGCGGTGATGCCCTGGAACTTCCCTTATTGGCAGGTGGTGCGCTTCCTGGCGCCGGCGATCATGGCGGGCAATGTCGGCCTGCTCAAACACGCTTCGCTGACCCAAGGCTGCGCGAGCGCGATCGAGGAAATGGTGGCGGCGGCGGGGGCGCCCGCGGGCCTGTTCCAGAATTTGGCGATCCGCGCGGGTGCGGTTGCGCCGCTCATCGCCGATCCGCGGATCGCGGCGGTGACGCTCACCGGTTCGGAGGAGGCGGGCGCCAAGGTCGCGGCGGCGGCGGGGTCGGCGCTGAAGAAAGTCGTGCTCGAACTCGGCGGGTCGGACCCGTTCATCGTGATGCCCTCGGCCGATCTCGACCGCGCGGTGAAGACGGCGGTCACGGCGCGGCTGCAAAATGCCGGGCAAAGCTGCATCTGCGCCAAGCGGATGATCGTCCATGCCGAGATTTACGACGCGTTCGCCGAGCGTTTCACCGAGGCGATGCGCGCCGCCAAGGTCGGCGATCCGACCGACGAGAGCGTCGACCTCGGCCCCTTGTCGAGCGCCGAACAGCGCGACACGGTGGTCGCGCAGCTCGCGCGCTTCCAGGCGGCGGGCGCCCGGCTCGCGGGCGGCGAGGCGCTGCCGGGCAAAGGCGCGTTCCTGGCCCCCGGCGTGCTGACCGACGTGCCGCCGCGCGACCCGATCGCGCAAGAGGAGCTGTTCGGCCCGGTCGCGATGCTGTTCCGCGTGGCCGATATCGACGAGGCGATCGCGCTCGCCAATGACGTGCCCTTCGGCCTCGGCTCGTCGGTATGGACCAACGACGCCGCCGAGCAGGCGCGCTTCGTGCGCGATCTGGAGGCAGGGATGACGGCGGTGAACCAAATGCTCGCCTCCACCCCCGAGGCGGCCTTTGGCGGGGTCAAGCGTTCGGGCCATGGCCGCGAGCTCGGCCCCTGGGGGATGCATGAATTCATGAATCTGAAGACGGTGACCATCGCGGACGCCCCCGCGCCGGCGCCGTCGCCACAGGTGCAAGGAGAATGACGATGCGCATGCTGATGATCGCCACCGCCCTGGGCTTGACCCTCTCCGCCGCCGCGTTCGCCGCGCGCAAGCCCGCGCCCGAAGTCGCGACCGCGATCCTGCGCGCGCCCGACGGCAAGCAAGTCGGCCGCGCGACCGCGCGCGAGGTGAAGCAGGGCCTGCGCGTCACGGTCGACGTGCGCGGCCTGCCCGAGGGGCAGCATGGCGCGCATATCCACACCGTCGGCCAATGCGACGCCCCCGATTTCGCGACCGCCGGCGGGCATTGGAATCCGCTCGGCACCAAGCATGGCTCGATGAACCCGGCCGGGCCGCACGAGGGCGATCTGCCGAACCTGTTGATCGGCAAGGACGCGCGCGGGACGATCGGCGCGGTGATCCCCAAGGCGACGCTCGCCGGGCTGCTCGATGCCGATGGCGCGGCGCTGGTCGTCCACGCCGGGCGCGACGATCTGATGACCGACCCTTCGGGCAACAGCGGCGGGCGCGTCGCCTGCGGGGTGTTCGCGAAGTAGCGACGCCGCGCGGGGGCCCGCTTTGGCGCTCGGCGAAGCGGGTTTTTCTCCACCCGGCGAAGCGCGGAGCAAGCATGAAAGCGCCGCGACGCCGGGCGCCCGTTGCCGAACCGACGCCTCGGATCGCCGCTTCAGATCGTCGCTCGTCGCGAATTGCGCGCCTGCGGCAAGAGCGGTTTCCGATCCGATTGCATCGGATCGCCGCTCTAGATCGTTGATTTGCCGTGATTTCCGAGTCGGCAGGTGATTCCACCTGCCTGGAAATCGCTCTAATCCCGCCTGCCTGGAAATCGCGCTAGCGACCCGATCTGGGCGGCGCTACCCAGAGCGCATGCTCGCGATCGAAACATTAGGGCTCAGCAAAGGCTTTGGCGGGCGGCTGGCGGTGGAGGGCGTGTCCCTGCGGGTGCCGATGGGGAGCATCTACGGCTTTCTCGGCCCCAATGGCGCCGGCAAGACGACGACGATGCGGCTGCTGCTCGGCCTGCTCCGCGCCGATGCCGGGCAGGTCCGGCTGTTGGGCGTCGATCTCGCCGCCGATCGTATCGCCGCGTTGCGCGGGGTGGGCGCCTTCGTCGAGAGCCCCAGCCTTTACGATCATCTCTCGGGCCGCGCCAATCTCGGCCTGACCCAGACCTTGCTCGGCTTGCCCCGGCGCGAAATCGACCGGGTGCTCGAGGTGGTCGAGCTGCGCCACGCCGCCGAGCGACGCGTGGCGGGCTATTCGCTCGGCATGAAGCAGCGCTTGGCGCTCGCCCGGGCGTTGCTCGGCGCGCCGCGCTTGTTGCTGCTCGACGAGCCGACCAATGGCCTCGACCCCGATGGCATCATCGCGATGCGCGATTTGATCCGCGCGCTGCCCCATCGCATCGGCGCGACCATCTTCGTCTCCAGCCATTTGCTCGCCGAGGTGGAGCGCGTCGCGACGATCATCGGGCTGATGCGCGGCGGGCGGCTGGTGCTCCAGGCGGATATCGCCGCGCTCACCGGCGGCGCGCGCCGGGTGCGGTTCGATCTGGATCACGCCGCGCGGGGGGTGGCGTTGCTGGGTGGGATGGGGCTCCAGGCCGAGGTGATCGACGCCGGTGCGCTGCATCTGGTCTGCCCGGCGCAAGACCAGGTCGCCCCGCTCGCCGCGCGCGCCAATGGCGCGCTGGTCGGCGCGGGGATCGCGGTGTTCGCGATCACGCCCGAGCCGCGCACGCTCGAACAAATATACCGGCAGAGCGGGGTGCTGGCGGCATGATCGCGCTGCTCCGCACCGAATGGCGCAAGCTCGGCGGCTCGCTCGCGTTGCTCTTCGCGCTGCTCGCGCCGGCGCTGCCGGGGCTGCTCGCGGCGCTCGCCATGGCGACCAACCGCCGCGCGTCGAGCTGGGCGAGTATCGTCGGCCAATTCGCGCTGCCGCTATGGACGCTGTTCCTGCTGCCGATGTGCCTCGCCGCGTTCACGACCTTGGTCGCGCAGATCGAATATCGCGGGCGGGGCTGGGACCATCTGCTCGCGCTGCCGATCGCGCGGTGGCGGATCTTCGCCGCCAAGGCGCTGGCGGTGCTCGCCGCCGCCGCTGTGATGACGCTGTTGATGCTGGCGTTCGCGATCGCCGGCGCGGCGCTGGGCGGGGCGATCAGCGGGCGGATGCCGGTCGGGGCGCTCCCCTGGAGCGCCTGGGGCCTCCAGCTGGGGCAAGTGCTCGCGGCGGGGCTGTTGATGGCCGTGCTGCAGCTATGGGCGGCGCTGCGCTTCGGCAATTTCGTGGTGCCGCTCGCGGTCGGTATCGGCGGCACGCTCGTCGCGCTGGCGGTCGCGATCACGCGCACCCATCAGGCCGATTGGTTTCCCTGGGTGCTGCCTTTCCGCGTCACGGTCACCGCCGATCCCCTGCCCGCGGTGCTGATCGGCGCGGGGGGCGGGGTGATCGTGCTGGTCGCGATGATCATCGATCTGTCGCGCCGCGGCTTTCGTTGAACGCGCGCCGGGCGATGTCTTCGTAGATCGCGGTCAGCAGCCGCAGATCCTCGACCGCGACCGCCTCGTCGAGCTTGTGCATGGTCGCGTTGACCAGCCCGAATTCGACCACCGGGCAGAGCGCGGCGAGGAAACGCGCGTCGGAGGTGCCGCCGCTCGTCGAGAGTTCGGGCGCCGCGCCGGTCCGCGCCGCGATCGCGTCGCTCACCAGCGTCGAGAGCGCGCCCGGCGGGGTGAGGAAGGCTTCGCCCGAGACGCGCGGGGTGACGATCGCCTCGGGCGCATGAGCGTGGACGATCGCCGTCACCCGTTCCGCGAGCGCATCGCCCCGGTGCCGGTCGTTGAACCGGATCGCGAGGCGGGCGCGTGCCCGCGCCGGGATGACGTTGGTCGCCGGGTTGCCCACCTCGAGCTCGGTAATCTCCAGATTGGAGGGCTGGAACCAGTCGGTCCCTTCGTCCAGCACCAGCGCATCGAGCGCCGCGAGCGCGCGGACGAGCTTCGGGACCGGATTGTCCGCCAGATGCGGATAAGCGACATGGCCCTGGCGCCCCGGCACCTCGATCCAGATGTTCACCGATCCGCGCCGGCCGATTTTCACCATGTCGCCCAGCCGGTTGACCGAGGTGGGCTCGCCGACCAGGCAAGCATCGGGCGCGATCCCGCGCTCGGCCATGCGCGCCATCAATGCGCGGGTACCGTACACCGCCGGCCCTTCCTCGTCGCCGGTGACGATCAGGCTGAGCGTCCCCGCCTCGGCCGGCACGCGCGCGGCGGCGGCGACGAAAGCGGCGATCGCGCCCTTCATGTCCACCGCGCCGCGCCCATGGAGCAGCCCGCCCGCCTCGACCGGATCGAACGCGCCATGCGTCCAGCCCGCGCCCGGCGGCACCACGTCGAGATGTCCGGCGAAGGCGAAATGCCGGCCCGGCGCGCGCCGCACCGCGAGCAGATTTTCGACCGGCCCATCGGGCGCCGCGCCTTCGACGAAGCGTTCGACCGCGAAACCGAGCGGGGCGAGGGCGGCCTCCAACACGTCGAACACCGCGCCGCGCGCGGGTGTCACGCTCTCGCACGCGATCAGGGCCTTGGTGAGCGCGACGGGATCGGGCAAATGGGTCATAGGAGGATGTCCCTTGCCCAAGCTCGACCTCGCATCAATCCCCCCGAGCAACGCGACCGGCTATCCGTCGCCCTTCGACGAAGCCGTCGCCGGCCGCTGGTGGCGGCGTCTGGCGCCGGCGGGCGGGCTCACCGAATTGGGCGCGAGCCATGTCGTGCTGAAGCCCGGCGCCTGGTCGTCGCAGCGCCACTGGCATGAGGCTGAGGACGAATTGCTGGTGATGCTCGCGGGCGAGGCGGTGCTGATCGAGGACGGCGGCGAGACTTTGCTGCGCGCGGGCGATGTCGCCGCCTGGCCCAAGGGCGTGGCGAACGGGCATCATCTGGTGAACCGCAGCGAGCAGGACGCGGTGTTCGTCGCCATCTCCGCCGGCGATCGCGACGGCGGCGGCAGCTATTCGGACATCGACATGACGTTCAGCGCCGAGGGTTATTTCCACAAGGACGGCACGCCTTATCCGAGCGAGCGGATCAAATGACGGATGAGGCCGGCATTAAATCGCCGCGTAACGAGCGGCTTTACGCCATCGCCCTCGATACCCGCTTCAATCGCCAGATCGGCACCTGGCTGCCGAAAATTCGCGCTCTGGCAACGCGCGGGGATAGGGACGCGATGACCGATCTCGCGGACTGGTGTTCCGGGCAGGATAGGCGCTCCGAAATGGGCTCTTTGGCCAATCCCGCGAGCCCGGCTGGTCTGTATCTTCGCGCCTATCGCCAAGGTTCGGTTCGCGCGGCGGAGAATATGGCGATAAGCTGTTTCAACCGCCGCGATCTTATCGGCTATCGCTATTGGCTCGTGCGGGCAGCGCGTGCCGGAAGCGCCGACGCTGAGCGAGCGGTCCGCCGTTTCGAAATACGGTCATGGCATGGTGCAGCAAGGGGCATTGGCCGACTGCGTCCGAGGCGAAAGCGCGACGGGCTCGCTTAAGCCCGCACCGGCGCGTCGAACTTTTCGATCACCCATTCCTCTTCCTGCGCCGCCGCGATCCAATCCTGCATGAAGGGGTGGTGGAGCACCGCGTCGATATAAGCGGGGGCGAAGCGGGCGATCGGCAGCGACCAAGTGACGATACGCGTGCACACCGGCGCGTACATGATGTCCGCCGCGCCGAATTTGCCGAACAGAAACGCGCCGTCGCCGCCATAGCGGGCGCGCGCCTGCGCCCATAGCTCCATGATCCGTTGCAGATCGGCGAGCACTTCGGCGCTCTGCTGGCGCGGCGGGAAGGCCTGGCGGATGTTCATCGGGCAATCGCGGCGCAAGGCGGCGAAACCCGAATGCATTTCCGCCGCCATCGATCGCGCCATCGCGCGCGCGGACGAATCCTCGGGCCAGAACCGGTCACCGCCCGATTTTTCGTTCAGATATTCGATGATGGCGAGGCTGTCCCACACCACCGCCTCGCCGTCCCACAGCACCGGCACCTTGCCGCTCGAGGGCGCGAATTCGTCGCCCTGGCGGCGCTGATCCCAATCGGCGTCGTAAAGCGGCACCACCGCTTCCTCGAACACCAGCCCCGATTGCTTGCACGCGAGCCAGCCGCGCAGCGACCAGGAGGAATAGGCCTTGTTGCCGATGATCAGCTTCATGGGGCGGGCTTAGCGGGCCGCGCCGCGCCAAGCAACCGCGCTTCACGCCGCGCAAGATGACCAAGGGATTACCTTAATATAATATGAAGAGTCAGTCGAAGTTCAGCCGCCGAAACGTAGTTGCTTGCACAAGAGTTTAGTCAAGGAGACGTTCGATGATCCGTTCGCGCATTGCCCTGGCGCTCGCGCTCGCGGGCCCCATCGCGACCATTTTGGCCGCCCCCGTGGCCGCGCAGACCGCTTATCCCGACGCCGCTTATCCCGACGCCGCGCCGGGTGCCGCCGCTCAGCCGCCGCAGCCGCTCGACCCCGCGCAAGTCGATCCCGCGACGCTCCCCCAGAGCCAGCCGATCGTCCAGACCCAGCTGCCGCCGCCGCCCTTGCGCGACGAGCAACCGCCCGAAATTCCGGGCCCCGATTATGTCTGGACGCCGGGCTATTGGGCGTGGGACGCGGGCGCCCAGCAATATTATTGGGTCGCCGGCATGTGGACGCTCGCGCCGCGCCCCGGCTATCTCTATACGCCCGCCTGGTGGGGCTATGACGATGGCTATTATTATTTCCACCCGGCCTTTTGGGGGCCGACGATCGGCTGGTATGGCGGGATCAATTATGGCTTCGGCTATTTCGGCCTAGGCTTTTTGGGCGGCTATTGGGCGGGATCGCATTTCTTTTACAATCGCGCGGTCTATCACTTCAACAACGTCCATATCACCAATGTCTACAACCAGCGGATCGTGACGCGCGGCTTCGATCGGGTGGGTTTCAGCGGCGGCCCCGGCGGCGCGCGCTTCGATCGCTTCGGCTTTCGTGGCGCGCCGCGCCCGGCGGGGGCGGGCTTCGTCGGCGGCGGCGCGACCGTGGGCGGGGTGCGCGGCTTCGGCGGCTATCGCGCGGCGGCGCCGGCGTTCCGGGGCTATTCGGGCGGCTTTGGTGGCGGCTCGGGCTTCCGCGGTGGCGGCTTTGGCGGGGGCTTCAATGTCGGCGGCTTCCACGGCGGCGGCTTCGGGGGCTTCCACGGCGGGTTCGGCGGCTTCCACGGCGGCTTCGGGGGCTTCCACGGCGGCGGCCGGCGCTAGGCGGGAGTCGGACCCGGCCTAGAGCTGCTCGTGATCACACCGAACCAATGGCTTGGGGCAATAAGCTCCTCCCCCAAGGGGGGAGGGGGACCATTCGCGCAGCGAATGGTGGAGGGGTGTCGCCCTCGAACTGCTGGGGACACCCCTCCGTCAGCCGCTCGCGCGGCTGCCAGTTCCGGGTAAACCGTGCCCCGCACGGCTTAGGATCGTCCGGGGGACGATCCGACCCGGAACTCCCCTTACAGGGGAGGAGCGAACCGGTGTGATCGCAAACGGCGCTAGCCCAACAGCGCCGGGTCGACCGCCTCGATCACCGCCGCGCGCAGCTCGGCAATGCCCATCCCCTTCTCGCTCGAGGTGGCGAGGATGTCGGGATGCGCCGCCGGGCGCGCGCGCGCCTCGGCCGCCGTCGCGCGCAGCACGGCGTCGAGATCGCTCGCCTTGATCTTGTCGGCCTTGGTGAGCACCAGATGATAGCTCACCGCCGCTTTATCGAGCATGTCGAGCATCTCGCGGTCGACCGGCTTCACGCCGTGGCGCGCGTCGATCAGCACCAAAGTGCGCTTGAGCACCGCGCGCCCGCGCAGGAAATCATTGACCAGATAGCGCCATTTCTTGACGATCGCGGGCGGCGCCTTGGCGAAGCCATAGCCGGGCATGTCGACCAGCCGCAGCAGCGGCCCCTCCGCGCCGACGTCGAAGAAATTGAGCTCCTGCGTGCGCCCCGGCGTGTTCGAGGTGCGCGCCAGGGCATTCCGCCCGCACAAGGCGTTGAGCAGCGAGGATTTGCCGACGTTCGATCGCCCCGCGAAAGCGATTTCGGGCGCGATCGGATCGGGCAGGAATTCGAGGCTTGGGGCCGAGCGCAAAAAGGTGATCGGCCCCGCGAAAATCTTGCGCGCCGTCTCCAGCGCTTCGTCCGAAAAACTCATTTGACCGGCGCCAACATCTCCGGATGCCGCGCATAGAGCAGCCGCTGCTGGAGGATGGTGAGCACGTTCGAGGTGATCCAATAAAGCTGCAGGCCGACCGCGAAGGGCGCCATCACGAACATCAGCATCCAGGGCATGATCGCGAAGACTTGCTTTTGCGCTTCGTCCATCGGCGCGGGGTTGAGCTTGAACTGGTAATACATCGAAACGCCGAGCAGGATCGGAATGATGCCGATCGCGATCACCGCCGGGGGCGTGAAGGGCAGCAGCCCGAACAAATTGATCGGGGTCAGCGGATCGGGCGCGGACAAATCGCGGATCCACAAGGCGAAAGGCTGGTGGCGCATCTCGATCGTCAGCAGCAGCACCTTGTAGAGCGCGTACATGATCGGAATCTGCAGCAGCACCGGCAGACAGCCCGCGAGCGGGTTCACCCCTTCGGCGCGGTAGAGCGCCATGATTTCCTGCTGCTGGCGCTGCTTGTCATCGGCATAGCGCTCTTGAATCGCTTTCATCTTCGGCTGCACCGCTTTCATCTTCGCCATGGAGGCGAATTGGCGCTGCGCGATCGGGAAGAGCAGCCCGCGCACGGTGATCGTGAGCGCGATGATCGCCACGCCGAAATTGCCGATCAGCTTCGACAGAAAGTCGAGATAATAGAAGATCGGCTTTTCGATGATACGGAACCAGCCCCAATCGATCGCCTTGTCGAAATTCTCGATTCCGCCCTTGTCTTGATAGCCGTCGATTAGTTCGACTTCCTTGGCGCCGGCGAAGAAGCGACTGGTCTGGGTCGCGGCGCGGCCGGCGGGGAGGGTGACCGGGGCGCGCGTGTAATCGGCCTGGAAGGTGTCGCCCGCGCCCTTGAAGCCGGCATGGACCTGCGCCTGCTGATCGGGGATCAGCGCGGTGAGCCAGTAGATGTCGCCAAAGCCCAGCCAGCCGCCCTTGTGATCGAAATAATTCTCCCCCGCCTTGGCGCTCGAGCCGAAGATGCGCGCCCAAAAGCTCGGCCCCTCGCCTTGGAGATTGGGATAAGTGATGTCGTAATTGGCGCCGCGCCCGAACACGCCGACCGGGCCGACGTGATTGGTCCAGGTATCGATTTCATGCGGCAGCCCGGTGCGCGAGATGAGGCCATAGGGGCGCAACGTCACCGGCCGGCCGCTCGCATTGGCGACCGATTGCTGGACGCTGAACATATAGTCGCGATCGACCGTGAAGCGCAGCTGGAAGCGCAAGCCTTGGGCATTGGTGGTGCTGAGCGTTACCGGTCGCCCGGGGGCGAGCACCGGCGCGTCGGCGGTCCACAAGGTGTCGCGCCCGGGCGTCTGCACGCCGTCGCCCGCCCAGCCCCAGCTCGCGAAATAAGCGCGCGGCGCGCCCGAGGGCGAGAGCAGCCTTACGAAGGGTGAATTCTTGGCGATGGTCTCGCGGTGGCGCAGCAGCACCAGATCGTCGAGCCGCGCCCCGCGCAAATTGATCGAGCCTTGGAGCGAGGGCGTGTCGATCCGCACCCGGGGCGTTTCGGCGAGCACCGCCTGGCGGCTCTTGGTCGCGGCGGCGCTGTCGGCGGCGGGATCGGCGGCGGCGCTTTTCACCACCTTGGTCTCGCCGCCCGCGATCTTGGTGACCGGCGGGCGCGCGGGCGGCAGGAAGCGCGTGACGACGAATTGCCAGCCGATCAAGATCACCGCCGCGATCGCGACGAACAGCACCAGGTTACGAGTTTCTTCTTTCACGCGGTCGTCCTTGATATCCGGCGATCAGGGCACCGGATCATAGCCATGCCCGCCCCAGGGATGGCAGCGCAGGATGCGCCGAACCGCCAGCCAGGAGCCCTTGAGCGCGCCATAGCGGCGAAGCGCGGTGATTGCATAGGCCGAACAGGAAGGAGAGTAGCGACAGCTGGATGGCAGAATGACCGAGGGGCCGAGCTGCCAGAGGCGGACGAGGAGGATGAGAAAGCGGGTCATCGCGCCGTCGTCACCCTATGCCCTGTCGAGCGTCGCCCCGGCGAAGGCCGGGGCCTCGTGCCAATGGCGCGCCCCGCTGGCGGGAGGCCCTGGCCTTCGCCAGGGCGACGCCCTTGTAGCGGGAGGTTGGCGCCGGTCACGATCACCGCGCCAGCTTCCCCAGCGCCTTCACCAGCTCGGCGCGGAGCAGCGCATAGTCGCGCGCGACCCCGTCTTGGCGGCCGATCAGCACATGATCATGCCCGGCGAGCCCGCGTTCGGGCAGAATCTCGCGGGCGAGCGCGCGCAGGCGGCGCTTCAGGCGGTTGCGCACCACCGCGCCGCCGATCTTCTTGGTGACGGTGAAGCCCATGCGCATCGCGCGGTCGCCGTCGCGCCGATCGCGCGCGAGCAGCACGAAGCCGGGCATCGGCGCGCGCTTGCCCTGGTTCGCCGCCAGGAAATCGCGGCGTTTGGTGAGCGTCGTCAGGCCGACAGCTTCTTGCGGCCGCGCGCGCGGCGGGCGCGCAGCACGTTGCGGCCGCCCACCGTCGCCATCCGCGCGCGGAAGCCGTGGCGACGGGCACGCACCAGATTGCTCGGCTGAAAGGTCCGCTTCATCACTCATTCCCTAAATCGAAAAAGCCGCCTCTTGGGCGGCCGATCAGACGCGGGCCATAGCGGCAGCGGGCGCCCAAGTCAACGCGCGACGCGCCATGCCGACGCGGTCGCCCATCGCCCAACAGCCGTCGCCCCAGCGAAAGCTGGGGCCTCGAGCTATTCGCGCGCGCCAGGGCCGGGCGGCCCCAGCTTTCGCTGGGGCGACGCGGTGCGTTTCCCGAGTGGGGGCAGGAGGGCGGTGACTAGCCCGCCTTCGCCTTCGCGCGCCGCCGCTTGGCCGATCCGCGCCGCAGCCCCAAATCGGCGAGCGCGCCCAATTTCGGCCAGCGGCGCTTGGCGCGCACGAACAGCCGCTTCGCGCGATCCGAGTTGCGCAGCGCGAGCGCGAGCCCCGCCGCGAACACGGGAATGCCCCCCGGCCCCGGAATGATGCCCACCACCGGCGAAATCACGATCAGCGCCACCCCCGTTCCGGTAAGCAAGGTACGTTTGGCGGGACTGGCTTTGGCGCGGGGCAAGGATTTCGTTCTTTCTCGGGGCTTTCGCTCACCATGACGCCAGGGTTATGAACGGCGACTTAGCAAGGGGGGCTCGTGGTCGCGATCGTATCGACCGTTGCTTATCTGGGGCTCGAGGCGCGCCCCGTCGAGGTGCAGGTGCAGCTCGCGCCCGGTCTGCCCGCTTTTTTCATCGTGGGCCTCGCCGACAAGGCGGTCGCCGAAAGCCGCGAGCGCGTCCGCGCCGCCGTCGCCGCGCTGGGGCTCGCGCTGCCGCCCAAAAGGATCACGGTCAATCTCTCGCCCGCCGATCTGCCCAAGGAGGGATCGCATTATGATCTCCCCGTGGCGCTCGGGCTGCTCGCGGCGATGGGGGTGGTCGATGCCGAGCAACTCGCCGATTATGTCGTGGTCGGCGAGCTCGGGCTCGACGCGCGGATCGCGCCGTCGCCCGGGGTGCTGCTCGCCGCGCTCCACGCTCAAGCGCTCGACAAGGGGCTGATCTGCCCCGAGGCGCAGGGCGCCGAGGCTGCCTGGGGCGGGGGGCATGTCGTTGCCGCGCCCGATCTGCTCCAGCTGATCAACCATCTGAAGGGGCACGGCCAATTGCCGCCGCCCACGCCCGGCGTCGCCGAGGAAGCCGCGGGCGGCCCCGATCTCGCGCAGGTGAAAGGCCAGGAGACCGCCAAGCGCGCGCTCGAGATTGCCGCCGCCGGGGGCCACAATCTGCTGATGATCGGCCCGCCGGGCGCGGGCAAATCTTTGCTCGCCGCCTGCCTGCCCGGCATCCTGCCGCCGCTCGATTCGACCGAGGCGCTCGAAGTATCGATGGTGGCGAGCGTCGCGGGCACGCTGCAAGGCGGGCGGCTCACGCGGCGGCGGCCGTTCCGCAGCCCGCATCATTCGGCCTCGATGGCCGCGCTCACCGGGGGTGGCTTGAAGGTCAAGCCCGGCGAGGTCAGCCTCGCGCATCTCGGCGTGTTGTTCCTCGACGAGCTGCCCGAATTCCAGCGCGCGGTGCTCGATTCGCTGCGCCAGCCGCTGGAGACCGGGGTGGTGAGCGTCGCGCGGGCGAACGCGCACGTCACCTTCCCGGCGCGCGTGCAATTGATCGCGGCGATGAACCCGTGCCGCTGCGGCCATTTGGGCGACGCCGCGCTCGCTTGCTCGCGCGCGCCGCGCTGCGCGGGCGAGTATCAGGCGCGCGTCTCGGGACCCTTGCTCGATCGGATCGACCTGCATGTCGAGGTCGCGCCCGTCGCCGCGATCGATCTGCTGCGCGCGCCCGCGGCCGAGCCCTCCGCGACCGTCGCCGCGCGGGTGGCGGCGGCGCGCGCGCTCCAGACGGCGCGCTATGCCGAGGCGCCCGCGCGCACCAATGCCGAGGCCGATGGGCCATTGCTCGACGCGCACACCGCCCTCGACGCGGGCGGCCAGGCGCTGCTCGCGCAAGCCGCCGAGACGATGCGGCTGTCCGCGCGGGGGTTCACCCGCATCTTGCGCGTCGCGCGGACCATCGCCGATCTGGCGGGCGCCGAGTCGATCGCCCGGCTCCATCTGGCCGAGGCGCTCAGCTACCGTCGCCAGCCGCCGCGGGGGTAGGGCGAGTCACCCCGCCATCGCCTCCAGCGCTTCGAGCGCGTCGCCATCGGCGAGCCAGTCGGCCTCGGTGCTCGCGATCGCGGCTTCGATCGCGGCGCGGCGGCGGCGTTGGTCGGCGGCGTTCGCGCCCCCGCCCGCGCGGACGAGCGCGGCGTCGATCGCGTCGCGCTCGGCGGCGAGCCGCGCGAGTTCGGCCTCGGCGGCGCGCAGCCGGGCGCGCAATGCCTTCACCTCGTCCCGCGCCGCGCCGTTCGGTCGCGCGGCGCCCTTGCGCCCGCCCTTGGGCTTGGCACCGCCGCTCTCGCCGCTCAGGATGAAGCGGACATAATCGTCGATCGAGCCATCGAACTCGCGCGCGGTGCCGCCGTCGACCAGCACCAGCCGGTCCGCCGTCATCTCCAGCATGTGGCGATCGTGGCTGACGATCAGCATCGCCCCTTCATAGCCGTTGAGCGCCTGGATCAGCGCCTCGCGCGAATCGACGTCGAGATGGTTGGTCGGTTCGTCGAGGATCAGCAGATGCGGCGCGTCGCGGGTGATCAGCGCGAGCGCCAGCCGCGCGCGCTCGCCGCCCGAAAGCTTGCCGACCTCGGTCGTCGCCTTGGGGCCGGTGAAGCCGAAACGGCCGAGCTGCGCGCGCACCGCCGCCGGGGTCGCGCCCTGCATCGCGCGCGTCATATGTTCGAGCGGGGTGTCGGCGCGATCGAGCTCTTCGACTTGATATTGGGTGAAATAACCCACTTTCATCCGCGCCGAGGCGTTCATGCTCCCGGCCATCGGCTTCAGCTGCGCGGCGAGCAGCCGGGCGAGCGTGGTCTTGCCATTGCCGTTGCGCCCGAGCAGCGCGACGCGGTCGTCGGGATCGATCCGCAGATCGAGCCGGCGCAGCACCGGTGTCTCGCCATAGCCCACTTCGGCGAGATCGAGCGTGATCAGCGGCGGGCGCAGCGGATCGGGGCTGGGGAAATCGAACGACAGGCTGGGATCGTCGATCAGCTCGGCGATCGGCTGCATCCGCGCGAGCGCCTTCACCCGCGACTGCGCCTGTTTGGCGGTGGAGGCGCGCGCGCTGTTGCGGGCGATATAATCCTGCAGCTTGGCGCGCTCGGCTTGTTGGCGCGCGCGCGCCGAGGCGAGCTGCGCCTGGCGCTCGGCGCGCAGCCGCTCGAACGCGTCATAAGTGCCGGGGTAGAGCGTCAGCTTGCCGCGCTCCAGATGCAGGATGTGATCGACGATATTGTTCAGGAAATCGCGCTCGTGGCTGACGATCAGGATCGTCGCCGGATAATCGCGCAGGAAATCCTCGAGCCACATGACCGCTTCGAGATCGAGATGGTTCGAAGGCTCGTCGAGCAGCAGCACCTCGGGGCGCGAGAACAGAAGCGAGGCGAGCGCGACGCGCATCCGCCACCCGCCGGAGAAACTGTCCAGCGGCCGGTTCTGCGCCTCCTCGTCGAACCCCAGCCCGACCAGGATCTTCGCGGCGCGCGCGGGGGCGGCATAGGCGTCGATCGTCTCCAGCCGGTCCCAAATCTCGCCGAGCCGATCGGGGTCTTGCGCGGTCTCGGCCTCGGCGAGCAGCGCGGCGCGCTCGCGATCGGCGGCGAGCACGGTTTCGAGCGGGGTCGCGTCGCCCGCCGGGGCTTCCTGCGCGACCAGCCCGAGCCGGTGGCCGCGCGGCAGCTCGACCGCGCCGCTATCGGGCTCGAGCTCGCCCGCGATCACGCGGACGAGGGTCGTCTTGCCCGCCCCGTTGCGGCCGATCAGCCCGACGCGGCTGCGCGGTGGGAGCGTGGCGCTCGCCCCGTCGATGATGGTGCGGCCGCCGAGCCGGACGAGAATGGCGTTGAGATTGAGCATCGCGCGCCGCTCCTAGCAGCGCGCCGCGCTTCGCCCAAGCACCGTTGGCGACCGCGCCCCGCCCCTCGCCCGAGCGGGGCGACGATCATTGGACGGCGATCACATTATCGTCGGGGTTGCGATCGATGAACTTGTTATAGGGATCGACCCCGACGAAGGCGGGCTTGCGCGCCGTGATCAGGCGCAGTTGCTGCTCGCCCTGGCGCAGCGGCCGGCGCCCGAAGCCGAGCACGTCCTTCGCGCTGAACGCGCCGTCGCCGGGGCGCGCGGCGAACAGGCCGACATCGGCCTGATCATCGAACGCCGCCTTGGTCTCCTTGCCCGCGCCATCGGCGTAGAATTTGCCGGTCGCAACGGTCAGGAGCGTTTCATAGCGTCCGTCGGGCAACCGCCGCGCCTTGGCCGCCACCGCCTTGAAATCATAAAGCGTGATGCGTTCGAGCAAGTCGCTCACCAATTGCCGCTCGCGATCGTCGCGCGCCAGCCGCTCGAAGCCCTCGACCAAGTCGATCGACCGCGCATAGGGCGCGCCCTTGAAGCGATAGCGATCGAGCAGGGCGGCGAGCATCTGGTTCACCCGCGCCTCGCCGAGCCGGTCCTGCAGCAGATAGAGCACCACCGCGCCCTTGCGATAATGGATATAGCCCTGGTTCTCGACGCGTTCGAGTGGCAGTTCCTCCACCGCCTCGCTACCACGCGAGCGCAAATAGCTGTCGAGCTCATATTTCAGGAAGCGGCGGATCTTGTCCTCGCCATAGAGTTTCTTCATCACCATCAGCGTCGAATATTGCGCCATGCTTTCCACCAACATCGTGCCGCCTTGCATATCGGAGCTGATCAGCTGGTGTGCCCAATATTGATGGCCGAGTTCATGCGCGGTGATATAGGTCGGATAGTCGATATCGTTGGGGTCGCGCGCGTCGGCGATGAAGCCGATGCGTTCCGAATAAGGGATGGTGCCGGCGAAGGCCTGGGCGAAGCTTTGATAGCCCGGAAATTCGATGATCCGCGCGTAATCGAACTGATAGGGGCCGAAATTGGCGCGGTAATAATCGAGCGACGCCTTCATCGCCTTCAGCATGCGATCGACATTATAGGGATGCTTGGCGTCGAAATAGACCGTGCCGCGCACCCCGCCGCCCAAATCGGCCGAACGCTCGGCATAACGCGCCGATTGGATCGAGAAGAAGGCGAGGATCGGCGCGGTGGCGACGAAGCGCGCGGTGCGGCGGCCATTGCTCACGCTGTCGGCAACGCGCCGCCCCGGGGCGATCGGGGTCTGATCGGCGTCGGTGGTCACGGTGATGTCCGATCGCACCCAGCTCGCATTGGCGATATAGTTGCGCGCGGTCGCCGATAGGTCTTCGAGCTTGGCGGGGCGGAGCTCGGCGGGGAGCCCCTGGCGGCGGCGCGCGACGCGCTCGCGCAGCAACCCGTCGCGGTTCATGCCCACCACCGGCATGATGTTGAAACCGTTGACGAAACTGCCATTGTCGACGACCGCCGTATCGTCGCCCTGGGCGCGGAAGCCGCGCTGCCAGCGCCGTGTCGCGAAAGCGACCGGCAGCACCGCGCCGGGGGCGAGCGGGCGATCGAAGCGATAGATGCGATAGCGATGGTCCTTGTCGTCGCGCGTCAGCCGCGCGCCGGGCACGCTCAGCGCGCGCCATTCGGTGTTGGGGTCGAACAGCCGCAGGTGTAGTTCCTTAAGCGGGGCGCCGGTGTCGTTCACCAGCCGATAGCGCCCTTGCGCCTCGGCGCGCTTGTCATGCGGGAACAGCGCGACCTTAAGCGCGATGTCGGTGGTCGAGGGCTGTTTCAGCCGCTCGTAGCGGAGATATTTGCGCTCGAAATCGGCGAGTTGCTTCTCGCGGTCCTGCTGGGTGCGATAGTCGTTGAGGATGTTGGTGTTGTAGAAAATGAACGCCCCGCTCGCCGCCGCGGTGAGCGCGCTCGCGCCGATCACCGCGCCCGGCACGCCGATCAGCCGCCGCGGCACCCGCGCCAGTCGCGCGCGCAGGCTCACTTGCGTGCCCCGCCGCCACAAGAGATGCGCGAGCGTCGCCAGGATCAGCGCGATCGCGCCCCAATAGAGCCGCAGCCACCAAGCGAGCGCCCCGCCGAGCCGATCGCCGTTCATGTCCGACAGGCGGACGTTGCCGGTCGAATTATAGGTATAAAGCGGATGTTCGAAGCCGATGTTGGCGAGCGTGATCGTCGCGACGAGATAGACGACCATCACCCCCCAGCCGATATATTTGTTCGGCACCAGCGCCTGGACGAACACCGCCAGGATCGCGAGCAGCAGCATGGAGATGCCGAGCGGTACCAGGAACCAGCCGATATAAGCGCCGAGCGCCAAATCGGTTTGGCCCCGGATCAGCTGCACGGCGATGCCCGCCAGCATCGCGAGGCCGAGCGTCGAGAACAGCACGGCGGCGACGGCGGCGACCTTGGGGACGAGATAGGCCCAATTGGGCAGCGCGCTCGCGTCGATGATCTCGTGCATCCGCTTCTCGCGATCACGCCACACGAGTTCGCCGGCATAATAAACCGCGATGATGATCGGGATCAGCGAAAAGCCGCCCGTGATCACGTCGATCACCGCGAAGGTCAGTGGCAGCGGCGGCGTGCCGTAAAGATCGCCGCTCACGAATAGCGCGACCGTCGTGTTGAACAGCCCGAGCAGGATGAGCACGAAAAAGGCCGGGCTCTTGAACACCTGCGCCATTTCGAAGCGCATCCGCGCCGCCATCTGCGCACCGGCGGCGGCGCCCGGGCGGGGCGAGGGCAGCACCGCGACGCGCCGGGGCGCGTGCGCCGCGAGCTTGGCCGCGCGCCGCGCCGCGCGTGACCACCGTGCTGGTCGGCATCGA
>LWDI01000077.1 GCA_002083475.1 Proteobacteria bacterium SG_bin5
CCCGTAAAAGGCGAGCGCGAACACCATCATGCGGATGATCGGATCGGTGCGGACCTGGTCCCACGCGCCGTTGAGCGTCATCAGCCCGTTGATCATCCCGCCCCAGCTCGGCATCCACAACATGATCGAAAAGACCATGCCGAGCGTCTGCGCCCAATCGGGGAGCGCGGTGTAATGAAGATGGTGCGGCCCCGCCCAGATATAGAGAAAGATCAACGACCAGAAATGGACGATCGACAGCCGGTAGCTATACACCGGCCGCTCGGCCTGTTTGGGCACGAAGTAATACATCATCCCCAGAAAGCCGGCGGTCAGGAAGAAACCGACCGCGTTATGGCCACACCACCACTGGGTCAGCGCGTCCTGCACGCCCGAGAAAGCCGAATAGGATTTGGCGCCGAGCCACGAGACTGGCACGGTCAAATTATTGACCAAGTGCAGCATCGCGACGGTGATGATGAAGGCGAGATAGAACCAATTGGCGACGTAGATATGCGGTTCTCGGCGCTTCAGGATCGTGCCGCCGAAGACGAGCAGATAGGCGACCCAGACGATCGTTAGCCAAATATCGACATACCATTCGGGCTCGGCATATTCGCGGCCCTCGGTGACGCCCATCACATAGCCGGTCGCCGCCAGCACGATGAACAGCTGGTAACCCCAGAAGACGAAGCGCGCGACCGCCGGCAGCGCGAGCCGCGCGCGGCAGGTGCGCTGGACGATGTAGAAGCTCGTCGCGATCAGCGCGTTGCCGCCAAAGGCGAAGATCACCGCCGAGGTGTGGAGCGGCCGCAACCGCCCGAAAGTGGTATATTCGGTCGGGAAGTTGAGCCAGGGAAAGCTCAATTGCGCGGCGATGAACACCCCCACCAGCAGGCCGACCACGCCCCAGAACACGGTCGCGATCACGCCCCAGCGGATGACGTCGTCGTCATAGCGCGTCAGCGGCCGCCGCGCGGCGTGCGCCGCCGCGCTCAGCCCGACCCCGTGCATGTTGACGAACGCGGCGATCAGCGCCGCGCTCGCCGCGATGCCCATATGCACGGCGAAGGGCGCGTCCGCCGCGCCGATCGCCGCCAGGATACAGGCGAGCCCGGCCATCAGCCACAACCCCGCCCAACTTACCGCATTATCCGCCATTACCCCCTCACTCCGACGCCTAGGCCGGGGCGACGTTGCGCGGGGGGCGCGGCGCTGCCTTTGACCGCGATCAAAGTTACGGGGCATTGCGTAGGCGCCGGGCACGAGCGGGGCGCCTTTCTCGCGCGCGCGCTGAACGGATCGCGGCGGGGACGGTTGTGAGCGAATGCCCGATCCTTACATTCTCTGGCTCACCGGCGGCGGCTTGCTCGTCGCGCTGGTCGCCTGGTTGCCGCTCGCGCTGAAGCGGCTGCCCTTGTCGCTGCCGATTATCTGTATCGCGATCGGCGCCGCTTTGTTCGCCAGCCCCGCCGCGCCGCTGCGCCCGCTGCCGCTCGCTTATCCGCTCATCACCGAGCGGCTCACCGAATTCGTGGTGATCATCGCACTCATGGGGGCGGGGTTGAAAATCGATCGGCCGTTCGATTGGCGGCGCTGGGGGGTCACCTGGCGACTGCTCGCGGTGACGATGCCGCTCAGCATCGCCGGCATCGCGCTGATCGGCTGGGCGGGGCTGGGGCTGAGCCTGGTCGCCGCGCTGCTGCTCGGCGCCGCGCTCGCGCCGACTGATCCGGTGCTCGCCGCCGACGTCCAGGTCGGCCCGCCCAAATCGGGCGAGGAGGACGAGGTGCGCTTCGGCCTTACCTCCGAGGCGGGGCTCAACGACGGCCTCGCCTTTCCCTTCGTCAATCTCGCGCTGGCGATGGGCCTCGCGCGGCCCGGCGAGTCCTGGTTCGAGACCTGGCTGTTCCACGATCTGCTCTGGCAGGTCGCGGCGGGCATCGCGGCGGGCGGCGCGATCGGCTGGCTGTTCGGCTGGCTGACCTTCCATGTCCCGGCCGAGAGCAAGCTCGCGCAGACGGGCGACGGGCTGATCGCTCTATCGGTGACGCTCGTCGCTTATGGGGTGACCGAGATGATCGAGGGCTATGGCTTTCTCGCGGTGTTCGTGGCGGCGCTCACCTTGCGCCGCGCGCACCGCGATCATGATTTCAACCACCAGCTTCACGACGTCGCCGAGCAGATCGAGCGGCTGGCGATGATGCTGGTGTTGCTGCTGTTCGGCGGCGCGCTGGTGTGGGGGCTGATCGCGCCGCTCGGCTGGGTCGATCTGCTCGCCGCGCTCGCGATCATCCTGGTCGTGCGGCCGCTCGCCGGGCTGATCGCGATGATCGGCCTGCGCGCCGATTGGAGCGAGAAGGTCACGCTCGCCGCCTTCGGCATCCGGGGCGTGGGCTCCTTTTATTATCTGGCCTATGGGCTCAACCATCTGCCGCTGGGGGAGGGCGGGCGGCTATGGGCGATCGTCGGGCTGGTCGCGCTGCTCTCGATCCTGCTCCACGGCTTGACGGTGACCCCGGTGATGCGCTCGATCGACCGCCGCCAGGGCCGCGACCCCGACGGCGCCGCGATCCCGGCGCCTAGCGCGGGGGGATAGAGCGCGAGGGCAAGTCGCCCCGCCGCCGCTACGCGCGCGGCCGGAAAATCCCCCGGCACGCCAGGTCGAGATAGGCCGCGACCGCCGCCGGCTCGGGCACCGCGCCGCCGAACAGCAGCGGGGCATAGAGCGGGCCATAGAGCAGCGCGAGCGCGGCGGCGATGTCGGTGTCGGGCAAGAGCTCGCCCGCTGCCGCCGCCGTCGTCATGCGCGCGATCCCCCAGCGGCGGCGCGGCTCGAGCCAGCGCTCGCCGAGCGCGCGCGCGAGCAGCGGATCGGTGCGCGCGCCGCCCAGCATCGCCGCGAGCGCTTGCCCCCGGCCCCCGCGCAGCAGCCCGGCGAGCTCGGCGATTTGCGCGCGGAAATCGCTTTCGGCGAGGCCGGTGTCGGGGAAGCGCAGCTCGGCCTCGGTCGCATGGAAAAAGGCGTCGACCGCGAGCGCGGCCTTGCTCTCCCACCAGCGATAGACGGTGGTCTTGCCCACCCCGGCGGCCGCGGCGACCGACTCGATCGCGAAGCCCGCATAGCCGCGCGCGACCAGCAAGGCGAAGGCCGCCTCCAGGATCGCGCGGCGCGAAGTTTCGCTACGGGGCCGTCCAATTACTCTTGACGTCGACATATGAAACGCTACCGTATCGCTAAACGCGACTCAAGCACCGGAAGGGTAAGCGACATGGCGGTGGTGCCGCACAGCATCGATATCGTCGTCGCCGATATGGCACGCGCTTTGTCCTTTTACCGCGCGCTGGGGCTCGCGGTGCCCGATGGCGCCGAGCAAGCGCCGCAGGTGCAGATCGATACCCCGGGCGGCGCGACGCTCGGTCTGTTGACCGAGGCGATGATGCGCGAGGCCTATCCCGATTGGGTCGAACCGGTCGGCCAGCGCGTCACTTTCGCTTGCCGCTGCGACAGCCCCGCCGAGGTCGACGCGGTCTATGCCGCCGTCACCGCGCAAGGCTTCGCCGGGCGCCAGGCGCCGTGGGATTCGCCCTGGGGGCAGCGCTACGCGATGCTCGCCGATCCCGACGGCAACCGCGTCGATCTCTTCGCCGATCGCGCCGCGTAAAGCCCGTCGGGGCGGATCAGCCCGCGCTGCCCGGATCCTCCACCACCTTGATCAGCGTTTCGGCTTTGATGTCGTAGATATAGCCATAGAGGTTGATGCCGGGATGCACGCCCGGCGCCTTGCGCAAGAGATCGACGTCATAACGCACCGATCGTTCATAATCGCCGATCGCCAGGCTTTCATGATCATAGATGCCGCCCAGATCGCGGCCGTGATCATGTTTGAAGCCCGCGAGCAGCCCATCGGCGGTGAAGGCCGATAGCCCGCAGAACGTGTGGTGGACCACCACCACATTCTTCAGCGCGAGCAAATGGCCGAGCGTGGTGACCGTGCGCATCGCATCGATCGACCGCCCCCCGACCGTGACCGCGAGCGCGAGTTGGGTGTCGAAGGCGACCTTGTTGCCCTGTTCGTCCCGCGCCACCGTGCCGGGCCAGCGCAGCCCGAATTCCTCGGCGATCTTGCCGGGAATTTCATAAGCGCGCGGATCGGGGCAATAGATGACGAGCGTCTGGAGATCGGTCGCGCTCTGGAACATCTGGCGCGCGCTGGGTTCGTCGAACCCCGGCGTGAGCGCGTAGACGCCGTCGGTGTGGCTCATTTCTCGTCTCCCGGCGGCGGCCGGCATGCGACGCGCCGCGATGCGAGCACCATGACGGCGGCGCGCGCGCGCGTCTTGCGCGAACGCCGCGCGCGATCGGCCGCGCGCGAAACGACTGCGGCGTTTGTCCAAGACGGCCCTGGCGATCGGCGCGAGACTGCGCGCGCCATTCAAGGAGAGCAGCATGCCGCTCGTTCGCGTCACCCACACCAAGGGCGCCTTCACCCAGGCGCAGAAGGATCGCCTCGCCGAAGGCTTCACCCATGCCGTGCTGATCGGCGAAATCGGCGCCGATACCGAGCATGGCCGTCCGGTCGCCAACATCATCTTCCAGGAAGACGATGCGACGACCGATTGGTATGTCGCCGGGGGGATCGAGCCCAGCCCGCCCAAGGGCGGGCGCTATATGATCGACACCGTCTTCCCGCTCGGCTCGAGCCCGCAGGCGGCGAAGACCGAGTTCCACAAAGCGATCCAGAACGTGCTCGACGAGGTGTTGGGGGTCGACGGCAGCTTCCCCAATCGCACCGGCGATTGGGTGATGATCCATGAGATTCAGCACGGCAATTGGGGCTTTTCGGGCCAAACGATGGGCAGCGCCGAGATCGGCGCGGTGGTGAAGGCCGCCCCCGAGCGGCTGGGCTTCACCGAGGCGGTGCTCGCGGGCTATCGCAAGCTGCGCGAATTCGCGGGGATGCCGGCGGGCACCGGCCCCGAATAATCATGGACTGGACCGGGCCGCCCGAGGATGTCGCGGCGATCGACGCGTTGATCGCCGCGCAATTCGCGAGCCTGTGCTGGGCGCCCGGGCGCGACCCCGATTGGGCGGGGTTCGCGGCGGGCTTTTTGCCCGATGCGCCGCTCTATCCCTCGGCGCGGCCGGCGCGGCCAACGTCGGTCGCCGCTTTCGTCGAGCGGATGGGCGGCGTCCGCGCGCGCGGGCTCGAGCGTTTCGATGAGGCGGTGGCGGCGCGATCGATCCTGGTGTTCGGCACGGTCGCGGTCGCCGCAGTCGAATGCCGCGTGCACGAAAATGGCGCGCCGGCGCCGGGAACGGTCGAAATGCTGCTGCTAGTGAAGGACGGCGATTGGCGCATCGCCGCGCAAGCTTGGGACAAGCGCCCCGCCGCCTGATCGCGCGCTAACCGGCCGGCCGGCGCCCGCCCGGCGCGCGATGGGGAACGCATCGCCGCCCCGCCCGTTACCCGCGCCGAGATGAACGACTGGCTGCGCTGGATCCCGCCCGGGTTGCTTCCTTGGGCCAAGCTCGCGATCGGCCTCGCCCTTGCCTTGCTCGTCCACCAAATCGCGTTGATCCTGCTCAAGCGCATCGGCGCGCGCGTCAGCTGGCTGCCGACGCGTTGCCTGGTTCAGCGGCTGCGCGAGCCGAGCCGCTGGCTGCTGATCGGCGCGGGGCTCGCCGCCGCCGGCCCCACGCTCAACATCGGCGCGCGCGCGCAGGGCTGGTGGGCGCAAGCGGCGGGGCTGATCATGCCCGCGCTGTTCGGCTGGCTCGCGGTCGGGCTGATCGGCGTCGCTTATGACGTGCTGCGCCAATCGGGCGATCTTTCCGCCGCCGACAATCTGCGCGCGCGCCGCCAACAGACGCGCGCGGGCATCCTCTACCGCGTCGTCATCACGCTGGTCGTGCTGGTGACGCTGACGATGATGCTGATGAGCATCCCGGCGGTGCGCAGCATCGGGGTGACGCTCGCCGCCTCGGCGGGGATCGCGGGGCTCGCGGTGGGCGCGGCGGCGCAACCCTTGCTCAAGAACCTGGTCGCGGGGGTGCAGATGGCGTTCACCGAACCGATCCGGCTCGACGATGTGGTGATCATCGACGGCGAATGGGGCCGGATCGAGGAAATCCGCCTGACTTATGTCGTCGTGAAAATCTGGGACGAGCGGCGGCTGGTGGTGCCGGTGTCGAAGTTTCTGGAGGATAGTTTCCAGAATTGGACGCGCCAGACGAGCCAATTGCTCGGCACGGTGTTCCTTCATCTCGACCCGCGCACCGATATTCCCAAGCTGCGCGCCGAGCTCGAGCGGGTGACGCGCGCCAATGCGAAATGGGATGGGCGCGTGGTCGGCCTGCAAGTAACCGAGGCGACCGCGCAGACAATGGAAGTCCGCGCGCTGGTGAGCGCCGCCGACGCCGGGCGCCTGTTCGATCTGCGCTGCGAGGTGCGCGAGGCGCTGATCGCTTATCTGCGCGACCAGATGCCCGAGGCGCTCGCCCGCCAGCGGCTGGCGCTGCCCGAGCCGGCGGCGATCATCGCCCGCGCGCCCGAGGCGGTGGTCCAGCACTGATGCAACCACTGCCGCCGCCCCCGCCCGCGCTGCTGCGCGGGGCGACCCTGCTGCTCGACGTCGACGGCACGTTGATCGAGCTGGCGCCGCGCCCCGACGCGGTGGTGGTCGCCCCCGGGCTGCTCGATCTGCTCGCTGCGGCGCGCGACCGCGTGGCGGGTGGGGTCGCGCTCATCAGCGGGCGCGCGGCGGCGGACGTCGCGGCGCTGCTGCCGGTCGCGGGGATCGAGATCATCGGCAGCCACGGGCTCGAACACCGCGCGGCGGATGGCGCGATCACGCGCCCGCCGCGCCCTGCCGGGCTCGACGCCGCGCGCGCCGCTTTCGCCGCCTTCGCCGCCGCGCATCCCGGGGTGCTGGTCGAGGACAAGCCGATCGGGGTCGCGCTCCATTATCGCCAGGCGCCCGATCACGGCCCCGCCGTCCAGTCGCTCGCGGCGGCCTGGGCATCGGCCGAGGGGCTGCGGCTGCAGACGGGCAAGGCGATGGTCGAGCTGCGCGGCGCCGGTGGCGACAAAGGCGCCGGATTGCGCCGATTGATGGCGGAACCGAAGCGCGCCGTGACGCGTCCTGTCTTCATGGGTGACGACGATACCGACGAACCGGCGCACGCCGCCGCCGTCGCGCTCGGCGGCGCGGGGGTGTTGGTCGGCGCGCGGCGGGCGAGCGCGGCGCGCTTCGCGCTGCCCGATGTCGCCGCGGTCCATGGCTGGCTCCGCGCCGCGCTCGCCGCGCTGTGAGCGCGACGCTCGATCTTTGGCCGATCGGCAATTGCCAGGTGAGCGCGCTGGTCGATCCGCGCGCGCGCTTCGTTTGGGGGTGCGTGCCGCGCGTCGATGGCGCGCCGATCTTCTCCGCGCTGATCGGCGGCGACGCGCCCGACGCCGGTTATTGGGCGATCGAGCTCGAGGATGCGGCCCGCGTCACCCAGGCCTATCGCCGCAACACGGCGATCCTCGTCACGCGGATCGAGGACGCGGCGGGCAATGCGATCGAGATCATCGATTTCGCGCCGCGCTTCCGCCGCATGGGCCGCCCCTATCGCCCGGTCGCCTTCGCGCGGATCGTGCGCCCGATCGCCGGCGCGCCGCGCATCCGCGTTCGCTTGCGCCCGAGCCGCGCCGATGGCGCGCGCTGCCCGCAGCGGATCGGCGGCACCAATCACATTCGCTACCAGCCCGGCGCGATGACGCTGCGGCTGAGCACCACGGCGCCCGTCGGTTTGATCGAGGCGGAGCAGGCGTTCCGCGTCGAGGCGCCGCTCCATTTCTTCCTCGGCCCCGACGAAAGCTTCGTCGGCGAGATCGCGACGACGCTCGACGCGATGCTCGCCGATACCGAGCGCGACTGGCGCGATTGGGTGCGCGGGCTCGCGACCCCGCTCGATTGGCAGGGCGCGGTGATCCGCGCGGCGATCACGCTCAAATTATGCCAGCACGAGGAGACCGGCGCGATCGTCGCCGCGCTCACCACCTCGATCCCCGAACACGCCCATTCGGGGCGCAATTGGGACTATCGCTTCTGCTGGATCCGCGACGCTTACTACACCGTGCAGGCGCTCAACCGGCTCGGCGCGCTCGACGTGCTCGAAGCCTATCTCGCTTATCTGCGCAACATCGTCGATGCGGCGAAGGGCGGGCAGATCCAGCCGCTTTACGGCGTGCTCGGCGAAGCGCGCTTGGAGGAGCGGACCGAGCCGGGCCTCGCCGGCTATCGCGCCATGGGGCCGGTGCGCTACGGCAATCAGGCCTATGAGCAGGTCCAGCACGATGCTTATGGCCAGATCATCCTGTCGAACACCCAAGCCTTTTTCGACCAGCGGCTGCACCGGATGGCGGGGCCGGCCGATTTCGAAGCGCTCGAGCGGATCGGCGAGCGCGCCTTTCAACTCTTCGACCAACCCGACGCGGGGTTGTGGGAGCTGCGCACGCGCCGCCATGTGCATACCTATAGCGCCGCGATGTGCTGGGCGGCATGCGATCGGCTCGCCAATGCGGCCGTCGCGCTCGGTTTGGCGACGCGCGCCGCGCTGTGGCAGGAGCGCGCGCAGACGATCCGCGCGCGGATCGAGGCCGCCGCCTGGCGCCCCGCGACCAATCGGCTTTCGGCGACTTTCGAGGGCGACGATCTCGACGCGAGCCTCATCCAATTGCTCGATCTGCGCTTCCTCGCCCCCGACGATCCGCGCTTTCGCGGCACGCTCGACGCGGTGGAGGCGGGGCTGCGGCGCGGATCGCACATGCTGCGCTACGCGACCGAGGATGATTTCGGCCTGCCCGAAACCGCCTTCAACGTCTGCACCTTCTGGCTGATCGAGGCGCTCCACGCGACCGGGCGCACCGCCGAGGCGCGCGCCTTGTTCGAGGAGATGCTCGCGCGGCGCACGCCCGCCGGGCTGCTTTCCGAGGATATCGACCCCGTGAGCGGCGAGCTGTGGGGCAATTATCCGCAAACCTATTCGCTGGTCGGCATCATCAATTGCGCGGTGCTGCTCAGCCGACCTTGGAGTGCGATCAGATGAGCCGGCTGGTGGTGATTTCGAACCGCGTGGCGGTGCCGGGCGAGGGCGCCTCGGGCGCGCAGGGCGGGCTTGCGGTCGCGGTGGGGGCGGCGCTCAGCGAGTTCGGCGGCATTTGGTTCGGCTGGTCGGGCGCGCTGACCGAGCAATTCACCGGCCAGGTCACGCTCGCGCGCGGGCAGGGCTATACCACCGCGACGGTCGATCTGGAGGAGCAGGACGTCGAGGAATATTACAACGGCTATGCCAATCGCACCTTATGGCCGCTGTTCCATTACCGGATCGACCTGGCCGAATATGAGCGCGATTTCGCGGGCGGCTATGAGCGCGTCAATCAGCGCTTCGCCGAGACCGTCCGCCCGCTGATCGAGGCGGGAGACGCGGTGTGGGTGCAGGATTACCACCTCTTCCCGCTCGGCCGCGCGTTGCGCGCGCTGGGATGCGACAATCGCATGGGGTTCTTCCTCCACATCCCCTGGCCGCCGCGCCGCTTGCTCGCGACCTTGCCCGAGGCGCAGGCGCTGGTCGAAACCCTGCTCGCCTACGACGTCGTCGGCTTCCAGACCGAGGAATGGCGCCAGAGCTTCTGCGATTTCGTGGCCGCCGAAATGGACGCGACGATCGACGCCGACGGGGTGATGACGTGTCGCGGGCGGCAAGTGCGGCTGATCGCTTGCCCGATCGGGATCGACGCCGAGGCCTTCCTCCGCGACACCGCCAGCCCGCGCGCGCGGCTCGCCTATCGCCAGATGCGCGATTCGGCGGTGGGGCGCGACATGATCGTGGGGGTCGATCGGCTCGATTATTCCAAGGGCCTGGAGGAGCGTTTCCTCGGCTATGAGCGCTTCCTGAAGGAGCATCCCGAGGAGCGCAAGGAAGTTTTCCTGCTCCAGATCGCGCCGCCGTCGCGCGGGGCGGTGCAAAGCTATCAGCGCATCCGCGCGACGCTCGAGACCCTGTCGGGGCGGATCAACGGGGCTTATGCCGATCTCGATTGGGTGCCGATCCGCTACGTCAACCAGGGCTATCCGCGTGACGTGCTCGCGGGGGTCTATCGCGCCGCCAAGATCGCGCTGGTGACGCCGCTGCGCGACGGGATGAATCTGGTCGCCAAGGAATATGTCGCCGCGCAGGACCCCGAGGACCCCGGCGTGCTGATCCTGTCGCGCTTCGCGGGCGCGGCCGAGCAGATGCGCGAGGCATTGCTCGTCAACCCGCACAGCGCCGAGGAACTCGCCGATGCGATCTTCACCGCGCAGAAAATGCCGCGCGAGGAGCGCCAGCGGCGCTGGCGGGCGCTGATCGAGGGTGTGCGGCAAGAAGACGTCTATTGGTGGCGCCGCCGCTTCACCGACGCGCTGATCGGCGAGGCGGTGGCGGCGGGGTGAGGGGGCGGTGGTTCGGCCTTAGGAAGCGCTACCCCGGCCGGGTGGCGCTCCCCGGATCGGGCGCCACGTCATCCGCCGCCGGCTTCGCCGCGCGCCAGGACTTGGCGAGCCCCTCGTAGAGCCGCTCCTTGCACACCAGGGCCGACACCGAATTGGCGATCAGCGCCGAGAGGAACAGCGGCAGGATCAGCCCGCGGCTCGCGGTCGCCTCGACGATGATGATCACCGCCGTCAGCGGCGCGCGCACCGCGCCGGTGAAATAGGCGACCATCCCCAGCAGCACCACCGCCCCGCCGGGGTCCTGCGGGAAGAGCAAGCGCAGCACCGCGCCGAGCCCCGCCCCGGTCGCGAGCGAGGGCGCGAAAATGCCCCCCGGCAACCCCGAGGCGGCGGTCGCGAGCGAGCTCAGGAATTTGGCGGGGGCGAACCAATAAGGCGCGTTGGTCCCGTCGATGATCGCGCGCGCCGACGAATAGCCCGTGCCCCAGGTGAGCCCCGTCGCGACGCCGAGCAGCGCGACGCACACCCCGCACGACGCCGCCCAGGCGATCGGCCGGTCCTTCAGCACCGGCAGCCAGCGATCGCGCGCCGCGCCCGCGCCGAGCATCGCGCGCGCGAACAACGCCCCGGTCAGCCCGCCGAAGACCCCCGCGACCGGCGCGATCCGCAGCACCGCCCCCGCCGGCAAAGTCTCGCCCATCGCGCCGAAATAGACATAATCCCCGGCGATCCCGAGGCTGACGATGCCCGCGATCAAGATGGTCGACATCACCAGCAGCGCGACGCGCTGTTCATAGGCGTCGGCCAATTCCTCGATCGCGAAGGCAACGCCGGCGAGCGGGGTGTTGAACGCCGCCGCCACCCCCGCCGCGCCGCCGGCGATGATCATCGAGGCGCGCATCGGCACCCGCAGCAGCCGCGCGTGCCAGGCGAGGATCGCCGCCGAAATCTGCACCGTCGGCCCCTCGCGCCCGACCGAGGCGCCGCAGGCGAGCGCGGCGATCGTCGCCGCGCCCTTGAACAGCGCGGTCTTGAGCGACACCAGCACGCGGTCGGCGGTTTCGGGCGCGTCGGTCGCGGCGATCACTTGTGGAATGCCCGATCCCGCCGCCGCCGGCGCCAGCCGCCGCGTCGCGCCCGCGATCAGCGCGAAGCCGAGCGGGGTCAGCAGCAGCGGCGCCCACCACCAGCGGCGCGCGAGCAGATCGAAGGCGTCGCTCGCGCCATCGGCGAGCCGCGCGAAGAGCAAGGCGGCGAGGCCGACGACGATCCCGCCCATGCCCATCGCGATGCGCCGCCGCCAGATCGCGGCGGCGGGGCCATGTCGTCGCAGCAAGACGCGCCAGCGTCGGGTGAGTCGCGGCTTCATCGCCTAGCCCCCTAAAGCGATTTCCAAATCGATCAAATCACTTGCCGGTGCGCAAGGCGCGACGCGCCCCGCGTCGCTCACGGCGCCGCCGCCAGGCTCTGCTGGCGCTCGATCGTGCCCAGGCGGATCGCGGGGCGGTCGGCGCCGACCGTCACGCGCTCGGCGAGCAGGCGCGCGCCGCGCGCCAGCTGCAGCCGGTAGCTGCCATAGCGCACGCGTTCGAAGCTGAAGAAACCGTCGAACTCGGTGCGCAGCCGATAAGCGACCTGGCCCTTGGCGTCGACCAGCTCGATCGCCTCGCCCGCCGCCGGGCGGCCGTCGATGATGAGCGTGCCGTCGACGCTCGAGGTCGCGGTGATGCCGAGCAGCACCGGCGTCACCAGCCCCGCGCGCGGCACCGCCGCCACGCCCTTGTCGCTCGGCAGCTCGAACGGATCGGGCAGCGCGCTTTCGTCGATCGCGACGCGCACCGGCAGCGCGGGGCTCAAGCCGTCGATCAGGATCGCGGTCTCGCCCTTGCGCGGGTGTTTGGGGGGCGCGATCGGCACGTCGTTGACGATGAGGCCGGGCGGCATCGCGAGCGGCTCATCGGCCTGGCGCAGACCGTCGCCGTTCAGATCCTGGAACGCCGTCACCGCCACCGCGCCGCTCGCGGCTTGCGCGGTCGAGCGGAAGCGGCCGAACCGCCCGCGCGCGTCGCGCCCGATCCCGAATTGCAGCGACAGGCCGAGCGCGAAGCCGCCGCGACTATCGACCAGGCCATTGCCGCTGAGCGAGAAAGCGTCGAAATCGCGGGTATAGCTCAGCCCCGCGCTGCTCACCCCCTCGCGGCCATCGTGGAGGAGCGTCGCCTGCACCTCGTCGCGCGCGCCGAGCGCCCAATTCGCCGCGACGCTGACGTTCTGGAGCGTCGCGCGTGGGGCGAGCGCGAGGTCGATCTCGCCGCGCAGCCGCACTCGCCCCCAGCGGCTGTTGAGCAACAGCCCCGCGACCGCCTCCTCGCGGCTGCCGCCGCCGCTGATGCGCTGGCGCTGCCAGCCGCCGATCAGGCTCGCCGAAAAGCGCCGCGTCGCGATCGACACGCGCGCGCGGGCGGCGAGGAGATGCTCGCCCTTCGACAGGGTTTCGCGCAAATCGAAGCGGATCGGCACGATCAGCCCGAAGGCGCGCACCGGCTTGTCGAGCGCGATCGCGGTGATCGCGCGCTGCGCGGGGTCGAGCCGTTCGCTCGCCAGGCCGAAATTGCGGATCGTCTCGATCGAGAAATTGGTGCGCCATAGTTGGCCGAAGACATTGGCGCGCATCGCCTGACCGCCGCTGGGGTTGGCGGCGACCTCCAGGCTGGCGAGCGTGCCGAACGGGCTCGCGCGCAGCGTGCCTTCGATCAGCGTGCGCGCGCCGTTCAGCACCGGCACGCGGTGCGCGGCGAGCGCGATCGAGGTGCCGCGCCCCAGCCCATGTTCCACCCCCAGATCGGCGCGCCAGCCGAAGCGCCGCGCCTCGGTGGCTGGCACGCGCGAGAATTCGATCAAATCGCGCCGATCCTCGACGATATCGGCATAATACCAGGTCTCGCCGGCCACCGGCATTTGCGCGCCGATATTATAGCTGCGCCGCTCGCGCCGGATCTGGCCTTGCGGGCCATAAGCGACGATTTCGAAGGCATTGACGCCGTAGCGCAGCTCGACGTCGCGAAATTCATAGCGGCCGAGCGCGTTGCCGGTTTCGCTGCGCAGCAATTCGCCGTTGCGATAGAGCTCGATGTCCCAGCCGCGCGGCAGCACGCCGGTGAAATCGGTGGTGTCGAAGCGGCTCGCGGTGCCGATCGGGCGGTTGGTGATCGCCGCGCCCCGCCCCGGGGTCGCCTGCACGCCGAGCGCGGTCGAGGGGCTGGCGACGTCGCCCAGCGCGAATTCGCTCGCGCGCAGCGGCCCCAGCAGGCGCGCGGCGATGTCGCTGCGATAGAGCCGCACGCGCAGCGCCTGGGGCGCCCCGCCCGCGTCCGAGGAGAGCCGCGCTTCGGCCGAGAACCAGGCGAGCTCGCCCGCGCCGAACAGCTCGTAGCGCGTCTCGCGCGCGGTGCCGCCGCCGCGATCCTGCACGGCGGCCGAGGCGATCACGTCGAGCGCCGGGCTGCGCCAGAAGCGATAGGGCAAAGCGACGCGCGGCAGATCGGGCGCCTTGTCCTTGCCGCCGCGCAGGCGTTCGGCGGCGGCGGCGCGCTTGGCGGCGGCCTCCAGCGGCAGCGCGCCCTTGGCCGCGACGGTGAGGATCGCGTTGCTCGTGTCGGCGGTGAAGCTCACCCCCAGCCAGCGGCCGAGATCGGTCGCGATCACGCACCAGCCCGATCGGCTTTCCCAGATCGTCTCGGCGCCGAGCTTGGCATATTCGCCCGCGAAACGCACCTCGCCCTTGTCGCGATCGATCTCGACGCGGTGGTTCTCGTCGAAGGCGAAGCCGCGCGCGCCGCGCGCGCCGGGATCGATCGTGATCGCGATCTGGAGCGCGTCGAGCACGTCGCCGAAATCGAGGCAGAGCCCGGCGCGCGTATCGAAGGCGCGCACGCCATGCCCGATCTGGAGCGACCCCAGCCGCGCGTCGAACAGCAGCGCGTCGTCGGGATCGACCTTGGGCGCGGGCGCTTGCGCGGCGAGCGGGGCGGCGTGGAGCGCGAGCGCGGCGAGCAGCGCGCGGGCGGCGGCGCGCCCCCGGCGCCACCAGCCCCGCCCGGTGATCATGGCTTATTTGGCCGGCGCGCGCGCCAGCGGCACTTCGCTTTGGCTGGCGCCGCTCGCGGCCGGATCGGTCTCGACGAAGCGCACGCTGAGCGCGCCCTTGGCCTGGGCGAGCTTCTTGGGATCGATCGGCAAGCTCACGCTGCGCCGCGCGATCTCGGGATAAGCGGCGATCCCCTTGACGAGCGCGACCGGCTCGGCGCGCCCTGCCTCGCGCAGTTCGAGCGTGCCATAGATCGAGCGCGCGCCGCCGCGTTCGAGCGTGACGGTGACGCTCGGCGCCTCGGCGCTCCCCTCGAGCCGCGCGTCGGCGAGCTTGGCGGTGCCGGGCACCTCGCCCACGCGCACGATTAGCGGGATCGCGACGCCGTAAATCGGGGTGAGCGCGATCGACATGCCGTCGGCGGCGGGCGGCGTTGCGCCCGGGGGTGGCGGCGGCGCGGCTTCGGGCGCGTCGGGCACCGCGCGGAACAACAGATGCGCGCGATATTCGCCCGCCGCGAGCCCCGCCGGTGCGCGCACGCCGACGCGCACCGTCTGCGATTGGCCGGGCGCGAGCGTGATCTTGCGCGGGGCATGGTTGAGCATGTCGAGCGCGGCGGCCTCGGCGGGGCGCGCCTCGGCCTCGTCGACCGGGCGGATCTGGCCCGCCTCGTCCATCCGCCGCAGCACCAGCGAGATGCGATAGGTGGTGGTGCGCTGCCCGGTGTTGCTGACGATCACCTCGCCGCCGCCCACCGCGCCCAGCACGAGCCGGGTGGGGGCGACGAGGAGATCGCCTTGCGCGCGCGCGGGGGCCGCCGCCAGCGCCAGGCCGAGGCCCGCCGCCAGCATCATCAAGCGGATCATGGTCAATTCCTTCGCCTGGCGCGCGCGCGCGTTATTGATAATTGACCGAAACGGTGAACTGGCCGGTGTAAGTGCCCGCCGCCTGCGCCGCGCCGACGCTCAGCGTGCCGCCGACGCGAAAGGCGTTGGGGCCGGTCGCGAGCGTCATCGTCTTGGTCTGGGTGACGAGCGCGACGGTCATCTTGTTGCTGCCGCTGGTGAGCTGGATGCTCGGCGTGTCGATCGAGACGGCGACGGTTTCGCCGGCGGTGCCGGTCACCGCGAAGGCGGCGCCGGTCGAGGTGCCGAGGCAGCGCAGCGCCGCCGGGCAGGTCCGCGCGCCATCCTCGCCGACGACGACGCTGCCCGCCGCCGTGCCCGCGACGACGCGGCCGAAGTTGAGATCGGCGGTCTTGCTGACGGTGATCGCCTGGAGAATGCGCACGGTGACGTCACCGGTCGCGGTTTGCGCGGCGGCGGGCGCCGCCACGCCGAACGAAGCCAGCCCGGCGAGGCCGAGCATCACGATTTTCTTCATGGTTCAACACCCCTTCCCAATGGTGGCCGACGACGGGTCCAGCGCGTCGGCTGCGGGTGCTATGGGGCCGATATGGTTATCATTACGCTAACCACACCGAAATTCTACGGCGGCGATTCTACTGGCGGGCACTACGGCTCATCGTCATCAAACCGCACCCGCGGAACCAAGCGCGCAGCTCCTCCCCCACAGGGGGAGGGGGTTGGAGGCGGGCAAATCACCTCCCTGGAAATCGCGCTAACGCGCGCGCCACCTCCCGGTAAATGGCGAGGATTTTGCGGCGCCCGATCGCGCGCGAATTGCATCCCCCGCGCCTTGGCCCCACATGCACGCGCGATGAGCCCGCCGCCCTTCGCCGCCGACCCGAGCGCCGTGCTCCCCCCGCCAGCGCCGCCGCGGCCCTCGCTCGGCGAAGTGCATCGCAGCGTCCGCGTGCCGGCGCATGCCGCCTGGTGGCGACGGCTGTTCGCCTTCAGCGGCCCGGGCTTTCTGGTCGCGGTCGGCTATATGGACCCGGGCAATTGGGCGACCGACATCGCCGGCGGCTCGGCCTATGGCTATCGGCTGCTGGTGGTGATCCTGGCCGCCAATCTGATGGCGATGCTGCTCCAGGCGCTCGCCGCGCGGCTGGGGGTGGCGAGCGGGATGGACCTCGCCCAAGCCTGCCGCGCGCGCTATCCGCGGCCCGTCGCGCTGCTGCTGTGGGTGCTGTGCGAGCTCGCGATCATCGCCTGCGATCTCGCCGAAGTGCTCGGCACCGCGATCGCGCTGCAATTGCTGTTCGGCTTGCCGCTCACCGCCGGGGTGCTGCTCACCGGCTTCGACGTGCTGCTGATCCTGGGGCTCCAGCGCTGGGGATTTCGCCTGCTCGAGGCGTTCATCATCGCGCTGCTGGTGGTGATCGCGGGCTGTTTCGCTTATGAACTGGCGATCGCCCAGCCGGCGCTCGCGGCGGTACTCGGCGGGCTCGCGCCCGATCCCGCGATCGTGCGCGATCCCAAGATGCTCTATCTCGCGATCGGCATTTTGGGCGCGACGGTGATGCCGCATAATCTCTATCTGCACAGCGCGATCGTGCAGACCCGCGCCTTCGCGCGCGATCTCGCGGGCAAGCGCCAGGCAATCCGGCTCTCGACGATCGATTCGACGCTCGCCTTGTTCTTCGCTTTGTTCATCAACGCCGCGATCCTGATCCTGGCGGCGGCGGCGTTTCACGGCAATGGCCGCACCGACGTGGTCGAGATCGACCAGGCCTATCATTTGCTCTCGCCGCTGTTGGGCGCGGGGGCGGCGAGCGTGGTGTTCGCGGTGGCGCTGCTCGCCTCGGGGCAGAATAGCACGATCACCGGCACGCTCGCCGGGCAGATCGTGGCGGAGGGGTTTCTCGATCTGCGGCTGCCGGTTTGGCTGCGGCGGCTGGCGACGCGCGCGATCGCGATCCTGCCCGCGGTCGGGGTGGTCGCCTGGATGGGCGACAAGGGCGCGACCGAGCTGCTCGTGCTGAGCCAAGTGGTGCTGAGCCTGCAACTGCCGTTCGCGGTGGTGCCGCTCGTCGCCTTCACCGCCGACCGGCGGGTGATGGGCGAGCTCGCCGCGCCGCGCTGGCTGAGCGGCCTCGCCTGGGGCGTGGCGGGGCTGCTCATCGGGCTGAATTTGACGCTGTTGCTGAGCTTATAGGGCCGACGAAGAATAGCCTAGTCGACAGCCGGGGCTAGGTTCGTTCTTCGCTGGCGACCGTCGTTCAGGAGCCCAGCCCCGGATCAAGTCCGGGGCGACGGGGTTATTCGAGGACGAGCCCTACCGCCCCACGCTCGCGCCGATCGCGGTGCGCTGTTGCCAGCCCCAGGTCTCGCGGCCCGTGAGGAACGCGTGCCAGCCCCACAGCGCGCCCAAATGGCGCAGCAGCTGGAAAGTGAAGGGCTCGAGCAGCGAAGCGAGCACCGCCATCCCCAAGCCGAGCCCTTCGCTCTTGCCCGTCCAGCGCGTGTAGAGCCGGATCGACCAGAGGTGGTAGCTCAGGTCCAAGGCGACTTTCGCGAGCATCACGCCGAGCACCGCGCTGGCGACGAACAAGCGCCCGGTCACGAGCAGCGACACCAGCACGCCGAAGGCGGTGATGCCATAGATGGGCTGGAGCGTGTCGAGCGTCTTGACCGGCATATGCGCGCGCCCCAGCGCGCCGAAGCGCGGATTGCCGATCATGTCGCGGTTCCAATATTGCGTCTGCAAATAGCCGCCGAACCAGCGCCGCCGCTGTTTCAGAAAGCCCAGGAACGAAGCGGGCGCGTCGGTGCGCGCGGTCGCCTGGCCGATCACCGCGACTTCCCAGCCGAGGGCGCGCTCGGACGAATGGCGGTGGAGCCGGTGGATCAGCTCATAATCCTCGACCAGGCATGCCGGATCGAACCCCCCGACCTGCAGCAGCGCCTGGCGGCGATATGCCCCGAACGCGCCCGAGACGAGGAGCAGGCTGTTCACTCGCCCCCAGGCATAGCGCGACAGGAAATTGCGGACATATTCGTAGCGCTGGAACCATTCGAAGAAGCGCCCTTTAAGGCTCGGCCCGCAGATCGGGGTGAGCACGCCCGTCGCCGCGACCAGCGCCGGCTCGGCGGCAAAGGCCGACCGCATCGCGCCGAGCGCGCCCGGATCGACGAGCGTATCGGCGTCGATCGTCACCACCAATTCGGTATCGAGCCAGGGGATCGCCTGGTTGAGCGCGCGCGCCTTGCCGCCGTGCGGCAGCCGCAGCCAGCGCAGCCGGGGCTCGGCGGGGGCGGGGCCGCTCATCACCCCCAAGGGGGGCGGGGCGAGGCCATAGAGCGCCTTCAGCACCGCCGGCGTATCGTCGGTGGAGCCGTCGTCGGCGATCAGGATCAGCTCGGGCGGATGCGGTTCGGCGAGGAGATGATCGATCGTCACCTTCAGCACGCCCGCCTCGTTATGCGCGGCGATGATGACGCCCAGGCTCGGCGCGGGACCGGCGGGTAGCGGCGCCGGGGCCGCGCGCGCGATCGTGCCGATCTTGCGCCCGGTAAAAGCCAATAGTGCGCTATCGTACAGAATATAAGCGACGCCTACCGACCAACCGGCGAGCCCCACCCGGACGAACGCTTGCGCGGTCAATAGCAGGAACAGCAAAGCCCCGGCGAGCGCGATCAAATAAGCCGACATCGGCACGGGGCGCGGCGAAAAGCGCGGCGACTCGCTCGCCAATCTGCGACTGAGTAAGTTCAACGATCGTCTCGATTTGCAGTGAGCGAGGCCAGCGTTAAGGTAGGAACGAAGCGGCCGAGCGCTAGGGTCATCGAACCGACAGGGAGCAAGCGATGCAGCGTCGTTATACCAGCCTTGCCATCACGCTTCATTGGCTGATCGCGGCGGGGGTGATCGCCAACGTCCTGCTCGCCTGGGTCTGGCCCAATCTGCCCGATGCGCAGGTGCGCCCGCTGATCGACAGCCACAAATCGGTGGGCATCACCATCTTGGCGCTGGCGCTGCTGCGCTTGCTGTGGCGGCTGTCGCACCGCCCGCCCGAACTGCCCGCGGGCTATGCGCCTTGGGAAAAAACACTCTCGCACGTCGCGCATTGGGGGCTTTATTTCGTCATTTTCGCGATGCCCATCACCGGCTGGGTGATGGACAGCGCTTGGGACCGCGCGGCGCAAAACCCGAACTATTGGTTCGGCCTGTTCGAATGGCCCCGGCTGTCGTTCATCACGGCGCTCGACCCGGCGACCAAGAAGGCGGTGCATGACGGCTTTGGCGAAGCGCATGAGCTGATCGCCTGGCTCGTTTATCTGCTCGTCGCGCTCCACATCGCCGGCGCGCTGAAACACCAATTGGTGGACGGCAAGCGCGAGCTGCAGCGCATGTGGTATTGGGGGCGGGCGGACTAGGGGTACAGCGCCCGTAGGTCCAAGAGCGTCGCCCCAGCGAAAGCTGGGGCCTCGAGCAACCGGAGCGCCCCGTTTCGGCGAGCCCCCGGCTTTCGCCGGGGCGACGCTTGGCGCGCGAATAAGCTCGTTTCGTTCAGCTCAAATAAAGTTTCGGAACCGCCCGCGCCTCTCGAGAATTGAAGCAAGCGGTCAATAACGGCGCCGCGCGTCCTGCGTCGCGTGCCTTTCGCGGACGAAACATGGGCGGCGCTAGTCTAAATTTGATGCAGATCAACGTTGCCGGTTCGAACGAGCAAATCGCGCCTTTCGCCGAACGACTTGAGCAGATCATTTCGATCATCGATCGAAACATGGCCGATATGGTCGCGGTTCAGGCCGGTGTCGATGCGGGCGGCAGTGACGCGCCGCTCGCCGCGCTCGCGCTCGAACTGGGCGATCACCCGCATCTCGCGCGCGCCGGCGGGATGGCGTTGTTCAGCCGCGTGCCGATCGAGGCCGCTGACGCGGTGCCGCTGCGCCAGCTCGGCCTGCCCGAGGATCCGTTCCAGCGGCAATTGCTGATCGTCCGCCTCGCGCCGCCCGCGCCGGTGGTGGCGATCGGGCATTTTTCCTGGGTCACGGCGCAGGCCGAAGCCAATGTCGCCGATGCGCTCGGCGCGCTCGCGGGGCTGGGCGACACGTTGCTGGTCGGCGATTTCAACCAGCCGCCCGAAAGCCCCGCGCTCGCCGCGCTCGCCGAGGCGGGGTTCGTCGACCCCTGGACGCGGCTCAACCGGGCCGAGGCGGGGCATAGCTATCCGACGGGCGCGCCCGATCGGCGGATCGATTATGTGCTCGAACGCGCGACCGCGCCGCTGGTGACCGCGCTCGCGCTGGTGCCGGGCGATTTTTCGGACCATGCCGCGCTCGTCGCTCGGATCGAGCGATGAAGCGCGTGCTCGTCATGCGCGCGTTGGGCGGGCTGGGCGACGTGCTGACCGCCGTGCCCGCGCTCGAGCGGCTGCGCCACGCGCATCCGGTGGCCGAGATCACGTATATGGGGCTGGAACAAGTGCGCTCCGTGGTCGCGCGCTATCCCGCGCTGGTCGACGCCTTTCTGCCTTTCCCGGGCTTTCCCGGCATCGTCGAGGCGCCCTTCGCGGTCGAGCGGCTCGCGGGCTTCCTGGCCGATCGCGCGGGCGTACCCGGCTTCGATCTGGCGATCCAGATGCATGGCAGCGGCAGCGTGTCGAACGTGTTCACCGCGCTCCTCGGCGCGCGGCGCTTCGCGGGCTATCATGTGCCCGGCCTCTGGGCGCCCGAGGGCAGCGCGCCGTTCCCCGATCATCTGCGCGAGGCCGATCGCTGGCTGGCGTTGGTCGAGCGGCTCGGCTGCACCGAAGGCGCGGCAAGCCCCGACTTCCCCTTGAGCGCCGAGGAGCGCGCCGCGCCCGCGCGGTTCGGCTTGGCGCGCCGCTACGCGCTGATCCACCCCGGCGCGAGCGACCCCAAGCGCCGCTGGCCGCCCGCGCGCTTCGCCCAGGTCGCGGATCGGCTCGCGCGCGAGGGCCATGACATCGTCCTCACCGGCACGCCCGGCGAGGCCGCGTTGTGCGCGGCGGTCGAGGCCGAGATGGGCGCGCGGGCCCAGAATTTATGCGGCGCGACCGATCTCGGCGCGATGGGCGGGCTGGTCGCGGGCGCGGCGCTGGTCGTCACCAACGACACCGGCACCGCGCATCTGGCCGAAGCGCTCGCCGCGCCGAGCGTGACGATCTTCATCGCCTCCGACCCCGCGCGCTGGGGCGCCGCCGATCGCGCGCGCCATGTCGCGGTCGGCGCGGGCGTGCCCGACGTCCCCATCGGCGCGCCGCCGCACGGCATCGCCCCCAGCCTGCCGAGCGTCGACCAAGTGCTGCGCGCCGCCACCAGCCTGATGGAGATGGCGTGATGCGCCGCCTGCGAGTCCTCACCTGGCACGTCCATGGCAGCTATCTCTTTTATCTGACGCACGCGCCGCATGATTTCTGCCTGCCGGTGACGCCCGAGCGCGGCGAGGGGCATGGCGGGCGCACCCCCAATTTCGCTTGGGGGGGCAATGTTCACGAGGTGCCGGTCGATCGGCTGGCGGCCGAGCGCTTCGACCTGGTGCTCTATCAATCGCACCGCAATTGGCGCGTCGATCGCCTCGCGCTGCCCCCCGCGCTGCGCGCATTGCCCGCCGTTTATCTGGAGCACGACCCGCCGCGCGACAGCCCGACCGACACACGCCACCCTGTCGACGACCCGAGCGTCCAGATCGTCCATGTCACGCATTTCAACGCGCTGATGTGGGACAATGGGGCGAACCCGGTCGCGGTGATCGATCACGGCGTGCCCGATCTCGGCCATCGCTACACCGGCGCGCTCGATCGCGGGCTGGTGGTGGTGAACGGCCTGAAGCGGCGCGGCCGGCGGCTGGGCGCGGATATTTTCGAGCGGGCGCGCGCGCGCGTGCCGCTCGATCTGGTGGGCATGTTCGCCGAGGAAGCCGGCGGGCTGGGCGAGGTGCCGCTCGCCGATCTTCCCAATTTCGCCGCGCGCTACCGCTTCTTCTTCCACCCCATTCGCTACACCAGCCTCGGCCTCGCGCTGCTCGAGGCGATGATGCTCGGCCTGCCGATCGTGGGTCTTGCGACGACCGAGCTGCCGACGATCATCCGCGATGGCGAGAATGGCTTCATCGCGACGAGCGAGGCCGAGCTGCACGCGGCGATGCGCCGCTTGCTCGCCGACCCAGGCCTGGCGCGCGCGTTGGGGGAGGGGGCGCGGGCGACGGCCTTGGCGCGTTTCGGCATCGATCGCTTCGCGCGCGATTGGGACGCGCTGCTGCGCTCGGTCGCGGCGGGCGGCATGGAAAGGGCGGCGTGATGGATATCGCGATGATCAGCGAACATGCCTCGCCGCTCGCGACCTTGGGCGGGGCCGATGGCGGCGGGCAGAATGTTTATGTCGCGCAGCTCGCGCGGCAATTGGCGGCGCTGGGCCACCGGGTCGACGTGTTCACCCGGCGCGAGGATCCGGGGGTGGCGGAGATCGTCGATTTCGCCCCGGGCGTGCGCGTCGTCCATGTCGTCGCCGGGCCGGCGCGGGTGATCCGCAAGGAAAAGCTGCTGCCGCTGATGGACGGCTTCGCCGATGAGATGCGCGATTTCTTCGCCGCGCGCGGCGCGCCCGATTTGATCCACGCGCATTTCTTCATGTCGGGCCTGGTCGGGATCGAACTCGCGCGCGCCTTCGCGATTCCCGCGATCGTCACTTTCCACGCGCTCGGCAAGGTGCGGCGGCTGCATCAACAGGCCGCCGACGGCTTTCCCGACGCGCGCTTCACCATCGAGGAGCGCATCGTCGCCGAGGCCGATCGAGTGATCGCCGAATGCCCCGAGGACGAGCGCGATCTGCTGTCGCTCTATGGCGCCGATCCGCTGCGGCTGCGGATGGTGCCGTGCGGCTTCGATCCGCAGGAATTCGCGCCGCTCGACAAGGCGGCGGCGCGGGCGGCGCTCGATCTGCCGGTGGACGCGCCGATCGCGCTGCAACTCGGGCGGATGGTGCCGCGCAAGGGGGTCGACACCGCGATCGAGGCGCTCGCCTTCGCCCAGAAGGAGGCGCGGCTCGTGGTGGTCGGCGGGTCGTCGCCCGTGCCCGATCCGGCGCGCGACCCCGAGCTCGCGCGGCTGATCGCGGTCGCCGAACGCGCCGGGGTGCGCGAGCGCGTGACCTTCACCGGCAGCCGGGGCCGCGACGTGCTCAAACTCTATTATGGCGCGGCGGACGTGTTCGTAACCGCGCCCTGGTACGAGCCATTCGGCATCACCCCCCTGGAGGCGATGGCCTGCGCGCGCCCGGTGATCGCGTCCGACGTCGGCGGCTTGCGCTACACGGTCGACCAGGGCGTCACCGGGCTGCGCGTGCCGCCGCGCGACCCAGCGGCGCTCGGCGCGGCGCTGCGCGCCTTGCTCGGCGATCCCGCGCGCGCGACGGCGATGGGCGAGGCCGGGCTGGCGCGGGTGCGCGAGCGCTTCACCTGGCGCCAGGTCGCGCTGCAGATGGAGGAAGTCTATCGCGAGACGCTCGCCAAACGCGCGAGCGGCAGGATCGCCCGGCTCGATCCGCGCCGCGAGTCGGGGGTGATCGACCATGGCTTCGCGGCGCTCGCCGAAACGCTCGGCCGGTCGCGCTATTTGCTCGGCGAGCCGATCCGCGCCGCCGCCGATCTCGTCGCCGAGGCGCTGCTGAGCGGCCGAAAAGTGCTGGTCTGCGGCAATGGCGGCAGCGCCGCCGACGCGCAGCATTTCGCCGCCGAATTCGTCGGCCGCTTCAAGAGCGACGCGCGCCGCGCGATGCCGGTGATCGCGCTGGGCGCCGACACCGCTTTCGTCACCGCCTGGGCGAACGACATCGGCTATGACGACGTGTTCGCGCGCGGGGTGCGCGCCTTCGGCCAGCCGGGCGACGTGCTCGTCGCGATCAGCACCAGCGGGCGTTCCAAGAACGTCGTCACCGCGATGCGCGAGGCGCGCGAGCGCGGGCTGAAGACCGTCGCGCTGCTCGGCGGCGCGCTGAGCCCCTGCGTCGCGCTCGCCGACGCGGCGGTGCGCATTCCCTCGACCGATACCGCACGCATTCAGGAGGTACAAAGCTTGGCTCTGCATTTGATTTGTGAACTCGTCGAAGCCCGCGCGCTCGCCGCGCCCGCCGCGTCGCTCGAGGTGGTGTCGTGATCGCGGGCGGCCGCATCATCGTCACCGGCGGGGCGAGCGGGCTCGGCGCCGAGATCGCGCGCGTGCTGGCCGAGGCCGGGGGCAAGGTGATCATCGCCGACGTTCAGGCCGAGGCCGCCGAGCGGCTGGCGGGCGAGATCGGCGGCGAGGCCTTCACCCTCGATCTGACCGACGCCGAGGCGTGCCGCGTGCTGATCGACCGGGTGGCGGCGGGTGGCGGCCTCGACGTGCTGGTGAACAATGCCGGCACCGACAAGACGCTGTCGATCGAAGAGCTGGAACAGGACGATTTCGACCGCGTGCTCGACGTCAATCTGCGCGCGCCCTTCGCGCTCGCCAAGGCGGCGTTCCCGCATCTGAAGGCGCGGGGGCGTGGCTATATCGTCAATATCGTCTCGACCGCCGCCAAGCGCGCCTGGGCCAATGCCAGCGCCTACCACGCGAGCAAATGGGGGCTGCTCGGCCTCAGCCACGCGATGCATGTCGAAGGGCGGCCGCTGGGGATCAAGGTGACCGCCTTGCTCGCGGGCGGGATGCGCACGCCGTTCATTCTCGATCGCTTCCCCGACACCCCGCTCGAAAATCTGCAAGACCCGCGCGCGGTGGCGGAGACGGTGCGCTTCCTGCTCGACCAGCCCGGCGACACGGTGATCCCCGAGCTGCTCGTGGTGCCGATGCGCGAGACGAGCTGGCCATGAAGACGGTGTTCCTCGACAAGGATGGCACCCTCGTCGAGGACGTGCCCTATAATGTCGATCCCGCGCGGATCAGCTTGAAGCCCGGCGCGCGCGAGGGGGCGCGGGCGCTGGCGGCGGCGGGCTATGCGCTCGCGGTCGTCACCAACCAATCGGGGATCGCGCGCGGCTATTTCACGCCGGAGGCGCTGGGGCCGGTCGCCGGGCAGTTGCAGGATTTGCTCGGGGTGCGGTTCGCGGGCTTCTTTTACTGCCCGCACCATCCCGAGGGCGTGGTCGCGCGCTATGCGATCGACTGCGATTGCCGCAAGCCGCGACCGGGGATGATCCTGAACGCCGCCCGCGCGATCGGCGCCGATCTGGCGGCGAGCTGGATGATCGGCGACATTTTGCACGACGTGGAAGCCGGCAACCGCGCGGGGTGCCGCACCGTGCTGATCGACAATGGCGGCGAGACCGAATGGGTCGGCGGGCCGTATCGGGCGCCGACTTTGGTGTGCCGCGATTTGGCGGAGGCGGCGGGTCTGATCGTGGCATTGCCAAGCTCCTCCCCTGGAAGGGGAGGGGGCGTAGGCGGGCAAATCACCTGCCGGGGGCAGGTGATCCGCCGGAGCCCGGCTTGCGAAGCAAGCCGGTGGTCGCGAAGCGATGGTGGAGGGGTATCGCCCTTGGTCAGCCGGGGACACCCCTCCGACGCGCTCCGCGCGCCACCTCCCCTTCCAGGGGAGGAGCTTTTTCCTCGCAAGCAAAGGACCCCGGCATGACCCTCACCGATTGGGTCGCGCGTTTCGCCGAGCTTCGCGTGTTGGTGATCGGCGAGGCGATGCTCGATAGCTATGTGAGCGGCAGCGTCGGCCGGGTGTGTCGCGAGGCGCCGGTGCCGATCGTCGCGCTCAACGCACGCCACGACGTGCCGGGGGGCGCCGCCAATACCGCCATGGCGGTCGCGGCGCTCGGCGGCGCGTGCGCCTTCCTCTCGGTGATCGGGCAAGACGAGGCGGGGGTGATCCTCGCCGAACGCCTCGCCGACGCGGGCGTCGACACCGACGCGCTGCTCGCCGTGCCGGGGCGCGAGACGATCGTCAAACAGCGGATTTCCGCGCGGGGCCAGCTGCTGCTGCGGCTCGATCGCGGCAGCGAGGGCGACATGCCCGAGCTGATCGAACGCCGGTTGATCGACGCGCTCGCCACCGCCTGGGCGCGGGCCGACGCGGTGATCGCCTCCGACTATGGCTATGGCATTTGCACCGATCGCGTGATCGCCGCGATCGCCCGGCTCCAGCGCCGCGACCCGCGCGTGCTCGTCGCCGATGCCAAGGATTTGCGGCGCTGGGCGGGCGCCGGGCTGTCGGCAGCCAAGCCCAATTATGCCGAGGCGATCGCGCTCGCCGATCTGCCGGCGCGCGAGGGGATCGAGCGGGTCGAGCAGATGATCGCCGCGCGCGACACGCTCGCCGCGCGCACCGGCGCGCGGCTGCTGGCGGTGACGCTCGACACGGCGGGCGCGGTGGTGTTCGACGAGGGATGCGAGCCTTATCGCACTTTCACCAGCCCCGCGCCGGATAGCCGTGCGGCGGGGGCGGGGGACACTTTCACCGCCGCGCTCGCGCTCGCGCTCGCCGCCGGCGCGCAGAGCGCCAACGCCGCCGACCTCGCCGCCGCCGCCGCCGCCGCCTGCGTCGCCGCGCCCGGCACGACCAGCTGCACCGCCGAGATGCTCCACG
>LWDI01000078.1 GCA_002083475.1 Proteobacteria bacterium SG_bin5
CTATACCCGTCGCAGCTTCGAAACCGCGACCGCCACGATGCGCAGCCTCGCCGCGGTGAAGACACCGGCCGAGCTGATGAAGCTGCAGAGCGATTACGTCCGCCAGAGCTTCGACAGCCTGGTCGCCGAAACCAGCAAGAACACCGAAGCGATGATCAAGCTGGCGAGCGACGTCGCCCAGCCGATCTCGAACCGCGTCGCGGTCGCCGCCGAGAAGATCAAGGTCGGCGCCTGATCGAAACGCTCCTTCGGGGGCTCGAATAGAGAGGCGGCGGCTCCGCTGGGGGCCGCCGCCTTTTTTCGTGCGGCGCGCACCGCCCCGCGCGCTTGCCCCCCGCCGCCGCCACGTCTATCGCGCGGGGCATGACGGACGCCCCGCTCAAGGCCGCGATGATCCCGGTCACCCCGCTCGCGCAAAATTGCTCGCTCATCTGGTGCACCGCGACCAACCGCGCCGCCGTGGTCGATCCGGGCGGCGATCTGCCCAAGATCCATGCGGCGATCGCCAAGGCGGGGGTCACGGTCGAGAAGATCCTGATCACCCACGGCCATATCGATCATTGCGGCGAGGCGGGCACGCTCGCCGCCGCCCTCGGCGTGCCGATCGAGGGGCCGCACGAGGCCGATCGCTTCTGGATCGCGCGGCTCGCCGAGGATGGCCGCGCCTGGGGGCTGGCGGGGACGCCGTTCGAGCCCGATCGCTGGCTCGACCAGGGCGCGCAAGTGACGCTCGGCGCGTTGACGCTCGATGTCCATCATTGCCCCGGCCACACCCCCGGCCATGTCGTGTTCCATCACGCGCCATCACGGCTCGCGCTGGTGGGCGACGTGTTGTTCGAGGGCTCGATCGGCCGCACCGATTTTCCGATGAGCGACCATCAGGCGCTGCTCGACTCGATCGTCACCAAGCTCTGGCCGCTCGGCGACGACACGGTGTTCATCCCCGGCCATGGCCGCCCGAGCCGCTTCGGGGTCGAGCGCCAGCACAACCCCTTCGTCGCGGATAGCGTGCTGGCGCGCTGAAGGGGCGGGGCGGCCAGAGCTGTTTGCGATCCCACCGAAGAACCAATGGCTCGACGGACAAAGCTCCTCCCCTTCCAGGGGAGGAGCGAACCGGTTCGATCGCAAACGGCTCTAAGCTTACGGGCGTTGAAATCGGATCACCGTTCGTGCTGAGCATGTCGAAGCACGGTTCTTCTTTTCGCCGGTCGCCAGAAAGGACCGCCGTTGGTTTCGCCGCCATTCGGGTCGACAAGCTCAGGGCGACCAGTCGAGCTAACGCTCCGCGCTCGGCGACGGCGACAAATCAAAGATCGAGCAGCTCTCGCGCGGCGATGGAACTAACTTACCCAACCGACGCGCTCACCCAATCGAGATAGCCGCCGAGCCCGTCTTCCACCGGCAACACGATGATCTCGGGCACGTCATAGCCGTGGAGCGCGACGAGGCACGCCTCGACCTCGCTCGCCCGGGCGCGCGTCGTCTTGATCAGCAGTAGCACTTCCGCCGCCTGCTCGACCTTGCCTTCCCAGCGATACCAGCTGTCGATCGGCAGCGCCTGCACGCAGGCGGCGAGGCGGCGTTCGACCAGCGCCCCCGCCAGCCGCGCCGCCTCCTCCCGTGAGCCGGCGGCGCAGAACATGGTCACGATTCCGGTCGACATCCCGCGCTCCCGTCGCAAATCACCCTAGAATCGGAACCCCGCCGTCAGGCTCCAGGTCCGCGGGTCGCCGAAATAGACCGTTTGGATATTGGCGACCGCCGAAAATTCCTGGCCATCGGTGCGATAGCGCGTGTCGCCGAAATTCTTGACGCCGGCGCGGAAATAAAAGGCGTTGTCGGGCAGATCGAGCTGGGCATAGGCATTGCCCAGCACATAGCCCGGCTCGGTGAGCCCGGGGCGATTGTCGACCGAGAGGAATTGCTTGTCGATGAAGCGTCCCTCGAGCCCGAAGGTCAGGTTCGAGCGCCCGATCGGCACGCGATATTCGCCCGCGAGCCGCGCCGAGATCGGCGGGGCGAAGGCCGGCTCGCAGGTGATCGCCTGGCCGGTGGGGTTGCACGAAAAGGCCTGGGGCGGCACGCGGCGCCCGTCGTTGAATTCCAGATAGCGCGCGTCGAGATAGCCGAACGAGCCGGTGAGCGTGAAGAAGCGCGAGGGCTTGACCACGGTTTCGAACTCCAGGCCCCAGATGCGCAGTTTGCCCGCGTTGATCACCGGGAACACGCCGGTCGATCCCACCGTGCCGCCGCCGACGCGCGCCTGGAAGTCGCGATAATCGCTATAGAAGGCCGCCGCCGACAGCGTCACCAAGCCATTGGCGAAGCGCGCCTTATAGCCCGCTTCATAGGTCCACACCGTTTCGGGATTGAAGCGCGTGACGAGCGTCGGCGCGCCGTTCACCACCAGCGTCAAGTCGTTGAGCGTATTGGCGCGGCCGTTGAACCCGCCCGATTTGAAGCCGCGGCTGATATTGGCATAGATCAGCTGGTCGCGCGTGGGCTTGAAGCCGAGCTGGAAGGTCGGCGTCCAGGCGTCGAAGCTCACGCTGTTCTGGGTGTTGAGCGGCGCCGGCAGATTGTCGGGGAAGCGGAAGGTGAGGTTGTTGAGCGCGCCGAGCGTCGAGCTGGTGGTGGTGAAGCGGTTGTAGCGCCGTTCCTCATAAGTATAGCGAAGGCCCGTGGTGAACGACCATTTCGGGCTGAAATCATAGGTCAATTGGCCGAAGGCCGCGTAATTCTTGGTATTTTGCGCGTCGTTGATCAACCGCTGGAAGGTGACGCGCGTCGGGCCGAGCGCGAAAATATCGTCGCCGAACGCGATCTGGTTCGAGCTGATGTCCTCGTTCAGATAATAAAGCCCGAAAACCCCCTTTAGCTGCGGCCCCGAATATTTCAGCTGGAGTTCCTGGCTGAACTGCTTCTGACTAACGCCGACGAACACGTCGCCCAGCTGGAATTGGCTGGCGTCGATATCGATGAAGAAATTGGGGTCGAGCTTGCGATAGCCGGTGATCGAGGTGAATTGGAGCGTATCGGTGATATCGATATTGGCGGTGAGCGCGACGCCCCAATGGTCGAGCTGCTGGCCGCGCCCGGGGGCGAAGCCGGTCGAGGCGCGGAAATCATAGGGGCCATAGGGGTTGGCGGGCACCAGCACGCGCGGGGCGCCCGCGAAATTGGTCTGGATCAAGGGCGCGGTCGGATAGCCGAGCGTCAGGCTGCTGCGCTGCTTGGTGTAATCGCCGCTCAGCAGAAATTGCCAGCCCTTGGCAGGCTCGAAATTCAAGATGCCGCGCGCCGACCACAGATTGCGATCATTATAGCGCCGGTTGGTGAGCGGATCGATGACGAGCCCGTCGCGCCGATCATAAGTGCCCGCGAGCGAGAGCGCGAGCTTGTCGGTGATGAGCGGCGCGCTCGCATAGCCGTTGAGCACCACCTGATTATAATCGCCATAGGTCACGTCGCCCGAGGCGGTGAAATTCTGCAGATCGGGCTTGCGGGTGACGATGTTGACCGCGCCGCCGATCGTGTTCTTGCCATAGAGCGTGCCCTGCGGCCCGCGCAGCACCTCGACGCGCTGGACGTCGAACAAATTGAGCAAGGCGCCCTGGATACGGCTGAAATAGACGCCATCGACATAAACGCCGACCGCCGGATCGAAGGTTTGCAGCGCATCGGGCTGGCCGACGCCGCGGATGAAGAAATTGGCGTTGGTCGCCGAGCCGCGCCCCTGGACCAAGTTCACATTGGGCACCGCGCCCTGGATGCCCGAAATATCGATCGCCTGGAGCTTGGCGACGTCCGCCGCCTGGATCGCGGTGACCGAGAGCGGCACGTCGAGCAGCCGTTCCTGCCGGCGCCGCGCGACCACGACGATGTCGTCGATCGGCTTGGCCTCGTCGGCCAGCGCGATTTCGCGATCCTCGGCGGGCGTCGTGGGCGTTTGTTGGGCGAAGGCGGGCGCGCTCGCCCAAGCGGCTCCGGCGAGCATGGCGGCACGAACGAACGGCTTCATTATCCCCTCCCTATGGCGCGTGCCTCTTGCCGGGCATCCGCATGGTCGATTCTTATAATGAAAGTTGAACCGGCTTTCAACTTTGACTAACATCAACCCATGGCAGGGGAAAAAACCGTCGTGCTCGACGCGGGCGATGCCGAGGCGGGTGGGGAGGAAGGCGGGCGCGCGCCGCGCACCAGTCGCGGACGCAAGACGCGGCGCGCCTTGCTCGATGCCGCGCGGCGCGAGTTCGGCGACCATGGTTTCCACGCCGCCTCGATCAGCGGGATCACCCGGCGAGCGGGAGTCGCGCTCGGCAGCTTCTATACTTATTTCGAAAGCAAGGAGGCGATCTTCACCGCCCTGGTTCGCGACATGTCGGACCAGGTGCGCGATCATGTCGCGCCGGTGCTGCGCGCCGCCCCCGATCAACTCGCCGCCGAGCGCGCGAGCTGCGCCGCCTTCATCGAATTCGTGCGCACCCACAAGGAAATCTACCGCATCATCGACGAGGCCGAATTCGTCGACGCGGCGAGCTTTCGCGCGCATTATACCGGCACCGCCGAGCGGATCGCCCAGCGGCTCGCGGCGGCGAGCGCGCGCGGCGAACTGCGCGCCGACGATGCCGAAGTGCTCGCCTGGGCAGTGATGGGGATGAACGTGTTCCTCGGCCTGCGCTTCGGCGTTTGGGGGCAGGAGCGCGCGCCGGGCGCGGTCGCCGACGTCGTCGCGCGGCTGCTCGCGGGCGGCTTGGCGGCGCGGTAGGACGGTTTCGCGGCGCGCGCCCCGCCACTCGCCGCACCCGCCGTTGAAGCGCGCGCCGAAATCGCCGATAGCGAACCCCATGAAAAAGCTCGTCGCCGCGTTGATGCTGCTGCTCGCCTTCGTGCCGCAGGCGGCGCTCGCGCAATCGATCCTGCGCGACGCCGAGACCGAGGCGCTGCTCGCCGATATGTCGCGCCCGATCATCGTCGCGGCCGGGTTGAGCCCCAAGGACGTGCAGATCGTGCTGGTCGGCGATTCGTCGATCAACGCCTTCGTCGCGGGCGGGCAGATCGTGTTCGTCCATGCAGGGCTGGTGCAAGCCGCCGACAGCGCCAACGAGGTGCAGGGCGTGATCGCGCACGAATTGGGGCATGTCGTCGGCGGGCACGTGCCGCTCGGCGACCGCGCCTATAAGCCCGCGCTCGGCATCCAGCTGCTGTCGCTGCTGATCGGCATCGCCGCCGCCGCCGCCGGATCGGGCGAGGGCGCCGCCGGGGTGATCGCGGCCGGGCAGCAAGCGGCGCTCGGCAATTATCTGGCCTTCTCGCGCACGCAGGAAGCCGCGGCCGATGCCGCCGGCGCGCGCTTCCTCAACGGCGCGGGCATCACCGGCAAGGGCTATTTGAGCTTCTTCAGCAAGCTCACCGCGCTCGAATATCGTTATGGCATCAGTCGCAAGGACAGTTTTCTGCTCGATCACCCGGTGTCGAGCGACCGTATCGCCAATCTGACCGATACGCTGAGGAGCAACCCCGCCTGGGGCAAGCCGCTCGACGGCCAATTGGAGGAGCGCTTCCGCCGCGTGAAGGCCAAGCTCAACGGCTATGTCGACGAGCCCGAGGTGACGCTGCGCAAATATCCGCCCACCGACACCAGCGTCTACGCGCGTTATGCGCGGGCCTATGCCTATCACAAGAGCGGCTATCCCGATAAAGCCGATGCCGAGACCCAGGCGCTCATCGCCGCCGCGCCGCACGATCCTTATTTCCTCGAAGTGCGGGGGCAGATTCTGCTCGAATCGGGCAAGCCCAGCCAAGCGCTGGCCCCCTTGCGCGAGGCGGCGCAGGCGACCAACGCGCCGCTCATCCTCACCACTTTCGGCCATGCGCTGATCGCGACCGAGGACAAGAACAACGTCGCCGAGGCCGAGAAGGTGCTGCGGCTCGCGGTCGCGCGCGATCAGGAAAATCCCTTCGCTTGGTATCAATTGGGGGTGGTCTATGAACGCAAGGGCGACAATGCGCGCGCGATGCTCGCCACCGCCGAGCGCGCGAGCCTGACCGGCGATCTGCGCACCGCCGCTTTCGCCGCGCGCGGCGCGCTCGCCGGGCTGCCGCCCAATTCGACCGACTGGATCCGCGCGCAAGACATCGTGCTCACCGCGCAGAACCAGCTGCAAGACGCGAAGGATAGGCGATGAGGGATCGGCGATGAGCGGCCGGGCGAGCTGGGCGCTGATGCTGATCGTCGCGCTCGCCGGCGCGCTGCTCGGCGCGGGCGCCGTCGCGGGCTGGCAGGGGAAGGGGGCGCTCGACGCGGGCGCGGTGAAAGCCTATCTCGCGCGCCATCCGCAAGTGTTGATCGAGGCCGCCGAGGCCTATCGCGCGCGGGGCGCCGCGCGCGCGGTGGGCGCCGAGCGCGCGGCGATCGTGACCCCGTTCGGCGACGCCTGGGCGGGCAATCCGCGCGGCGACGTGACGGTGGTGCAATATTTCGATTATAATTGCGGCTATTGCCGGCGCAATTTGGCGACGATCGACCAGTTGATCGCCGCCGATCCGAAGGTGCGGATCGTCTTTCGCGAGCTGCCGATCCTGAGCGCGGAAAGCGAGGTCGCCGCGCAACTGAGCCTGGTCGCGGCGCGGCGTGGGCGCTTCCACCAATTCCACAAGGCGCTCTATGCGGCGGGGCCGATCAGCGACGCGTCGCTCGATGCCGCGCTCGCCGCGGCCGGGATCGCCCCGGCCGAGGCGCGGACGGCGGCGCGCGACCCCGCGATCACCGCCGAGCTCGAGCGCAATTTGGCGATGGTCGATAAACTCGGGCTGCGCGGGACGCCGAGTTGGGTGGTGGGCGATCAGGTCGTCTCCTCGGCGCTGACGCTCGATCAGCTCCGCGCGCTGGTCGCCGCGGCGCGGGCGGAGTAGGGCGCGCGGGGCGGCGGCGAGGCGAGGTCAGCCGGGTCTCCGCCTTCGCGGGGACGACGTGGTACTGGTTGCGTGTCCTCAACGCTTCCATCGTCGTTCCCGCGCAGGCGGGAACCCATTCGGGCAGGCCGTCGCGATGGTGGGCTACCCCCCGATGCGCGGTTCGGCAATGCGCCGAAGCCAGCCCGAATGGATCCCCGCTTTCGCTGGGATGACGAGTTCCTGGTTGAGCGTCCTCTACCCTCCCATCGTCATTCCCGCGCAGGCCGGAATCCATTCGGGCAGGCGGTCGCGATGGTGCGCAACGAAGGCGCGTGCGGCGCGGTGATGCGCCGAGGCCAGCCGGAAGGGATCCCCGCTTACGCCGGGATGACGATTTTCGGTCGAGGCGGGCACGCTCCTCGCCGCCGCCCCGACGTCAAACTAAACCCGCGTCGCCCCCGGATAGGCCACCAACAAATCCGCGTCCGCCCCCGCGCTGATCGACACCTCGCCCGCGAGCATCAAACATTCGCCCGCGCGGAAGGGGACGCCGTCGGCCACGCCTTCGCCCACGAGCGGCACCAGCCAGCCCGGTGCGTCGCCGAGCGCCAGGTGCTTGTCGCCCCCGCTCCTGCGTTCGAGCACGAATTTGGGCCCTTCCGCCAAGATCGTGCGCCCGGGCGCCACCATCCCCGGCGCGGGCGGCGCGACGAAGGGTTCCGCGCGCGACACCGCCACGCCCTCGTCCAGATGCAGGCTGCGCGGCCGACCATAATCGTAAAGCCGGTAAGTGAGGTCCACATTCTGCTGCACCTCGACCAGCGTGATCCCCGCGCCGATCGCATGCACCGTGCCGGCCGCCGAATAGAAGAAATCGCCCGCCTTCACTGGCTTCCAATCGAGCTTATGCTCGATCGAGCCGTCGAGCGCGGCGGCGCGCAGTTCTTCGGCGCTCATCGGCGCGAGTGTGCCGAGCGCGATCGTCGCGCCGGGATCGGCCGCCAGGATCACCCAGGCCTCGTCCTTGCCGCGCGCGTGGCCCGCCGCCCGCGCCGCCGCATCGTCGGGATGGACCTGGACCGACAATTTCTCGGCGGTGAAAAGATATTTCACCAGCAGCTCGGGATCGCCCGCGGGCGCCTGGAACCAGATTTCGCCGATCGGATCGCCCCCGGCCGCCGGATCGGCGAAGCCGGGCCAAAGATGATGACGCCCCCAGGGCTTTTCGACGCGGCGCGTGGTGAGCAAGGTTGCGGCCATGGTTCCTCCCTTTCGGCGGGCTCTTAGCGCCAAACGCCGTGCCCGCGCCACGGGTTCGCGTGACCCTTTTTCCGCAAAAACCGTTGTTCGCGCGCGCGCGGCTGGGCTAGAGCCTTGCGCCATGAAGCCCTTGTCTCGCGCTCTGCTCTGCGCTCTCGTCGCCGCCCTGCCGCTCGCCGCTTGCACCCAGGGGCGGTCGAAGGGCGATTTGCCTTATGTCGCGCGCGACGTCGGCTCGCTTTATTCGGGCGCGAAGCGGCTGCTCGATTCGGGGCGTTATCTCGAAGCCGCGCAATTGTTCGACGAGGTCGAGCGCCAGCATCCGTATTCGATCTGGGCGCGCCGCGCGCAGTTGATGAGCGCGTTCAGCTATTATCTGAACGCCGATTATCAAAAGTCGATCGACTCTGCGCAGCGTTTTCTCGCGGTTCACCCCGGCAATCGCGACGCGCCTTATGCTTATTATCTGATCGCGCTGTGCTATTACGAGCAGATTTCGGACGTGACGCGCGACCAGAAGATCACCCAGCAGGCGCTCGACGCGATGGGCGAATTGTCGCGCCGCTATCCATCGTCGCGCTACGCCGCCGACGCGCGGCTCAAGCTCGATCTGGTGCGCGATCACTTGGCGGGCAAGGAAATGGAGATCGGCCGCTTCTATGAAAAGCGCGCCGAATGGCTGGCGGCGACGCTGCGCTTCCGCCGCGTGGTCGATAATTTTCAAACCACCTCGCACGTGCCCGAGGCGCTGATGCGCCTCACCGAAAGCTATCTCGCGCTCGGCGTGCGCGAGGAAGCGAAAAAGGCGGCCGCGGTGCTCGGCGCCAATTATCCGGGCACGATCTGGTACAAGCGCGCTTATGATCTGATCGGCCGCTATCCGGACAACGTACCGCCGCCGCCCCCGCCGCCGACCACGCCCAAGGCGGCCTGAGGCTTTTCAACCGGGCGGTCACGCGGCAGAGAGGCCCGGATGCTGACGGCGCTCGCCATTCGCGATGTGGTGCTGATCGAGGCGCTCGACCTCGATTTCGGCGCGGGGCTGAGCGTGCTCACCGGCGAGACGGGGGCGGGCAAATCGATCCTGCTCGATGCGCTGGGGCTCGCGCTCGGCGCGCGCGGGGATAGCGGGCTGGTGCGCAGCGGGGCGGCGCAAGCGGTGGTGACCGCGAGCTTCACCCCGCCCGGCGCGGCGCTCGTCGCGCTGCTGGCGGAGAGCGGGATCGAGGCCGAGCCCGGCGAGCCGCTGATCGTGCGGCGGATCGTGAAGGCCGATGGCGGCAGCCGCGCGCTGGTGAACGACCAGCCGGTCTCGGCGGCCTTGCTGCGCGAGCTGGCGGGGCATTTGGTCGAAATTCATGGCCAGCATGACGATCGCGGGCTGCTCAACCCGCGCGGCCACCGCGCGCTGCTCGATGCCTTCGCGCGGATCGACCCGGCGCCGCTGCGCGCGGCGCACGCCGCCTGGCGGCTGGCGCTCGACGACCTCGCGCGCGCGCGCGACGATCTGGAAAATGCGGCGCGTGATCGCGAGTGGCTCGACCATGCGGTCGGCGAGCTGCGCGCGCTGGCGGCGGCGCCGGGCGAGGAAGCCGAGCTCGCCGAGCGGCGCGCGGCGATGCAGCGCGGCGAGAAGATCGCCGCCGATCTCCAGGCGGTGGCGGCGCTGCTCGACGGCGGCGACGCGGCGCTCGGCCAGTTGCGCCAGGCGGCGCGTATCCTGGAGCGCGTCGCGGCGGATCATCCCGCGCTCGCCGAAAGCCTCGCCGCGATCGACCGCGCGTTGGTGGAAGCCGGGCTCGCGCAGGAAAAGCTCGACGAAGCGGCCGAATCGCTCGCCTTCGATCCGCAAGCGCTGGAGGCCGACGAGGCGCGGCTGTTCGAGCTGCGCGCGGTGGCGCGCAAACACCGGGTGCAGCCCGATGAGCTCGCCGCGCTCGCCGAGGATCTCGCCGCCAAGCTCGATCATATCACGGCGGGCGAGGGCGGGATCGCGGCGCTCGAGGCCCGGGCCGCCGCCGCCGGGGCGGCCTATCGCGCGGCGGCCGAGGCGGTGCGGGCGGCTCGGATCGCGGCCGCCGAACGGCTCGACGCGGCGGTGAAGCGCGAACTCGCGCCCTTGAAGCTCGACGCCGCGCGCTTTCGCACCGTCGTCGCGCCCTTGGCCGAGGAGCAATGGTCCGCCGCGGGCGCCGACCGGGTCGAGTTCGAGATCGCCACCAACCCCGGCGCCCCCTTCGCCCCGCTCGCCAAGATCGCCAGCGGCGGCGAGCTGTCGCGCTTCCTCTTGGCGCTCAAGGTGAGCCTCGCGGCGCAGGGCGGGGCGGCGACGATGATTTTCGACGAGATCGATCGCGGCGTCGGCGGCGCGGTCGCGTCGGCGATCGGCGAACGGCTCGCGCGGCTCGCCGAGCATACGCAATTGCTGGTGGTGACCCACAGCCCGCAAGTCGCCGCGCGCGGCCAGGGCCATTATTTCATCGCCAAGGCGAGCGACGGGCTGGTGACGCGGACGGGCGTGCGCGCGCTCGACGCGGGCGAGCGGCGCGAGGAAATCGCGCGGATGCTCTCGGGCGCGGAGATCACCGACGAGGCGCGCGCGCAGGCGGGGCGGCTGCTGGAGGCGGCTTGACCATTGGCGAACGTCTTGGGACGAGCAGCGCAGTGACCGAGACGGGACCGAACGTAGCCAGGGTGCGAATCGACCTGCCGACGATCGTCGCGCTGGCGATGCTGCTCAACCCGCTGCTCACCATGTGGCACGAGATCGGCGGGCATGCGGCGATGTGCGCGGCGCTCGGCGGCAGAGTCGCGGCGATCGGCGCCTTCTATGTCGAATGCACCGGGCTGACGGGACTGCCCGACATGGCGGTCGCCTGCGCGGGCGTTACCGTCAACCTGCTGCTCGCGATCGTCGCGCATGCGATCTGGCGCGGTGCGCGCGGCGATCGATGGCGATTGTTCTGGTGGCTCGTCTGGGTCAGCCAGGCGTTCGTCGCGGCGGGTTATTTCTGCTTCTCGGGCGTGAGCGGCGTCGGCGATCTGGGTGTCGCGCGCGGCGGCGGTTTGCTCGGCGTCCCGATGCCGATCGCGGTGCGGATCGGCGAGCTCGCCTTGGGCACCGTGGCCTATGGTCTGCTCGTCCGCCGCGCGATCACGACGCTGGGCGCGATGATCGGTGCGGGCGACTCGGACGCCCGCGCGCGGCGCCGCATCGCGCACGGCTATTATTTGGCGAGTGGCGCCGTGGCGATCCTCGTCGGCTTGCTCAATCCGGTCGGCATGTTCGTGACGATCATGTCGGCGGCGGCATCGTCGTTCGGCGGCCTTGCGGGGTTCATCCCGATCGGCTTCGCGCGGCCGGCGGCCGTGTCGCCGGCGAAGTTCGAGATCCGCCGGTCTTGGCCGGTCATCATCGCCGGCATCGGGGCAACCGCGCTGTTCGCGATTCTGCTCGGTCCCTCGATCCAATTCGAATAGCCGATCGCTCGATCGCAAGGCGCATGCCCCTCACCGCGTGCCGCCGCTTTTGAACCGCGCCGCGCGCTCCCGCGCTTGATCGCCCGGGAGCGCGCGGTTAGCCCGGGCGCCATGGCGCCCTCCAACGAAACCCAAGCCGCCGCCCGGCTCGCCGAACTCGCCGCCGAGATCGCGCGGCACGCGGCGCTCTATCACACGCATGACGCGCCCGAGATCAGCGACGCCGATTATGACGCGCTGGTCCGCGAAAATGCCGCGCTCGAAGCCCTATTCCCCCATTTGATCCGCGCCGATTCGCCGAGCGCGCTAATCGGCGCCGCCCCCGCCGCGCATCTCGCCAAGGTGGCGCACGCCAAGGCGATGATGAGCCTCGACAATGCCTTCGCCGAGGAAGAGGTGGCCGAATTTCTCGCGCGCGTGCGCCGTTTCCTGAAACTCGCCGACGATGCGCCCGTCGCGCTCACCGCCGAGCCCAAGATCGACGGGCTTTCCTGCTCGCTGCGTTACGAGCAGGGGCGGCTCGTCCAGGCGCTCACCCGGGGCGACGGGACGATCGGCGAGGACGTAACCGCGAACGTTCGCACCATCGCCGCCATCCCGCACCATCTCACCGACGACGTGCCCGACATTTTCGAGGTGCGCGGCGAGGTCTATATGGCCAAGGCCGATTTCGCGAGCCTCAACGCGCGGCTGCTCGCCGAGGCCGAGGAACCCGAAAAAGCACGCCAATTCGCCAATCCGCGCAACGCCGCCGCGGGGTCGCTCCGCCAGAAGGACGCGAGCGTCACCGCGAGCCGCCCGCTCGCGTTCCTCGCGCATGGCTGGGGCGAGGCGAGCGCGGTGCCGGCGGACACGCAATTTGCGCTGATGCGCGCGATCGCCGCCTGGGGCCTGCCGGTGAGCGATCTGCTGATCCGCGCCGAAAGCCTGGAAGCAGCGCTCGCCCATTACCGCGCGATCGAGGCCCGGCGCGCCGAACTGCCCTTCGATATCGACGGCGTCGTCTATAAGGTCGATCGGCTCGATCTTCAGGCGCGGCTGGGCGCGGTCGCGCGCGCGCCGCGCTGGGCGATCGCGCATAAATTCCCCGCCGAACGCGCGCAGACCACCCTCAAGGCGATCGACATCCAGGTCGGGCGCACCGGCAAGCTCACCCCGGTCGCGCGGCTCGAGGCCGTGGGGGTGGGGGGCGTGATCGTCACCAACGCCACGCTCCACAATGCCGATGAGATCGCCCGGCTCGGCGTGCGCCCGGGCGACCGCGTCGTGCTCCAGCGCGCGGGCGACGTGATCCCCCAGATCGTCGAGAATCTGACGCGCGACGTGCCGCGCGACCCCTGGCATTTCCCCGAAACCTGCCCCGAATGCGGCTCGGCGGCCGAGCGCGAGCCCGGCGAGGTCGATTGGCGCTGCTCGGGCGGGCTCATCTGCCCGGCGCAGCGGGTGGAGCGGCTGCGCCATTTCGTCAGCCGCCACGCGCTCGACATCGAAGGGCTGGGGCTCAAGCAGATCGAGGATTTCTTCCGCGACGGGCTGATCGCGAGCCCCGCCGATATTTTCCGCCTGACCGAAGAGACGCTGCGCGCGCGCAAGAAGGACGGGCGGGTGTGGGCGGCCAATCTGGTCGCGGCGATCGACGCCAAGCGCAACCCGCCGCTCGATCGCTTCCTGTTCGCGCTCGGCATTCGCCATGTCGGCGAAGTGACCGCGCGCGATCTGGCGCGGCGCTACCAAAGCTGGGCGGGCTTCCAGGCGATGATCGACCGCGCGCTCGCGGTGCGCGCCGCGATCGTCCCCGCGCTCGCCGAAAGCGACGACAAATGGCGCGCGCGCACCGCCAAGGAACTCGCGGGCGTGGTCGAAACCCCCGGCGTCGGCCCCGAGGTCGCGCTCGCGCTGGTCGATTTCTTCGCCGAGCCGCACAACCACGCGGCGGTGGTCGACCTGCTCACCCAGTGCCGCCCGGCGGACGTGACCTTCGCGGCCAAGGCCTCGGCGGTGAGCGGCAAGACGCTCGTCTTCACCGGCACGCTCGAAACGATGAGCCGCGACGAGGCCAAGGCCCAGGCCGAGGCGCTCGGCGCGCGCGTGTCGGGCTCGGTCTCGGCCAAAACCGACTTGATCGTCGCCGGCCCCGGGGCGGGATCGAAGCTCAAGAAAGCCGCCGATCTGGGTATCGAAGTGATTGACGAATCAGCCTGGCGGGCGATCGTCGACGCCGCGCAGTGATGCGTTTTTGCCACGGTCCGGGGGCGATTTGACCGGCCGCCCCGGTCTGCTCAGCGCTGTCATCGACGCGCAACAATTTCCCGACAATGGCGCCACAGACGGCGAAGTACGCCGCGCTTAACGAGCGATATACGTTCAAGGGGAAAGCAATGCGTCATTATCTATTTGCCAGCGCGGCGGTGGCCGCGCTGATGGTTCCGGCGGCGGCGAGCGCCCAGGAAACGACCTCGATCATCCGCGGCCGGGTGACGCAGAGCGGGGCGCCGGTCGGCGGCGCGGAAGTGACCGCGACCGACGTCAATTCGGGTACCAAGGTTTCCGCGCGCACCAGCGCCGACGGCGATTTCACGCTGCCCGGCCTGCGTCCCGGCGGTCCCTACACCGTTCAGGTGAGCAGCGCGCAGGGCGAGACCCAGGTCACCGATATTTATACGGTCGTGCAGCAGACCTATGATCTGCCGATCGAATTGGCGGCGGCGAACAGCCAGGAAGTCGTCGTCAGCGCGACCAAGATCCGCGGCGCCGGCAACCAGTCGAAGGGCGTGCAAACCACGCTGACGGCGGCGGACATCGCCGTGGTCGCCTCGGTCAACCGCGACATCCGCGACGTCGTGCGGCGCGATCCGTTCGTGACTTTCGACCTCGGCAACTCGACCGATCGCGGCGGCGCGATCCGCTTCGCCGGTGTCAACCCGCGCTTCAACCGCTTCACGATCAACGGCGTGACGATCGGCGACACTTTCGGCCTCAACCAGGACGCGAGCCCCAACATCCGCGGCCCGGTGGCGTTCGACGCGATCGAACAGGTGACCACCTCGGCGGCCAATTATGATTTCCGCCAGACCAATTATCAGGGCGGCGTGATCGACGCGGTGCTGCGTTCGGGCACCAACAAGCTGTTCCTCACCGGCTTTTATTCGCAGAGCACCGACGGCCTGCAGGGCGACCAGATCGGCACTCTGCGGATCCCGCTCGCGCCCTATAAGTCGGAAACCTATGGCGCGACGATCGCCGGGCCGATCATCAAGGACAAGTTGTTCTTGATGTTCAACTATGAAAAGAACGACGATCCTCGCTCGTTCGGCACCCAGCCGGAAAATATTCCGGGGCTGACGACGGCGCAAGTCGCCAACACGCGTACGATCGCGGGCGGCGCGCGTTACGGCATCACCGGCGACGCTTTCGGCGACTTGCTGCGCATCAACCAGCGCGTCGACGAGAAATTCTCGACCCGGGTCGACTGGAACATCACCAACAATCAGCGTTTGTCGATTTCGTACCTCAACGTCTACAATGCGCTGATCAGCCCGAACAACACCAGCACCTCGGCGACCGCGCCGCAATATGGCCTCAGCTCGAACGCTTACACGCTGAGCGAACTGGTTCGCGCCGGCATCCTGCAGCTCAACTCGACTTGGTCGAGCAGTTTGTCGACCGAAATCCGCTTGGTCTACAAGGGCTATCAGCGTGGCCAGGAGCCGCTGGGCGGCCGCACCAGCTCGCAATTCACCGTTTGCCAGGATCCGACCAGCGTGGGCGCGATCGGGACGGCGACGGCGACAGGCTGCTCGACCGGCGTGCCGCGCATCAACTTCGGCCCGGACAATTTCCGCCAGACCAACGTGCTGAACACCGACACCTTCGCGGGATCGTTCCTCGGTCGTTTGAACCTGAACAACCACGAACTGAAGCTGCTCGTTGAAGTCACCCGCAACCGCACCTTCAACAATTTCGTCCCGAACAGCCTGGGCAGCTATTATTTCGACTCGATCGCCGATTTCCAGGCGGGCATCGCCAACCAGATCCTATATGCGGGCGTGGTCAGTGGCGGTCCGACCGGCGCGGCCGCGAACTTCAGCTACGACCAGATTTCGCTCGGCGTTCAGGACGATTGGCGCCCGGCACCGGGCCTGTCGGTGAGCTACGGCTTCCGTTGGAACCTCTATGCGCAGAACGCCTTGCCGGTGCTCAACAATGCCTTCGTCGCGCGTACCGGCTTCAACAACCAGCAGACCTATAAGGGGCTGCAGACCTTCGAGCCGCGCTTGGCGATGGACTGGAAAGTCACCCCCACGCTGCGCCTCCATGGCGGCGTCGGCATCCTGGCGGGCGGCAACCCCGATATTTATCTGTCGAACAGCTTCTCGAACACGGTCACGACCAACGCGTTCACGCTGACCCGCGCCACCGGCACCCCGGGTTGCACGGGCGCGGCGAACCTGACCGCCGCCGTTTGCGCCGCCGCGCTGAACAACGTCGGGGCGAACGTCAACCCGATCCTGACGCAGTTCGCCACGGGGGGCACCGCCGCCGCCGGCACGAACACCGCCGAGCTTTCGCCCAACTTCCGCCTGCCGACGATCCTCAAGGCCTCGTTGTCGGCCGATTGGAACTTCTTCGGCATCGAATGGGGCGCCGACTATCTGTTCCAGAAGGTGCGCAACGATGTCGCCTTCACCGACGTTCGTTCGGTGCAGATCGGCGTGCTGCCCGATGGCCGGCCGCGCTACAATGGTCGCCTAGGCTTCACCGACAACAATTGGGACGTGCTGACCTACAACGCGCAGGGCGGCCGCAGCCACATCGGCGTGGTGCGTTTCCGCAAGGAATTCGACTTCGGCCTGTCGCTGAGCGGTGCTTATATCGTTCAAGATATTCGCGACGTGGGTAATGCCTCGGCATCGACGCCGAATTCGAACTACCGCTTCCAGATTTTTGCCGATCCCAACTTCCCGGTCCTCGGCACGTCGGATCAACAGACGGCTTGGCAGTTCAAATATAGCATTGGTTACAGCCACGCCTTCTTCCGTGACTATAAGACGCGGATCCAACTGTTCGGCGAAACCCGCGCGGGCAATCCCTACAGCTTCTCGATGCAGGAAAATATCGGCAACAACCGTTCGCCGGTGTTCGGCACGGTGTTGAGCTCGAGCTCGGGTTCGAACCTGCTGTACGTGCCGACGGGGGCGAACGACCCGCGCGTGAGCTATGACAGCGCCGCGACGCAGACCTCGCTCGACGGGCTGATCAACAGCACGGGCCTCAATCGCTTCCGCGGCCAGATCGCGCCGAAGAACATCGCCCGCAACCGCGCGGTGACCCGGATCGACTTGCACGTCGAGCAGGAAATCCCGCTGTTCTTCCGCTCGTCGCGCATCGCGGTCTTCGCCGACATCAACAATCTGCCCAATTTGCTCAACAGCGATTGGGGCGGCCTGCGCCAGATTGGCAACGCCTCGGTCGTGCAGGTGCAATGTTTGAGCCAAGCCGTGCCGACCGGAACGCCGGTGGGCAACATCGGCGCGGCCGCGCCGGCAGGCGGCGTCGCGGCGGTGAACGTCAACTCGACCCAAACTTGCGCCCAGTATCGCTACTCGCAGTATCGCGATCCGAACGCGAACCTGCAGCCGAACTTCAACGCCTCGACCTATTTCATCCGTCTGGGCGTGCGCTTCACCCTGTAAGCGCGCTCGATCGAACCGAAACGCGCCGCCGTCCCCGCAAGGGGGCGGCGGTTCGTTTTTCGGCGTAACCGGCAAGCGTGGTCGCGGAGCGCCTCAGCGCGCGGGGCTGGGGTAGACGGGGTTGATCGGCCGGCTCATCACCCGCTCGACCATCGGCATGAAGAAATCGAGCGGCGCGCTTTCATAAGCCGGGTCGAAGCCCGCCTGATCATATTTCTCGCAGAAATCGGCGCAGGCCTGGAAATGCGGATGGCCGCGAAACCCCTCGCGCAAGTCGCGGTCCATGCCGAGGTGGTGGAAATAATAATAGCCCTGGAAAACGCCGTGATGCTGGGCGATCCAGTGCAGTTCTTCCGAGACGAAAGGGCGCAGCATCGCGGCGGCGATCTCGGGGTGGTTATAGCTGCCCAGCGTGTCACCGATATCGTGGAGCAGCGCCATCACCACATAGGGCTCGTCGCGCCCGTCGCGATGCGCGCGCGTGGCGGTTTGCAGCGAATGCTCCAGCCGGTCGACCGGGAAGCCGCCGTAATCGCCGCGCAGCAACTCCAAATGGGTGCGCACGCGGCCGGGCAGGCCTTGGGCGAAGTCGCGGAAATGATGCGCGATCACCGCCCAATCCTGGGCCGTGCCTTCGGTCATCGCGGTGAAGCGCGCGCGTTCGATCGTCTCGGTCATCGGGCCTCTCCTTGGCTTTGCGCGTAGCATGGCCCCTTCCGATGCGCTTGTCAGCCGGTATAAGCGGGGGCCATGGCCAGCCTGCCGCGCCCCGCCGTCTTCTCGCGGCCCTTTTTCGAGCAGAAGAACCGCGCCTTCTGGATTTTGCAGGCGGTCGGGTGGAGCGGCTATTTGCTGCTGCGCACCGTTTCCAGCCTGTCGAACGGGCTCTCGTTCACCGCGCTGATCCCGCTCGTGATCGAGTCGATCATCGGCTATTGCATCACCCTGCTGCTCTCGGCGCTCTACGGCTATTTCCGCACGCTGCCGCGCCTGCCCTTGGTGATGCTGAGCATCGCCGCGCTGGTGATCGCGACGCTCATCTACGCGGTGCTCGACGCCTTTTCCTTTTCGTTCATCAAGCTCGACAATCCGGGGATCAATCTGACGCTGATCGGCGCGACCCTGTTCCTCAACTTCACCGTGCTCGCGGGCTGGTCGGCGCTTTATTTCGGAATCAACTTTTATTTGATCGTCGAGGAGCAGATCGATCAGCTCCAGGCGCTCGAAAGCCAAGCGAGTTCGGCGCAATTGGCGATGCTGCGTTATCAGCTCAACCCGCATTTCCTGTTCAACACGCTCAACTCGATCTCGACCTTGGTGCTGCTCAAACAGACCGAGCGCGCCAATGCGATGCTCAGCCGGCTGTCCTCGTTCCTGCGCTATACGCTCGCCAACGAGCCGACCGCGCACGTCACGCTGTCGCAAGAAGTGGAGACGCTCAAACTCTATCTCGAAATCGAGAAGATGCGCTTCGAGGAGCGGCTGCGCCCGCATTTCGAGATCGACGCGCGCGTCGCCAAGGCGCGGTTGCCGTCGCTGCTGCTGCAGCCGCTGGTCGAGAATGCCATCAAATATGCGGTCACCCCGCAGGAGGAAGGCGCTGAAATCAACGTCCTCGCGCAACTCGTCGGCGAACGGGTGCGGATCGTCGTGGCGGATACCGGGCCCGGCTTGAGCGAAACAAAAACGCGGCTCAACCTTTCAACCGGAGTGGGCCTTGCCAATATCAGGGAACGACTGGCGCAGGCTTATGGCCCGGACCATCGTTTCGACACTGGCCAAGGCCCTGGGGGTGGTTTCCGCGTGGAAATCGAAATCCCCTTCCAGCTCGAAGAGCCAGTGAAAGAGGCCGCATGACCATTCGTACCATTCTCGTCGACGACGAAACGCTTGCCATCCAGGGGCTGCAATTGCGGCTGCAGGCGCATGACGACGTCGAAATCATCGCGACCTGCGTCAATGGCCGCGAGGCGATCCGCGCGATCAAGACGCATAAGCCCGATCTCGTCTTCCTCGACATCCAAATGCCGGGGTTCGACGGTTTTTCGGTGGTGCAGGGGCTGATGGAGGTCGAGCCGCCGCTGTTCGTGTTCGTGACCGCCTATTCGGACCATGCGATCCGCGCGTTCGAGGCGCAGGCGATCGATTATCTGATGAAGCCGGTGGAGGAGACCCGCCTTGCCGACACGCTCGCGCGCGTGCGCCAGCGGCTGACCGAGAAGCGCGGCGCCGAGGAAGTCGATCGGCTGAAGGAAGTGCTCGCCGAAGTCGCCCCCGAGGCGGTCGATTCGCTCGGCGAGGCGAGCGACAATCCGGCGGCGAGCCGTTATGAAAAGCTCATCAACATCAAGGATCGCGGCCAGATTTTCCGTGTCGACGTCGATACGATCGAACGGATCGACGCGGCGGGCGACTATATGTGCATCTATACCGGCGACAATACGCTGATCCTGCGCGAGACGATGAAGGATCTGGAGAAGCGGCTCGATCCGCGCCGCTTCCAGCGCGTGCACCGCTCGACGATCGTCAATCTCGATCTCGTCAAGGAAGTGAAGCCGCACACCAATGGCGAATGTTTCCTGGTGCTGAGTTCGGGCGCGCAAGTGAAGGTGAGCCGCAGCTACCGCGACGTCGTCGCACGGTTCGTGCATTAGTGTGCGGGAAGGCGCTGTAAGGCTCCTCCCCCAAAGGGGGAGGGGGACCATTCGCGTAGCGAATGGTGGAGGGGTGTCGCCCTCTATCTGCTGGGGACACCCCTCCGTCAGCCGCTGGCGCGGCTGCCACCTCCCCCAACGGGGGAGGAGCTTGGGCCAGTGTCCTTGACGATGCCCTGGCTGATCCTGATCGTCGCCGGGCTGCTCGAAGTCGTCTGGGCTTATTTCATGAAGCAATCGGCGGGCTTCACCCGGCCCTGGCCGTCGGCGGTCACGCTCGTCGCGATGGCGGGCAGCTTCGCGCTGCTGAGCTATGCGATGCGCAGCCTGCCGCTCGGCACCGCTTATACCGTTTGGACCGGGATCGGCGCGGTCGGCGCGTTCGTGCTCGGCATCGTCGCGCTGGGCGAATCGGCGAACCCGCTGCGGTTGCTGGCGGCGGCGATGATCGTCGCCGGGCTTGTTCTGCTCAAATTTTCGACCGAGAGTTGATCCGCCGAAACGGAGCCGAATCGATGGACAAGTTCACCGACTTCGCCGCGCTGCACCGACCGGGCGCGCCGCTCGTTCTTTACAATATTTGGGATGCGGGCAGCGCGCAGGCGGTCGCGCGCGCGGGGGCGCGGGCGATCGCGACCGGTAGCTGGTCGGTGGGCGCCGCCCAGGGCCATGGCGATGCGCAGGCGGTGCCGATCGAGGTCGCGCTCGCCAATGCCGAGCGGATCGTCCGCGCGGTCGCGCTGCCGGTGACGATCGATTTCGAAGGCGGCTATGCCGAGGCGCCCGAGCCCTTCGCCGCCAATCTCGCGCGGCTCGCGGGCACCGGGGCGATCGGCGCCAATGTCGAGGATCAGCGCGTCGGCGGCGAGGGGCTGCACCCGATCGCCGAGCATCAGGCGCGGCTCGCCGCGGCCCGCGCGGCGCTCGGCGCGCGCTTCTTCCTCAACGCGCGCACCGACGTCTTCCTGAAGACGCCCGCCGAGGCGCATGACGCGGGGCGGGTGAGCGAAGCGCTCGAGCGCGCGCATGCCTATGCCGAGGCCGGGGCGAGCGGCTTTTTCGTGCCCGGCTTACAAAAGCTCGATCTGCTCGAGCGGCTCTGCGCCAAGGCGCCGCTGCCGGTGAACGTGATGGCGGCCCCCGGCGGCCCGCCCCGCGCCGCGCTCGCCGAAGTGGGGGTGGCGCGGATCAGCCATGGGCCGTTCCCCTATCGCGCGCTGATGAAGCAGTTGGAGGAGGCGGCGCGGGGGGCGTTGGGGTGACATGGTGCGCGCGCTAAGGCGCTAAGAGTGCGTTCACATCTGCGCGCGGCAGCGTTGAGTTTTTCTCGCACGAAGCCACGAAGCCACGAAAGAGATTCTTTGGCCCATCACCGGCCGTCGCCCCAGCGAAAGCTGGGGCCTCAAGCAATTGATGCGCTTCGATACGTAAAGGCCCCAGCTTTCGCTGGGGCGACGGCAGAGGGGCGAGGCTTTTCTTCGTGGCTTCGTGGCTTCGTGGGAGGCCAAAGCAACACCGCATGCCGGGCGCTATCCGTCGTTAAGCGTCCTTAGCGCCTTAGCGCGAGAAAACCTTATTCTTCCGACGCCGCCTCGCCGCCTTCCGCCGGGCGTTCGAACCAGGCCTCGACCGGCCCGCTGAGCTTGATCGTCAACGGCCGACCATGGCGATCGGTCTTCTTGCCGAGCGCGACGCGGATCCAGCCTTCGGAGAGGCAATATTCCTCGACGTCGCGGCGCTGCGCGCCCTTGAAGCGGATGCCGATGCCGCGTTCGAGCGCGGCTTGATCGAAGAACGGGCTGCGCGGATCGCAGCTGACGCGGTCGGGCACGGTTTCGGTCATGCGCGCGCTCTTGGCGCAAAGCCGGCGCGGGTGCAACGCCTCCGCGCCGGCCTCACATCAGCGGCACACCTCGACGCGGACCGGGCGACCCCAATAGGGATCCCAGCGGCGATCGATGAAGCAGCGCGGGCCGCGATAATAATAGCCGCGCGGCGGGCCATAGAAATAAGGATCGGCCGCATAATAACGCGGACCGTAAAAACGCGGGCCGTAGAAGCCACGCGGCGGCCCGTAATAATAACGGTCGCGATTGCCCGCGATCGCCGCGCCCACCGCCAGCCCGGCGATGCCCGCCGCGAGCGCGCCGCCCGCGCCGATGCCGCGATCGCGCACGATCACCGTGCGCCCGCGCCCGCCATACCAGCGCTGCGCCTCGGCCGGCGTCGCCGCCGTCGCCAGCGTCGCGCCGAGCGTCAGCGCGACCAAGCCCTTCTTCAAAAGCGCGTTCATAGCCTTAACTCCCAAGGGCCACCTGGCCCGAAGCCTCGGCGCTCGACTCGGGGAGAGCCCGATCTTCACGCCACATCCGCGCGTTAGTCCGGCCCGACTGAACGGCGCGGGAATGCGCCATTCATCTGGGATTTAGCCGGCGCGCGTCAAGCGCAGCGCGCCGCTTGCGGGGCGCCGCGCGCTGGGGCAGAGCGCGGCGCATGGCATATTGGCTTATCCGATCCGAACCCTCCGCCTATAGCTGGCAAGAATTCGTCGCCGAGGGCCGCACCGAATGGACCGGCGTGAAGAACGCGACCGCCGCGATCCATTTGCGCGCGATGGTGCCCGGCGACGAGGCGATCTTCTATCATTCGAACGAGGGCAAGGAAGCGGTCGGCATCGCGCGCGTCACCCGCGCGCACCAGCCCGATCCGACCGACCCGAAATGGGTATCGGTCGAGTTCGAATGCGTCGCGCCGCTCCCCAAGCCGGTGCCGCTCGCGACGATGAAGGCCGAGCCGCGCCTCGCCGAGCTGCGGATGATCAAGCAATCGCGGCTGTCGGTCTCACCCGTCACCGATGCCGAATGGGCGGTGATCCTGGAACTGGCGGGCGCGTGAGCGCGCTGATCTTCGTTTACAATGCCGATGACGGGCTCGCCGCCGCGCTGCTCGACGCGGTCCACAAGACGGTGGCGCCCGCAAGCTATCCTTGTTCGCTCTGCGCGATCACTTATGGCCCGGTGAGCATGAAGCGCGCCTGGAAGGCTTATCTGGCGGCGCTGCCGCATGAGAAACGCTTCTTCCACCGCCAAAGCTTCGCCCGCGCCCATCCCGATTTGCGAAACCTCGCGCTGCCCGCGATTCTCATCGATCATGGCGATGGCCCCGCGCCGCTGCTGAGCGCGGCGGAAATGAACGCGCTGCCCGATCTCGGCGCGCTGATCGCCGCGCTCGACGCGCGACTCGGCCCGGCTTGACAGCGGCCCCCTCGCGCTTCCACCAAATGGCAAAACAAGGGGCCGCGCTCATGGACATCCGCACCGGCGTTTATCCGGGCACTTTCGATCCGGTGACGCTGGGTCATATGGACATCATCCGGCGCGGCGCGAAGCTCGTCGATCGGCTGGTGATCGGGGTGACGACCAACCCGAGCAAGACGCCGATGTTCACCGTCGAGGAGCGCATGGCGATGGTGCAGCGCGAAGTCGCCGAGCTGGGCGACGAAATCCACGTCGTCAGCTTCGATTCGCTGCTCATGGATTTCGCCGAACGCGAAGGCGCGAGCGTGATCGTGCGCGGCCTGCGCGCGGTCGCCGACTTCGAATATGAATATCAGATGGCGGGGATGAACCAGCAGCTCAACAACCGCATCGAAACCGTGTTCTTGATGGCCGATGTCGCGCTGCAGCCGATCGCTAGCCGGCTGGTGAAGGAAATCGCGCTTTACGGCGGCGACATCCATAAATTCGTGACCCCGGCGGTGAACGCCGATGTCGTCGCGCGGGTGGCGGCGCTCGGGCGCAAAGGGGCATAGGCCGCGCGCCGCGCCCAATTGGCGCCGCAAAGAAACTGCTCTAATGGCGCGCCAAAGCCAGCCATGGGGAAGTCATGCGTTCGTTGATCGGGGCCGTTGCCCTTGCCGTCAGTTTCGGGGCGAGTGGCCCCGCCGTCGCTCAAGTCATTCCCAGCGCGCGACCCGCGCCCGCCGACCAGAATGACAAGGAAAATCTCCTCTATCTCGATCTGTCGACCGGCGGCCGGGTGACGATCTGGTTGCGGCCCGACGTCGCGCCCAAGGCGGTCGAGCGCATCAAGACGCTCGCGCGCAAGCATTTCTACGACGGGCTCACCTTCCACCGCGTGATCGACGGCTTCATGGCGCAGACCGGCGACCCCAAGGGTGACGGCACCGGCGGCTCCGACCTGCCCGACGTGCCGGCCGAGTTCAATTATCTACCGCACACCCGCGGCGCCGTCTCCGCCGCGCGCCAGGGCGCCGCCCCCGATGCGTCGCCCGAAGACAAGAAAAAGGCCGAAGACAGCGCCAACAGCCAATTCTTCATCGTCTTCGAGCCCAATTTGAAGCTCGACTTCAAATATACGGTCTTCGGTCGCGTCGTCGACGGAATGCAATATGTCGATGCGATCGCGCGCGGCGAGCCGCCCGCCAATCCCAGCCGCATCCTTCACGCCTATATCGCCGCCGACAATCCGCCGCCCTATAGCGCCGAGGCGCCCGCCGCGACCGCCAATCCCGCGCTCGGCCCCGAGGTGACGCTGCCGGGAGCCAAGAACTGAGCGAGCGCACGCTCGTCATCGATACCGCGACCGCCGCTTGCTCGGTCGCGCTGATCGAGGGCGGGGAAGTGATCGCGGCGGCGCACGAAATCGTCGGGCGTGGTCACGCCGAACACCTGCTGCCGATGATCGCCGCGCTGCCCCAAGGTGGGCAAGCAAAGCAGGTGCTGGTCGATTGCGGCCCGGGCAGCTTCACCGGCATCCGCGTCGGGCTCGCCGCCGCGCGCGCGCTGGGGCTGGGCTGGGCGGCGGCGGTGCGCGGCTATTCGTCGCTCGCGCTGATCGCCGCGCGCGCCTTCGCCGATGCGCCGGGGTTGGGCGCGGTTGCCGTGGTGCTGGAAGGCGGGCATGGAGAAGTCTTCATGCAGAGCTTCGCCGCCTCGCCCTTCGCCGCGCTCGCCCCGCTCGCTTCGCGCCCGCCGGCCGAAGCGCGCGCCGCCGCGGGCGACTTGCCGCTCGTCGGCAGCGGGGTGCGCTGGCTCGATCCCGAGGCGGTGTCCGCGCCGCTCGCGCTGCCGGTCGCGGCCGATCTGCCGCTGCTGCCCCCGGCCTTCGCGATGCTGCCGGCGCGCCCGGTCTATGGCCGCCCGCCCGATGCGAAGCCCAAGGTGCGGTGAGCACGCATCTGATCGAATTGGTCGCCGGGGCGACCACCGACCTGGGCTTGGTCGATCAATTGATGAAGCGCGCCTTCGATCCCCGCTATGGGGAAGCCTGGACGCGGCCGCAATGCTTGGGAATGCTAAGTCTTCCAGGCGTTTGGCTGACCATCGCGCGGCTGAACGGCGATCCCGCGGGCTTCGCGCTGGCGCGGGTAATGGGCGATGAGGCGGAACTTCTATTGCTCGCGACGGTGCCCGAGGTGCGGCGATTGGGTGTTGGCGGTGCCTTGATGCGTTCCGCCATGGAGGAGGCGCGGCTGCGCGGCGCTAAGCGCTTGTATCTAGAGGTGCGCTCGAACAACGACGCGATCGGCTTTTACGAGACATTGGGATTTCACAAGGTAGGTTAACGGCGCGGCTATTACCGTGGCCCGGGCGGTCAATTGTTCGACGCCTATACCCTGGCGCGTGACGTCAGTTGAAACCTTCCCCGTTTACTCAATTTATTGCTTGCATTGCGCGCGCCAAAAACAGATAGCGTTGTCAGCGCCCCTCGTCGGGCCGAATGCCAGATGCTGAAAGGATAACGATGGAAAGCCCGAACGAGTTGCAGGAGACGCTCATCGCGCTGACGGCCGATATTGTCGCCGCCCATGTGAGCAACAACAGCGTCGCCGTGTCCGATCTGCCCACGCTGATCTCGAACGTGCACAACGCGCTGACCGGTCTTGGCGGCCCCGCTCCCGAGCCCGAGGTGAAGCAGGAACCGGCGGTTTCGGTGCGTTCGTCGGTGAAGCCCGACTATATCGTCTGCCTCGAAGACGGTAAGAAGCTGAAGATGCTCAAGCGGCACCTGATGACCCATTATCAGATGACCCCCGAGCAATATCGCGCCAAGTGGAATTTGCCGGCCGATTACCCGATGGTCGCGCCGAACTACGCCGAGCAGCGCCGCAATCTGGCGAAGAAGATCGGCCTGGGCACCAAGCGCCGCCGCGCGCGCTAAGCCGGCGGCCTAGGGCCATTTGAAGGGGCCGCGCGATCGAAGGGGGTCGCGCGGCCCTTTTCGTCCGCGCCGCGCGGGGCTATCGCGATGGGCGACGTTCGACGCAATCATGGGGACCCCGGTGCCGCGCAAAATCGATCTCGAAGCGCTTTGTGCCCAAAAGGGGCTGCGCATCACCGAACAGCGCCGCATCATCGCGCGCGTGCTTTCCGATGCCGATGATCATCCCGATGTCGAGCGCGTCTATGAACGCGCCTCGGCGATCGATCCGGGCATTTCGATCGCGACCGTTTACCGCACGGTGCGGCTGTTCGAGGAGGCGGGGATTCTCGACCGCCATGATTTCGGCGACGGCCGCGCGCGTTACGAACCCGCGCCCGAGGCGCATCACGATCATCTGATCGACGTCGAGACGGGCCGGGTGATCGAATTCGTCGATCCCGAATTGGAATTGCTGCAAAAGCAAATCGCCGAGCGGCTGGGCTTCCGCCTGGTCGATCACCGCATGGAGCTTTACGGGGTCTCGCTTGATCGCAAGCCCTGAGGCGCCGAGCGCGCGCGACCGGGCGGCGGCGGGGGAGGCGCCGCGCGTCTCCGCGATCGGTTGGACGCGGCTGTGGCTGCGCGCCGCGGGCCTCGCGCTGCTGCTGCTGCTGGTGCTGCCCTTTCATCTGGGGGTGCGGCTGTTCGGCTATGGCTCGCCTTTCCCGCGCGTCTATCTCGCGATCGCGGCGCGGCTTTGCGGCGCGCGGGTGCGGGTGCGCGGGACGCCGCTGAAGCGCGACGTGTTCTTCATCAGCAACCATGTCAGCTGGGTCGACATCATGGCGATCGCGGGCGCGAGCGGCACCGCCTTCGTCGCCAAGGCCGAGATCGCCGCCGCGCCGGTGGTCGGCTGGATGGCGCGGCAGAACCGCACCGTCTTCGTCGCGCGCGAGGATCGGCTGGGGGTGGCCGACCAAATCAACCGGCTGCGCGACGCGCTCGCCGAGAATTGGTCGGTGACGGTGTTTCCCGAAGGCACCACGACCGACGGCTATTCGCTGCTGCCCTTCAAGACGCCGATGCTCAAAGTGCTCGAGCCGCCGCCGCCCGGGGTGATGGTGCAGCCGGTGCTGCTTTGGTACGGGCGCTGGGGGCGCGAGATCAGCTGGATCGGCGCCGAGCGCGGCAAGAACAACGCCGTGCGGCTGCTGTCGCGCCGGGGCAGCTTCAAGGTCGAAGTCGAGTTTCTGGAGCCCTTCCACCCACGCGATTTTCCCGGTCGCAAGGCGATCGCCGCGGAGAGTAGGCGGCGGATCGAAGAAGCGCTCGCGCGGCGGCTGGGGGCGCCCGCGCGGGACTTTCTGGGGCATGACGCGCTGGGCGCAGGGGCGCCGGTGCCGGGGGTGCCGGCGGGGGTTTAGCGCGCGCTGGTGACCGAGCCCGGGGTCACGCCGAGTGCGAAGTTCGGCCCGTCCGCTTTGCGCTCGCGCGCGCGGGCGCGTATAGGCGCGCGCCATGACCCCCCGCACTTTCCACGTCAAAAGCTTCGGCTGCCAGATGAACGTCTATGACGGAGATCGCATGGCCGAACTCATGGCCGAACAGGGCCTGACCGCGACCGACGACGCCTATGCCGCCGATCTGGTGATTCTGAACACCTGCCACATTCGCGAGAAGGCGACCGAGAAAGTCTATTCGGACATCGGCCGCCTGCGCAAACATGGCCAAGACCCGCTGATCGCGATCGCCGGCTGCGTCGCCCAAGCCGAAGGCGCCGAGATCGTCGCGCGCGCGAAAGTGGACGTCGTGGTCGGCCCGCAAGCCTATCACCGCTTGCCCGAACTCGTGGCGCGAGCCGTGTCGGGCACGGCGGCGATCGATACCGACATGCCCGCCGAAAGCAAATTCGGCCGCCTCCCCAAGCGCCGCCGGGTGCCGCCCTCGGCCTTTTTGACCGTGCAGGAGGGGTGCGACAAATTCTGCACCTATTGCGTGGTGCCCTATACGCGCGGCGCCGAGGTGAGCCGGCCGTTCGCCGCCATCCTCGACGAGGCCAAGGCGCTGATCGACGCGGGCGCGCGCGAAATCACCTTGCTCGGGCAAAATGTGAACGCCTGGGACGACGAAGGCCGCGGCCTGCACGATCTGATCGTGGCGCTCGACAAGCTCCCCGGCCTCGCGCGCATTCGCTACACGACCAGCCACCCCAATGACATGAGCGAGGGGCTGATCGCCGCCCACCGCGACGTCGAGAAATTGATGCCCTTCCTGCATCTGCCGGTGCAATCGGGGAGCGACCGCGTGCTCAAGGCGATGAACCGCAGCCACAGCGCCGGCGGCTATTTGCGCCTGCTCGAGCGCATCCGCGCGGCGCGGCCGGACATCGCTTTGTCGGGCGATTTCATCGTCGGCTTTCCGGGCGAGACCGAGGCCGAGTTTCTGGAGACTTTGGCGCTGGTCGATGCGGTCGGCTATGCCCAGGCCTTCAGCTTCAAATATTCCCCCCGCCCGGGGACGCCCGCCGCCGAGATGGCCGAGCAGGTCGCGCCGGAAGTGATGGACGACCGGCTGCAACGTCTGCAAGCCGCGCTCAACCGCGACCAAGCCGCCTTCAACGCGGCGAGCGTGGGGCGGCGCTGCGCGGTGCTGATCGAGCGCGAGGGCAAGAAGCCGGGGCAGAAGCTGGGCAAGTCGCCCTGGCTGCAATCGGTGATCGTCGAGGGCGGTTATGCGATCGGGGAGATGGTCGAGGTCGAGCTGGTGAGCGCGGGGCCGAATTCGGTGAGCGGGGTGGGGCTGCAGAGCGCTTCGTAAGCCAGCCAGCCCGTCGCCCAAAAGCTCGCCCCTAGAGCGATTTCCAGGCAGGTGGAATCACCTGTCGACTCGGAAATCGCGGCAAATCAAAGATCTAGAGCGGCGATCCGATGCAATCGGATCGGAAACCGCTCTAGCGCAGCCGGAAGGGCAGGACGATGTCAGCGGCGAGCGTCCATTGGTCCTGTCCGCGACCCTCGTCGAAGGGGCGTCCCGCGAGCGCGCGATCATAGCGTAGCTCGGGACGCAGCCGCACCCCCGCCGCGCCGCCGCGCTTCCAGGGGCGCCAGCTCAGGCCGGCGGTGAGCGACAGATAGGTCGCCGCCCCGACCAATTGCGCGCTCGAAGCCAGGCCGAGTTGGGCATTGAGGGCATCGTTCACGCCCGGAAAGCGTGCGACGAACACGCCCTTGTCGTCGCGCCACAGCTCGGCGCGCCCGGCGATGCTGAGCCGCGGCCCCAGCGTATAGACGGCATATTGCGCGAAGCCCCCCGCCTCGGCGCGGAGGCCATCGTCGCGCACGTAATTGAGTTCGCTCACCAGCATCAGCCGCTTCGATATTTGCCAGGTGAGAAAGACGTCGTTCACGTAGCGCAGATCGCGATTGGGACGCACGCCCGGCGCGCCGCGCGGCAGTTCGGGGCCGATATGGCTGAGCGCCACCAGCGACAGAGCGTCGCGCGCATAGCCGAAACCGACGATGAAGGCGGCGGCGCCATTGTCGTCGCGCTCGATCGATGCGTTAACGCCGGCATCGATCCCCGCGTAGATATCGAAGCCGCCGCGCAAATGCGTGGTCGTGAGCAGCCCGGCATGTTTGGTCGGCACGCCGAAGCTGAAGATATAGCTATGGCTGTAGAAGATGTTGTCGGGCGCCGCGAGCACCTCATAGCCGACCGGGCTGACATAGGAGCCGATCCGCACGTCGATCCCGCGCGCGACCGGCAGCCGCAGCCGCAATTGCGCCTCGACCACGTCGAATGCCGCGCGGTCGACCGTCGCGTCCGCGAACTGGCCGGTGAGCCGGGTATAGCGCGCGTCCGACCCGAACAGCAGCTGGAGATGGAACCCGGCGGTGATCACGCGCGGCGACGGATCGGGCGGTTTCTCGATCGTCAGCAGCGCTTGATTGAACAGCGGCACATTGGCGCGATCGGTGAGCGGCGGGCCGGTGAGGGGGCTGCGCCCGCCCGGGCTGAGCGTGAGGCCGGCTTCGATGTCGCCGCTAATGCCGATCCGGTTGGCTGCCGGGGGCGCTTCTTGAGCGTCGGCGGGGGCGCCCGGCAAGACCGCCGTCAGCGCCACGGCGAGCCCCGCCATCATCGCGCGACGCCGCATCCCCCCGCCGCCTCAACCGCCGGGCATGAAAAAGGCTTGGCCCGGCTCGGCGACGAAGCTCAGCAGCACGAATACCGACGTGGTGCGGCTGAGATTGCGGAAGATCCGGTGCGGCGTCTCCGCCCGGTCGACGAAACTGTCGCCCGCGCGCAGCCGGCGCGGCGGCTCGCCGGCATATTGGCTCTCCGCCTCGCCCGAGAGCACATAGTTGAGTCCCGGCACCGGGTGATGGTGGATCGGAACGACGACGCCGCCGGGAAATTCGTCGAGGATGAGCCGGAAGTCGCGGCCATCGGCGAGGGTGACGCTTTGCAGCAGCGTGCGGGCGATGCCCTCGGGCGAGGTTTGGCGCACGCCGATGCCGCCCGCCTGCGCGCGCGCCGCGCCCGGAAGCGCCGCGCCGATCAACCCGGCGAGCGCCAGCCGCCGGGTGAAGTCCATCGGTTCGGGCGGGAGCGTCATCAGGCGCCCGCCCGGTGCTGCCAGGGCTCGGGCGCCCAGGCGAAGGCCGTCCCGCGCCGCTCGACATGGCCGAAGCTCGGAAACGGCAAATGGCTCGCGGCGACGAGCAGCCGGTCGGTCGCCGCTCGATCGAGCGCGGCGCGCCGCGTGCGCGCGGCCAGCGCGCTGTCGGTCTCCCAGATCATCGCCGCATCGGGGTTTTGAAAGTTGATCGCGAAATGAAACACGAGGTCGTTGGCGATCAGCAGCCGCGCGCCTTCGCTTTCGATCATCAAGCCGAAATGCCCGACCGTGTGGCCGGGGAGGGGCACGATCGTCAGCCCCTCGCCGAGCGAGCGTTCGCCGCTGAACGTCTCGATCCGCTCGCCCCAGGCCGCTTGCCAGCGGCGCGCGGTATCGAACCAGGGCTGCGCGATCTCGACCGCCTGCGCCTGCTCATGGGTGCTCGTCCAGAAAGCGAGCTCGGCCGCGTCGACCAGCAGGTGCGCCTTGGGGAAGGCGGCGGCGGTGCCCCGGAACAGCCCGCCGATGTGATCGGGATGGAGGTGCGAGACGAGCACCAGATCGATGGCCTCAGGCGCGACCCCGGCGGCGGCGAGGCCCTGGGGGAGCTCGCCGAAATGCTCGCCGAACTCGCCCGCCGCGCCGCCGTCCATCAAGATCAGCCGGCGGCCGGTGTTGACGAGGTAGCAGGTGAGCCCCTGGCGCATCCCGCCCGTCGGCAGGAACGCGGCGTGGAGCGCATCGTCGAGCGCCCGGGGCGCGGGGGATTTCCAAATGTCGTGCGGCAGATCGACATAACCGTCAGAAATCGCCGTCACCTCGATCGCGCCGATGCGCCGGCGATAGATGGTGGTCGCCTGGGCGGCCGCGAAGGCCGGCAAGCGGCGCAAGGTCTGGGGGCTCGGATCGGTCATCGCGGTCACGCCGCCGGCTGGGGGAAGGGGCGGATCGAGCTCGGCTCGGTGTGCAGGCGCCGCGCGGCCTCGCGGACGAGCGCGAGCGAGGCGGCGAGCAGCACCAGATCCTTGAGCAGGAAGCCGCCCGGCACCGGCTCGAGCGCGGGAAAGCCGAGCGGCGCGTGCCAGATGCCGGCGGGGAGCGTAAAGAGCATCGACACGGTCACCAGGAAGGTGAGCGTCGACAGCGCGGCGCCCGCCAGCGCCGCTCGCGCCGACACGAAGCCGAGCGCGAGCAGCGCGCCGGTCGCGAACTCGATCGTCCCGAGCGCGCGCGACGCGCCCTCCATGCCCAGGGGCCGAAGGATCGCGAGGAACGGGCTGTTGCCGATCAGCGGCGCGACCGCCTCGGCCTCGTAATCGAACCATTTCGCATAGCCGAAGATGACGAAGATGATCACCAGGGCCGCGCGCAGCAGCGCGGTCTCGGGAAGCCGCGCGAGCGTGGCGAGGAGGGAAGGGGGCACGGGATGCTCCTTTCGCGACCACCCTAAGCGAAGGCCAGAGCGAAGGGTGGCGACGAGACGCAGCATAGCGCGTTCATCGCGCACGTTATTTTCGAAACGACGCGTCGATTGATGGCGGTTGCCGGAAAGCAGCGGAGGGTGCCGCGTCGGGGCGCGGCGGGCCGCGCGAATCGCTCGTGCGCGTGGGCAGTCGGGACGCGGCCGCCAAGGGGGCGCCAGGGGACCGCCGCTGCCGGCCTGGCACGCGCCTTCAACGCGGGCGCGAACGCCTGCTCCACATCCGCCCTTCCCCCATCTCCCCCGCTCTGCCAAAGTCATGGGCCGGGGAAGGGGACGCCCCGTGCCAAGGGAGCCGCATGAGCCGTAAGCAATCGCCCAAAGCGCCGACCGAGCGCAGCCGCGCCGAACTCAGCTTCGATCGTCCGCAACTCATGGCCGAGCTGTTCGGCCAGTTCGACCAGAACCTCTTGCTGATCGAGAACCGCCTCGGCGTCTATATCACCGCGCGCGGCAATCGCGTCGGGCTCGAGGGCTCGGCCGAAGCGGTGGCGGCGGCGCGCGACGTGCTGCAGGGGCTCTACCGCCGCATCCTGCGCGGCGAGACGATCGATGCCGGGCTGATCGACGCCGAGATCACCATGGCCTCCGAACCGACGCTCGACGGCATCATCTCGACCGAGGCCGAGGCGGCGCCCTCGGTGATGATCCGCACGCGCAAGAAAACGATCGTCCCGCGCACGCTCGCGCAGGGCCATTATATGCGCGAGCTCACCCGCCACGACATCATCTTCGCGCTCGGCCCGGCGGGGACGGGCAAGACTTATATCGCGGTCGCGCAAGCCGTCGCGCAGCTCATCACCGGCTCGGTCCAGCGGCTGATCCTCTCGCGCCCGGCGGTCGAGGCGGGCGAGCGGCTGGGCTTTCTGCCCGGCGACATGAAGGAGAAGGTCGATCCTTATCTCCGCCCGCTGTACGACGCGCTCAACGACTGCCTGCCCGCCGAGCAGGTCGAGCGGCGCATCGCCTCGGGCGAGATCGAGATCGCGCCGATCGCCTTCATGCGCGGGCGCACGCTGGCGGACGCCTTCGTGATCCTGGACGAGGCGCAGAACACCACGCCCGCGCAGATGAAGATGTTCCTGACGCGCTTCGGCCAGAACAGCCGGATGGTGGTGTGCGGCGACCCCAATCAGACCGATTTGCCCGGCGGCACGCGCGCCTCGGGCCTCAACGACGCGGTCGAGCGGCTCGAGGGGATCGAGGGCCTCAGCATCTGCCGCTTCACCGCCGCCGACGTGGTGCGCCACCCGATTGTCGGGCGGATCGTGGAGGCTTATGAGGGGGAGGCATGAACGCGCCGCAAGAGCCCCTCAGCCGCGCCGAGCAACAGGCGCTCGCCGCCCCGTTGTTGATCGAGGATGCGGAGGTCGTCCGCATGATCGCGCGGCTCGCCGATGAGCGCGGGACGCCGATGGCCGAAATCATCAAGCTCGCGGTCGCCGATTACATGATGCGCCACTCGCTCGCCGAGGGCGCGCCCGAATGGCTGCGGCAATTTTGGCGCGACCATCCGATGCCGCTGCCGACGGGACTGAAAGCCGACAAGCGCTTTTTCGACGCGCTTTCCGGCGACATGTAAAGCTGTTTCTCGGTGCGTCGGTCGTCGTCGCAATGATTTCGCGGCGACGGACTTGGCCTGAGGCGCGCGATCGATTTATTGACGTAACGGTGATCGGGCGACTGGGCCGATCTTCGGGGGAGGCGCGCATGCGGGGGGTTGTGCTGGCATTGCTGCTGATCGCCGCCCCGGCGGTGGCCGCCCCGCGCGCGGAGCCCGAAGTGGCGGCGAAAACCGCGCAGGCGGAAGTCGCGGCGCTCAAGGCCGAGAATGCGGCGCTCCGCGAGCGGGCGGAGGTGGAGAAACGGCTGGCGACGCTCGAGGGAGCGCAAGCAGAAGCGAGCCGGGCCGATGCGCAGCAGGCTAATCTGATCGCGCTGCTAGGTGGATTGATCGGCCTTTTGACGGCGGTAATCACGATCGCCGTGTTCTTCTTCACGTTTCGCGCCACGAGAGAAGCTGTGGCTGCCGCGCGAGACGTCGCCAAGACGGAGGCCAGAGAAGAGGCAAAGAAGCAAGTCGCCACTGCCCGCTCCGAATTTGAGCGGCTCGCCGAACAGGAACGGGCGTCGATCGAAGAGAGCAAACAACGATTGGCAGAAGTGAATGTGCGCGCGGATGAAGTGAACGACCAGTTGGCCGAGGTACGAAAAATGGCCGACGCGGCCAAAGCTTCCGCCTCGGCGGCTAGGGGGTTCGCCGAAGGCGCGGCTAGCGAACACGCCCGCGCCAAACGCAGCGCAAGCGAATTGGAGCAAGACGCTCAGACAAGGTTAGCCAAAGTTACGAACCGCACCGGGGAGTCCGAGAGAGCCGAACTGACCCTCAAAGATGCCGGCGTCATCGCCGAAGCCGTCGCGGCCAACGATCAGCCGGAAAATCAATGGACTGTTCGGCAGTTCGAGAACGCGATCGGCAAGGCGCTGTATGTCGATAAAGACTGGCACGAGGCACTGCGCCTCGCCACCGCGATGAAGGCGGTCCATGCCGCCGATACCGAAGCCCAGCTCTTCGCGCTGCGTGCGCTCGGCAACGCGGCGCGCGAACTTAGCCGTTTCGATCAGGCGCTCGATGCCTATCGCGCGGCGATGGCGATCACCACAGCCGATCCGCCAAAACGGTGGGAGCAGCATTACATCTGGGTAGCGCATTGCGCTGCGCTCTGCCTGACCGGCCTTGGCCGCGCTGCCGAGGCCGAGGCACAGCTGCGCGCTCTTCTCCCGCTGTACGAGCGTGTGATTGGGGCCGAAGGGTCGGGTACGCTGGTAACGCGCCACAGCCTTGCCAGCGCCATCCTTAATCAAGGCCGCGCTGCCGAGGCCGAGGTTATGTGGCGCGAACTCCTGCCGCTGTGGGAGCGTGTGGATGGCGCCGCCAGCAGCGGGACTTACATCATCCGCTCTTGCTGGGCCGAGGCGCTCGTCCGATCCGACAGGCCCGGCGAAGCGCGCGAGGTGCTGGCGCCGATCCCCGATCGCGTTCCCAACGAAGATTGGCTGCCGCGCCACGAAGCCGGCCTCGCCTTCGTCCGCGCCCGCGTCGCCGATGCGTTTGGCGAGCGCGCGGCGGCGGAGGGCTATCTCGCCCGCGCCCAGAAAATCTACGGCGAAATCTACCCCCCCGATCACATCCGCCGCCGCGAGCTGGAAGCGTATATCGCCAACCGCCCCGGACCCTCGGCATGAGCCTTTCGATCGACGTCCTCCTCGAATCCCCCTGGGCCGAAGACCAGCCCTGGGAAGCACTCGCCACGCGCGCGGCGCGCGCCGCGATTGCCGCCACCCCGCACGCGGCCTGCCTCGCCGAGGCGCCGCCCCTGATCGAACTCTCGATCCGCCTCACCAGCGATGCCGAGGTGCGGGCGCTCAACCGCGATTATCGCGGGAAGGACAAGCCGACCAACGTCCTCTCCTTTCCGATGCTCGACGCCGACGAGCTCGGCCACCCCCCTGAAACCGAGGCCGAAATCCTGCTCGGCGACATCGTCCTCGCGCACGAAACCTGCGCCGCCGAAGCCGCCGAGCGCGGCATCGCGCTCGCCGCGCACGCCACCCATTTGATCGTCCACGGCACGCTCCATCTGCTCGGCCATGATCATCACGGCGACGACGAAGCCGAAGCCATGGAGCGGATCGAACGAAATGTGCTACAGTCGCTTGGTTTGCATGACCCTTATGAGGACTGACACCCGCTAATGCCCGACGGCCAAAGTACCGGCGACGCCGCCCCCAGCGAGGGCGGGCTGTGGCGCCAATTCCGCGCCTGGATCTTCGGCGAGCACCATGACGAATCGCTCCGCGCGCAGATCGAGGAAGTGATCGACGCGCATGAGGACGATCCCGCGCCCGACGCCAAGGGCGATCTCTCGCCGCTCGAACGCCAGATGGTGCGCAATTTGCTCCATTTCGGCGAGCGCGACGCGGGCGACATCGGCGTGCCGCGCGCGGACATCGTCGCGGTCGAGGAGCGGACCAGCTTCGCCGAATTGGTGAAGCTCTTCGCCGAGGCCGGGCATAGCCGGCTGCCGGTGTACCGCGAAAAGCTCGATACGATCATCGGCATGGTTCACATCAAGGACGTGTTCGCGATCCTGGCGACCGGGGCCGAACATCCCGAAAGCATCGCCGGGCTGATCCGCGAGCCTTTGTTCGTCCCCATGTCGCGCGGCGCGCTCGATCTGCTGGCGGACATGCGGCAGAAACGCGTGCATCTGGCGATCGTGCTCGACGAATATTTCGGCACCGAGGGGCTCGTGACGATCGAGGATTTGATCGAGGAAATCGTCGGCAATATCGAGGACGAGCATGACGAGGCGCCCCAGGCGCTGCTCGTGCCGATCGACGGCGGCGGCTGGGAAGCCGATGCGCGCGCCGAGCTGGAGGAAGTGGCGGCGCTCGTCGATCCGCGGCTGGGGGTGGCCGAGGAGGATATCGATACGATCGGCGGGCTCGCGGCGTTGCTCGCCGGGCATGTGCCGGCGGCGGGGGCGGTGCTCGATCATCCGAGCGGCTGGCGGCTGGAAATCACCGCCGCGGACGGCAAGCGCGTCCAGCGGCTGCGGCTCCACCCGGGCGTGCCCGCGATGATCGAGGCGAACGGCAAATGAGGACCTTGTAAGGAGCGTAACGGCTCCCCATTTCATTGGCGCGCCACAACATCTGGCGCGTGGTTATAATTCCCGTCCGGCAATCGTTACGGCGCCATCTTGAATTCGGCGCCCTGCCGTCGACTCTATGGCCGCCGGTGTCCCTCCCTTTCGCCGGCGGCCACCCATGATTGCCGCGACCGCGCCCCCCGGGGCTCGACACCGCCCCGCGATCGCGCGCAAGATGCGCCCGGAAAGGGGGCGTAAGTGCATATCAAGCGGCTGCGGTTGAGCGGCTTCAAGAGTTTCGTCGATCCCGCCGATCTGCGGATCGAGCCGGGGCTCACCGGCATCGTCGGCCCCAATGGCTGCGGCAAATCGAATCTGCTCGAGGCGTTGCGCTGGACGATGGGCGAATCGAGCGCCAAGTCGCTGCGCGGCGCGGGGATGGACGATGTGATCTTCGCCGGCACCACCCGCCGCCCGGCGCGCGACTTCGCCGAGGTCGCGATGCTGATCGAAAGCGACGAGGGCGAGAGTGAGATCGTCCGCCGGATCGAGCGCGGCGCGGGCTCCGCTTATCGCATCAACGGGCGCGACGTGCGCGCGAAGGACGTGGCCCTGCTCTTCGCCGATGCGGCGACCGGCGCGCATAGCCCGGCGCTGGTGAGCCAGGGGCGGATCGGCGCGGTGATCAACGCCAAGCCCGCCGAGCGCCGCGCGATGCTGGAGGAGGCGGCGGGGATCGCCGGCTTGCACGTCCGCCGCCGCGACGCCGAGCAGCGCCTGCGCGCGACCGAGGCCAATCTCGCGCGGCTCGGCGAGATCATGGCCGAGCAAGAGGCGCGGATCGGCGCGCTGCGGCGCCAGGCGCGCCAGGCCGAGCGCTACCGCGCGCTTTCGGACGACATCCGCACCGCCGAGGCGCGGTTGATCTTCACCCGCTGGCAAGACGCCGCCGCCGCCGCCGATGCCGCGCGCGCCGAAGCCGCGAGCGCCGATGCCCGTGTCGCCGCCGCCGCCGAG